>NC_007796.1:1288995-1611244 GCF_000013445.1 Methanospirillum hungatei JF-1
TTCCAGGTCAGGACTGTTATGCAATTATTATTGAATACATGGTTCTTCCAGATGGAGAAGTCAGACCAGGAGATATTTACCGGGGAGTGGTTCGGAATAAGGCGAAACTCGTGTATGAAGAGATCGGAGACTGGCTGGAAGGTAAGATTTCGGTTCCATCACGGGTTGCAGAGACAGATGGTTTGAAAAAGCAACTGGAACTACAAAATGAAGTTGCAGTACGCCTTCGATCTCATCGAAGAAGACAAGGCGCCCTGGACCTTGAAACTCTTGAGGCTCACGTGGTCTCTGATGGTGAAACAGTTACTGACCTGGTAATCCAGGAACAAAATGCTGCCCGTTGTCTTATTGAAGAGTTTATGGTCGCAGCAAATGGAACGATGGTGGCTTTTCTTGAGAACGCCGGTCTGCCCATGATACAAAGGGTCGTCAGGGTTCCCAAGTACTGGGAGGAGATTCGGCTTGTTGCTGCGAAATTCGGAGAGAAACTTCCATTCAATCCGGATGCAAAATCACTCTCATCTTTCCTGATAAAACAGCGTGAAGTAGATCCTGAGCGATTTCCAGATCTCTCTCTTACGGTTGTAAAACTCATGGGTTCAGGAGAATATGTCCCTTTTATTCCTGGTAAGACTCCTATCGGACACTTTGCTCTTGCAGTCACCGATTACACGCATGGCACCGCTCCAAACCGGAGATATGTTGATCTTATCATCCAGCGGCTAATCAAGTCTGTTCTTCTGGGAACCAAATCCCCTTATCATGTCAGGGAACTTGAGGAAAAAGCAGAATGGCTCTCCGGTCGGGAAAAGGCAGCAAATAAGGTTGAACGGTTTATGAGAAAATCTGCCGCGGCAGTTCTTTTAAAACCAAGGATTGGAGAGACTTTTGAGGGATTTGTAACCGGTGCATCAGAAAAAGGAACATATGTCAGACTTATCCGCCCCCCGGCAGAAGGAAGAGTAATGCGAAGAGAATCTGGTCTTAAAGTGGGGCAGAAAGTGATGGTGAAATTATTAAAGACCGATCCGTATAATGGCCATATCGATTTTGAATACCTGCATGATGCTGGAAAAGTATAGAGAAAAAATATTTTCGACCATTTTTTATTTGACGGTGAATGACCGAATTGCTGCTGCATTATCCGGATAAACTTTAAAAATTTTGAACAACCCTGATAACCGGAGTATATCAGATACATTTTTATTTGGGGTAGAAAACAGAAGCTCACCTTTCTTTTCCTTCAGAGTCTTGGCTGCAGCAATAAAAACACGAATACCTGCACTTGATATATATCGCACGTCGGTCAGATCCAGAATAATCCAACGCATTCCCTGATTAATTCCTTCTATCAATGTTCCTTCAAGGTCAGATGATGTCGTGGTATCGATAGAACCTATCGGATGAAAAATCCACATTTCTCCCTCATACCAGATATCAATGGGGAGAGCAGAACCTGCTTCCTTTTTTAATGTATAGATAAGATCTGTCTCGACGTCAGGTGATGCCATATTATATCCGTACCCATATACGAGAATGGAGATATAAAGATGCAGGTATGAGAAATCATGGAATCGTATTATATATCGAAGGATGGAATAGATATTCCATAAATAGATTCAGTCACAAATGGTTGATCACATATGGATTCATCAGAGAGTTTATATCAGATCTGGTATGAGCTCACCTCCGGGATAGAGGATGGTATTGTAATTCTAAACACATTAGATATCATCTGTCACCTGAACAAAGGTATTTCTCAGTTATTTCCAGTCACCAGAGAGAATTATGTCGGCAGACAATTTGATGAATTCATTGAGGAAGTTGTTCTTCCGGTGATAAAAAACGCAGATAGTATCTCACCGAATGGATATCACCTTATTTCTTCCACCCTGAAAGACCAAGATCTTTATATTTTTTCCGGACCTGGAAAGGGACAGTCTGTAGAATTTTCCATTCTGGAGAAGAATGATTCTGATTACCATTGGAAAATGGGGTATTTCCGGAGAATCACCAGATGGAAAAAGACTGAAGAACTCTTAATCAGGATAGAGGAGCGATTCAGAATTATTTTTGAAAATCTTTTTGACTCTGTCGCCATGTATCCAGTTGATGAATCATTTTATCCGGGGCACTTTATTGAAGCTAATTCATCATCGGTAAAAAGGCTGGGATACACCCAGGCGGAACTTATGAGGCTATCGCCTGCAGACATTCTCCCCCCTGAAGAGTTTGGACGTTTTTTATCATTCATTAAAAATTTTAGAATTTCACCAGTTCAGACCGCAGAATTTTCAGAAGTTACAAAAGATGGAACGATCATTCCTGTCGAGATAACAGCTCTTGTTGTAAAAATCCGAAACGAAGAATTCATAATTCAGATCTCAAGGGATATTTCAGATCGGGTTAAAATCAGGCAACTCCAGATGAATGCATTTGAACAGATCAATAGGAATATTGAACAGTTTGCAATTTTAAATGATCGGATTCGTAATCCATTAAGTGTTATCCTGACACTTGCATCATTCTCTGAAACTCCTGAAAGCACCAGAATTGCTGAACAGGTACATATCATTGATTCTCTGGTTGATGAACTTGATAAAGGATTTATTGAATCAGAAAAAGTCAGGAAATTTCTTGTCCGATATTTTCAGGCAGATACATGAAATTGAGAATCAATGATTTATCTGTAATTTGTATCCGTTTCTTTCTATTTCTGCCCCATTATTTTTTCCTTTGGTGCATATTGTTCTTCCACCATTCTCTTGGTTCATGATCTTCTGAGCAGCTGACCGAACTGCATTCATATGCGAATCACATACCCCATACACAACCGGTCCAAATGAACTCATACCAGCCCCGGCTGCACCGGCATCAATCATGGCATCCATAATTTCCCTGATTACCGGGGGCTGAAGACGTAGTTCACATTTCTTAAAGCCATAATTCTGAAATTCATTTATTGCCTCCCCAAACTGTTCCAAATCTTCTTCAACCACTGAAGGGATCAGTTTCATGAGAAGAATGTGAGAAAGAGCCTGGACCTCATGTTGTGGGACAGGACAGAAGGTCTGAAATACATCATGTTCAAACTGGCCATGGATTTCTGCGAATCCTTCTGGTATTGCCAGTACAAAATTCCAATCGTTCGGAATATCATACCGGCCGACCAGGGGAGCAGGACCTGCACCAGAAGATAAGGCTGATGGTGCAAACGAATCCTTTTTTCTACCTGGCCCAAACCGGTGACCGGCATCAACAAGGAATCCTCCCATGAAAAAAGCTCTTGTTCCAATCCCAGATGTTCCCCCTCTTCCAGAAATAGCAATCAGTTCATCTGCACTCATATTTTGTTCAGAAAATACTCCTATTCCTGCCGCTATTCCAAGTGCTGCCTGGGTCCCGCTCCCAAGACCATAGTGAAAGGGAATGGATTGCTGAATATCAATATGTACTGGAGGTATTGATAATCCATTGGCGATTAATTTTTCAAGGATTGGCTGCACCTGATATGATACCCCTGGTTCTTGTGATGTCAGAGAAAATGTATCTGACTCTGATATTTCAATGATAAAACCGGGATCTTTCAGAGTAATTCCTGCACCACCATCAACCCTGCCTCCGGAACCATTCATGTCAAGAAGTCCGATATGAAGGCGGGAAGGTGTGACCACTCTGACAGTAGAATCATCAATAAAAAGGGAGGAGGGAATTTGTTCCTCAATATAAAATATAGGACGTGAATTATGAATTATCCGGTATGATCTACTCAGACAATGACAGGTTCTTTTATTTGGGATCTGGCATTCAGAAGGAAGTAATTTCTTTTGTATTGACAGGATTTCTCTCCGTGACTCCATCTTTTCATCACGCATGATGAAACCAATTGGCTCATCTTCGTTCATAAGCCGGGTCATTGCCCCGGGTGGAAGATGTTTCAATGGTGCATATGAAATGGCACGTATCAACAGACGGTCATTATTTTTATTATAGAGATAGACTTCCCGAAAATTCACATCTTCACCGGGTAGAATCTCAAGATACTCTGCAATTTTTTCTGATGCTGGAACAATGTTCTGCTGAATAGTTTTAACACCAACAGGCGCATTTATAAATGCCTCTAAAAGCCGGGTGACAGATCCATCTGTTATGAGAAGAGCACGTTCAGGTTTTGTCAGTACGCATGATTCATTTTCTATCTGCTGGATAAGTTCCAGGACCGATCCCTGTGTCATTATTACACCAATATCAGAGTGATGTGTATAGAAAAATGTATCAGATTCCTATGATAAGAATAAAAAAGTTTCATAAAAATAGACTCATCAAACTGCATCCGAAATCTGTACGATTATTCCGGGGTTACCAGAACAGATCTGTACAGAAGAGACTATCCTAGATGCATGTTTCGCTGTGAGACAGATAGTGCACCAATAGAATTGTAACCTGGTGCACCATAAGTGTTTCGGCTCTTTCATATGAAAATGTAATTACAATTTTCATCAGTAGAAAAGGCTCATTAGAATCATATTATCATCATGGGGGGTTCATCATAAGATTTCAATATTTGTCATCGATCCTGAATAGAAGAATGGTCAAAAGGATAACAGGAACATTATGTGCACCAACAACAAATAGATATGGTTCACCTATAAGCTCTGTATGATGATGAATCTAAACAAACTCCAGATAAAAAAATGAATAACACAATAATTAAAAATATAGCCGAAATTGAACATCAGCCTTATGAATTAATCCGGAAAGGAATAGAAACCGGATCCATTGCAATCATGTACCGTGGTAATATGGGAATTGCAATCGGAACAGGACTCAGGACAAAAATAAATGTAAACCTTGGTACCTCATCTGGTCATTGTGTCCCAGAAGAAGAGATTCAAAAAGCGAAAATTGCTGAACTTTATGGTGCAGACACTATTACGGACTTGTCAACCGCTGGAGACATACCAGAAATCAGACAATCAATACGTGATGTCACATCACTCCCCATGACCACAGTCCCTCTCTACCAGGCGGTTGCAGAAAATACCCTTGATTATCTCACTGATGATCTCATAATAGAGAACCTGAAAGAACAAATCAAAGAAGATATTTCATCAATGGTCCTTCATTGTCCCTCTAGACAGACCATAAAGGCAATGAAACAGAGTTCCCGCATAATGGGAGTTGTTTCCAAAGGAGGCGCAATGATGAGTTCATTTATGCTAAAAAATAATCAGGAAAATCCCTATATTACACATTTTGATGAGATTCTCACTATACTAAAATCGAAAGATGTCGTCCTTTCACTCGGAAATACCATGAGAACAGGTTGTATCCATGATAACCGGGATAGTGCACAGGTTCTGGAGATAAACGAGAATATCCTGCTGGCACAGCAGGCTCATGAGAAAGGAGTTCAGGTAATTATTGAAGGAGCCGGAGGACATATCAGAGCCGATAAAATCGCAGAAAATATAAGGTACTACAAAGATAAGACAGATTTTCCACTCTTTGTAGCAGGACCACTTCCAGCGGATGTTGGCATGGGATATGATCATATTACCGGTGCGATTGGCGCAACATTCGCAGCAGGAGCCGGAGCAGATTATCTCTGTTACATCACTAGGGCAGAACATAAAAGTCTTCCGACTCCTGATGAGGTCAAAGAAGGACTTATTGCATTCCGGATTGCTGCTCATATTGGAGATTCAATGAAATATGGATTGTCTGAAAAGGACAAACATATCGCTGAGAAAAGAGCGCAAATGAATTTTGAGGAACAGGCAGCATTTGCTCTGGACCCGGAGGAAGCAGGACGGGGTATTCCTATGGATACAAATTGTTCCATGTGTGGATCTTTCTGTGCACTAAAAATGATTCAGACCTATTGTAGAAGAACTGATGAATAGACATGAGTTCAAATCGTCAACAATATCCTGATGAAGTCTACAATCAATTCACACAATCCAAAACTCTGTCATTTTATTTTTTTCGAATGAACAGGTATATAAAATCTCATACATTCTATTCTTTTAAGGGTCGAATTGGAATGGGACAGGGTAAGGCTTGAATGAGCGATGGTATATTATTCACAACTACAGATGACTGCTCAAGCATTAAATTTACCATCTCATTGTGACCTACATGTCTGAAATCTGTCCGAAGTGCAATTATTTTTTTCCCAAGTCCAAATGCATATCCAATCTCCCAGGAAGTTCCAGAATCTGCATCAGCACCGTCTATCACAGCAACAACAATATCAGCATTGTGAATAGCTTGTACATTTTTTTCAAATATTTCTCTTTGAATAGATAATTCCCGTGAATGTTCCGAATCTCCACAATCCTGGGGAAGATGAACCTGCATAGCATAACCAGTTAATATATCCGCTACTTTTCTATTGAAATCACACTCAGCTTCGGAAAATAAAGGTGCAGCAAGATAAACTTTCCAACAGGCTGCTTCAAAGACATCAAAGGCCATTATATCTGAAAAACGTTTTAGAAAGAACCCTCTACCAGGTATCTTTCCGTTAGAGCCATGAACCGATCCATACCAGGTATTTCGCACCCCACAAACCGGAGATGAATCAACTCCAATGATCGCATATGGACGACCATCACTTTTCCAATCTTCGCGGACATTGGTTTCAAGTCTGCATATAAGATCTGAAAAATCCGGATTATCCAATCGACCAAGATAATGCCCTGGCTCATGATCAGGCCCCAGGTACATCGTCTCTGCACAAGGAAGCATTTTCACAGGTATTTTAAACGTTTCACATCGGAATAAAACCTGAGAAAATGCATCTAAATCTTTTTGATGAGTGATTCCTCGTGCACGAAGTTCTGGATTTTTTATGCAGGGACATAAAAGAAGATACATCCTGTACTAATCATCACAAATGAATAGATATAATCCCTGTGCACATATGAGAAAAAATTGATGGTGAAATTAATTATTACATCAGTATTCAGGGACAGTTCTTATCTTTCTGGCATTTTATACCCTTTATTTGAGAGTTTTACAAAAAAATTAAGAGCCTTATGTATTGGTGGTTCGCATTTTTCTAAAACGTTCGAGTAATTCATGGAGAAGTGACTTTGAAGGCAAAAGAAGTAAACCCGCTTCCAGATCAAACTCCGCGCAATGCATGTCCGTTTTGAACAAAAGAATCTGATCCAGTTCTTCATCAAATTCCTGACCAGCAATAACAGACTGAATTACTGCATGAGGCATGTCAATTACCATAGATGGAGGTGAGGGAATGAGCATGAGAGATAAGAGATTTGCACATGCATCAAGGTAGGAAGAAGTCATAATATTTCCAATTTCATGAAGCATACTCATATCCATTTCATTTATTTCCCGATCTTCATCTGGAGCTCCAAGCATTATCGATGATAACCGGAGTATGGACTTTTTTGGAACATGAAGAATTATCGAGCCATTTCCTGAAACCTGACCACGAACCTGGAAAACAACCATAGAAGCAACGGAATCATCAAGATAATTCTGAAGATTTTCCAACTTTACCATGATAATTTTCTGAACTGAAATTGAAACAGGTACTCCTATAAGAGAAGAGAGAGCAATTGCAGCATTTTGTGCTCCGCTGTCTCCCAATTCCCATAATTCATCTGCCTGTTCAGTGGTCAGGATTTCTGTTCCATCAGTAATTATTTTTGAACTCATTTTCATCTCAATACTGAAACTTTATTGCTCTTAGTATATCTGATTGACCGTAAAAATGAAAGTAATCCATTAATTTTCTAATTTATTAAATTACCTGAGTGAATATCTTCTTTTAACAAATAAACCCCTGCAATGAGAACGGCCATTATTACTGATAATCCAAGATAGTGGTATACTTCCGTTTCACTTATGTTTATGACAATTATATGCCTTATTAAGGCAGTTAATGCAACAATGAGAAGAGCCCGTACTGGAACTCTTTTTGTCTTTAAATAAACAGTTACAGTTTCAAATAATTCAATGATAATGATAGTAAAAAGAATCGAATAAATCACCTGTATGATCCCTTCTTCCCAATGCATAGTTGCCAAAATTACTAAAACTTCCAGAAAGGATTCAATCAATGATAATATTGCGATTATTGAAAGTAATATCGCTACACCTACATATACTGCAATAGAAATCGTAGAAAAGGTATTGACTAACTGATTTGCACGTTCTTCTGACAATTCAGGCATATCACATAATGAATTATAATATAAGAAATATCTTTTGATAAATATATTATAAGGAGAAGAAATCCCGAACCATTTTATACCTGTAAAGTGAATTTTTTCTTATTACGTGCAAATATCGCCTCCGCAAAGAAATATATTGACATAACAATACAAGCTAAAGAGGCAACCATTGTTGGTAAGGTTCTCTCATCACTGGCGGAACCAAGTAATGTACCAATAAGAAATAATCCAACGAAAACTAGGGTTACACCATCAAAAAGATACACAAGCCATTCATATTCTTCAACATTTCTGATGGCAACCATGTAATATCGGTACAATGGATTATCTTTTCAAAAAAAACTATCTGAATAATTTTTTAATTTATACAAAAGAGTCTCTCGTTGAACAATAGCAGCGAGGATGATTTCCCGAGGACTCGCGTACCTCAGTACCGTCATCCACGTGAGGTGTCTTAACTTCCGTGTTCGGAATGGGAACGGGTGTGACACACCTGCTGTGGCCGCTATTGATAGCCAAACTCCGGGTTCGAACCGGAATTGAGTTGACCTGCTGTCAACCGCGTGACTGCTCAGCCACTTGGCCTGGCTTGGATGTGTGGAAGATGCGAGATATAATTACACCAGCGTTTAAGGATTTCGTCTGGGTTTGAGAAACATGAATTGACGTTATTAAGACGATTAGTATTCGCGGACTGAACACGTCGTTGCCTTCGTGCGTACATCCCGAACCTATCAACCGGGTCTTTTACCCGTGTCTTTAATGAAGTCTCTTGTTCAGGCTGAGTTTCAAGCTTAGATGCTTTCAGCTTTTATCTCTTGGCGCGTAGCTGCCCGGCGTTGCCTTGTCAGACAACCGGTAGACCAGTGGCGCCGAATGAAAGTTCCTCTCGTACTATTTCATTCTTGCCTTCAGACTTCCAACACTCCTTATAGATAGTAACCGACCTGTCTCACGACGGTCTAAACCCAGCTCACGATCCCCTTTAATAGGCGAACAACCTCACCCTTGGCTGCTGCTGCACAGCCAGGATGGAAAGAACCGACATCGAGGTAGCAAGCCGCCGGGTCGATATGTGCTCTTGCCGGCGACGACTCTGTTATCCCCGGGGTAGCTTTTCTGTAGTCAATAGCCCTCATCAACAGGGCGTATTGGTTCGTTAGACCCGAGTTTCCTCTCGCGATTTCTTGCTATGCGAAATCGCGTCAGGCCAACTTTTGCTCTTGACACTCTTCAGCGGGTTTCTGACCCGCTTGAGTTGACCTTAGGGCACCCTTGATATTTTTTCGAGGGTGTGGCGCCCCACCCAAACTGCCTACCTATCGATGTCCTGATAAATCAGTTAGAATTACAATAAAACCAGGATGGTGTCTCATCGGTGACTAACCAACCCCCACAAGGGTTGGATCGACGTCTCCCATCTACCCTGCGCAGGTAATACCGTAACCCAACGACAGGCTGCAGTAAAGCTCCACGGGGTCTTCACTTCCCATAAGGAGTCACTAGTCTCTGCACTAGTACAAAAGGTTCAACGGGTATGTGTTAGGGACAGTATCGCTCTCGTTATTCCATTCATGCAAGTCGCCAATTAAGCGACAAGGTACTACGCTACCTTAAGAGGGTCATAGTTACCCCCGCCGTTTACGAGTCCTTCGTCCGGTTGAACCCGGTGTTCAGATACTCGCACTGGGCAGGAATCACAGACTATACGAGTCCTTTCGGAGTTGCAGTCTGCTATGTTGTTATTAGACAGTCGGAGCGATCTTGTCACTGCGACCTGCCCAATCGCTGGGCAGGCACCCCTTATCCCAAAGTTACAGGGCTAATTTGCCGAGTTCCCTTAACACATTTACTCCCGACACGCCTTCGCCTTCTCAGCGAGGGGCACCTGTGTCAGTTCTCGGTACGGACCGTATCACCCTTTTCACGGGCTCCTGGAATCAGCATTGTTACCCCATCACCGTTTTGAAAAATTCTCACCATTACGGTACTCCAATTTCATATCCGGCTTAGACGGAGCGATGACTCCGCAATGCCTATCCGAAAGCGTCAGGATTGTTTGATACAGGTACAGGAATATTAACCTGTTTCCCTTTCGGCGTACTCGAATTACGGTACGTCTTAGGACCGACTAACCCTCGACTGACGAACATTGTCGAGGAAACCTAGCCCCTGCGGCGGATTGGATTCTCACCAATCTTAAGCTTCTACTACTGCCAGAATTTTCATTCCTGCACGGTCCACAGGATCTTGCAACCCTGCTTCCGCCCATGCAGGACGCCTCTCTACGCCATCATACTTGCGTATGGTCCGTGGTATCTGTGGCAGGCTTAAGCCCCGTCCATTTTCAGCGCCCTGAATCTTGACTGGTAAGCTGTTACGCACTTTTTAAAGGGTAGCTGCTTCTAAGCTCACCTCCCAGTTGTCTTTGACCCAGGACTACTTTCAGTGTTTACACTGAGCCTGCACTGAGGGACATTAACCACGGTCTGGGTTGTCTCCCTTACGCATTACAAGCTTACCCCGTAATGCGGACTTCCGATCGTCTCTGATGACAGGGAATTTGGAGTTTGACAGGAGAGTGAGGAATTTCTTCCCCAGCTTCCCCAATCAGTGCTCTACCTCACTGTCGATCTCAGATCAGGTCATGCTACGGCATGTTTCGAGAGGAACCAGCTGATGCCCGGCTCGATTAATCTTTCACTCCTATACGCAGGTCACGCGAATGATTTGCATATCAAAACCGCTTGCGGTCCTCCACGCACCTTTCGGCACGCTTCAACCTGCCCACGCATAGATCGCCGGGATTCGGGTCTTATCCTGCTGACTCCACGCACTGGTAGTACGTCGTCCCTGACCTTACGGCTGCGGACTTGTTGGTTTCCCTCTGGCTTCTTTCATAGAAATTAACCGTCGCCAACAGAATAAACTCTCTGGCCCGTTCTTCAAAACGTACGATACGACACCGGCAACAAAACCCGTACTTGAGTCTCGCAACTCGTTCCTTCGCTTTGAAGATCCTTTCGTGCCGTATCACGCGATAACCTGTCAGTTTCAGGCACTTTTCAACACCTTTCCAGGGTTGCTTTTCAGCTTTCGCTCACGCTACTACTACGCTATCGGTTTCGGGGAGTATTTAGTTTTGGAGGTTGATGACCCCCACATTCACGCGGGAATTCCGACCCACGCTACTCAGGATACCGCTAAAGTCTGCATGCATACACATACGGGACTGTCACCCTCTCTGGTATACCGTTCCAGGCAACTTCAGTTCTGAATGCAAATCTTATGCCGCGGTCCATACACCACATCTCCCGAAGGATTCGGTTTGAACTCTGTCGTGTTCGATCGCCTCTACTAACGACATCCCGGTTGGTTTCTTCTCCTGCCCCTACTAAGATGTTTCAATTCGGGGCGTTCCCTTTCCGATGGCGGAATGATGCTTTATGCATCTGGATGTCCTATTCGGGGATCTCCGGTTCAATGACTCCATGCGTCTACCCGGAGCTTATCGCAGCTTGGCACGCCCTTCGTCGGCACCCGAACCGAGCCATCCACTGACAGGCGTAAGAACGTCTTTTTGTAGTTTCTTCAAACCCATGTAACGTCCAGAAACGCCTAGTGATTTTCTCTACGCATCTCCTCTACACAGCGTATCATCGCCCCGGTTTCACGGGGTCTCAAGCCCTTCCCCGGTTCTGTCGCCAGACCGGGTGCATCGAAAAATACCAGTGGACCCGTGGGGATTTGAACCCCAGGCCTCGGCGTTGCAAACGCCGCGCTCTTCCAGCTGAGCTACGAGCCCTCTGATTCCATTCCGGAACACTGATAACTCTATGGTCTGTCTCCATCTGCCACAACTTTCATTTCGTTAGGAGGTGATCCAGCCGCAGATTCCCCTACGGCTACCTTGTTACGACTTAACCCCCCTTGCAAAACCCAGATTCGAACATATCACTGATACATCCTCATCAAGACCTCACTCGGGTGGTTTGACGGGCGGTGTGTGCAAGGAGCAGGGACATATTCACCGCGCTATGTTGAAACGCGATTACTACGGATTCCAGCTTCATGCGGGTGAGTTACAACCCGCAATCCGAACTTCGGACAGGTTTAGGAGATTATCCTCACCTCTCGGTGTCGAAACCCATTGTCCTGTCCATTGTAGCCCGCGTGTAGCCCGGATAATTCGGGGCATGCTGACCTACCGTTGCCCATTCCTTCCTCCCCTTTAGCAGAGGCGGTCCGAGCAGTGTCCCCATCAACCCGAAGGTCAAGCTGGCAACTGCTCGCGTGGGTCTCGCTCGTTGCCTGACTAAACAGGATGCTTCACAGTACGAACTGACGACGGCCATGCACCTCCTCTCAGCTAGTCAAGTAGAGTCTTCATCCCGACTATCATGCAGCTGTCTTATCCGGTGAGATTTCCGGCGTTGAGTCCGATTAAACCGCAGGCTCCACCCGTTGTGGTGCTCCCCCGCCAATTCCTTTAAGTTTCAGCCTTGCGACCGTACTCCCCAGGCGGCGCGTTTCACGGTTTCCCTTCGGCACCTCAGTGACACGTGGTCACTGACACACCTAACGCGCATCGTTTACAGCTGGGACTACCCGGGTATCTAATCCGGTTTGCTCCCCCAGCTTTCGTCCCTCACTGTCGGACCCGTTCTGGTGAGATGCCTTCGCCATAGGTGGTCCCACCGGGATTACAGGATTTCACTCCTACCCCGGCAGTACCTCTCACCTCTCCCGGTCCCTAGAAATACAGTTTCCCCTGAACGCCCACCGGTTAAGCCGGCGGATTTCTCAAGGGACTTGTATATCCAGCTACGGACCCTTTAAGCCCAGTAATAGCGGCCACCACTCGAGCCGCCGGTATTACCGCGGCGGCTGGCACCGGTCTTGCCCGGCCCTTTCTTCACCAGTTATTTACACTGGTGGACAGCCAGCCTGTGCTGGCACTCGGGGTTTCCTTATCACGGTTGCCCGCATGGTAAAGTTTTCGCGCCTGCTGCGCCCCGTAGGGCCTGGATTCGTGTCTCAGAATCCATCTCCGGGCTCTTGCTCCCACAACCCGTACCGATGACAGGCTTGTTGGGCCGTTACCCCAACAACTACCTAATCGGCCGCAGACTCATCCTGAAGCGACGGATCTTTCGTTCGCATAACATTCCAGTCAGCACGAACTATGGAGTATTACCCCCAGTTTCCCGGGATTATCCTCCTCTTCAGGGCAGATTGTCCACGTGTTACTGAGCAGTACGCCGAGGTCTTGCACCTCTCGACTCGCATGGCTTAGTCAAACCCCGATAGCAGTGGCCTCTGGCAGGATCAACCAGAATTTCTATTTTTCTCGCACACTGTATCTCTTAAAGTATTGGCAGATGCAGACAGATATCCACATTACCAGTATTCCTATGTCAGAACCGATACTGCACCACAGTGCATTCGTCGGGTCTCCATTAAAACGGCCTCTTACGTTGCTCGCTGAAGGTTATATACTTTCGTATCGCCCTTCCCGAACAATCATTCCCAGGCCGCCGACTCCTGATGTTTCAGGAAGCGTGTGGGATAACAAAGTTGTAATCATGAGTATTTGTAGTTGTCGAAATGATTCTGATGATGATAACAGGCCGTCAGAAACTAATACAACCGTATAACAATACTAAACATTCTCAAAAAAGACCTACAAAGAAGGTATGGCGTTGTGTTGATGCGAGGAGTAGCAGACATGAATACTAACATATCAGCTTGGTGTAGATTACACCATACCTCTCTTTGTGGTATTACATACTCCTTTTGTATCAGTGAACGTATAAGGTTTCTTATTCGTAATTGAAAATTAATAGACAGATTTTGGAGAAATAAAGCATCGGAGTGATATTTAAACATTTTTGCTTTAAACAAAACCCTGTATTCATGCAGAACAAAAAATCAGAATTGAAAATAATCTACAAATTCTTATTTTTCTTTTAAACCGGCTGCATTTCTATGATAATTCCCAAGCTCACTCTTTAGCAGCATTCGTCCTGAAAAAACCGGTCCGTCTTTACAAACGCATACACCATCCGGGTCGATACAACATGACCCACATAATCCAACCCCGCATTTCATATACCGATGCATGCTGAACTGTGATTTTCCAATGGCATTCCGGTTATCAAGAACAGACAACACAGAACGCATCATCGGATCAGGACCACAGACTACAATGGTCTCATATTCATCAAGATCGATTTCATCAAGCAAACCAGCAACATACCCATGAAAACCGGCAGATCCATCATCGGTCGCAACACGGACATCACACGCAGATGAAAGAATACTCAGGAAGATCAGTTCATCAGCTGTTCTGGCACCAAGAAGGAAGGTAACATCAGGATACTCAAGCCCGATCCGGAGAAGGGGAGCTGTCCCAACTCCCCCTGCAATGGCAAGAATTCTTCCCTGAAGGGCAAACCCATTCCCAAATGGCCCCCGTATGCCGATTTTGTCTCCAGGTTTCATGGATACTAACGCTGATGTTGCCTCACCTACGCGCTGAACGGTAACTGCATTGGGGTATGACAAAGCCATTGGAATCTCATCGGTGCCCACAACCCAGACCATGACAAACTGGCCGGGATTAGCAGAGAAAATATGATCGAAAAAGATAGTACTGACTCCAGGACTCTCCTGTACCACACGGGTGATCGTCACCGGGACCGGAAGACCATCACTCATGGGCGCACCCCACAATTTCACTTGAAGAAATACCGTCAGGAGCATATAATTCCTCGCAGATATGCCTGAAAATTTCAGGATCCTGAACAACAGCACTTCCTATCTCAACACCTTCTGCACCGGCCATCATCATCTCAATGACATCCTCAGCGCAGGAAACACCACCACACCCGATAATCGGAATAGAACAGGCCTCATAGAGCTCATACACACAACGGACAGCAATGGGAAAAACCGCTTTTCCGGAGAGGCCCCCATATTTATTCCCAAGAACCGGTCTTTTAAGACCTGTAGAGATCCGCATAGCGCGAACGGTATTAATGGCAACAATTGCATCAGCTCCCCCTTCTTCTGCCGCCCTGCCAATAGCAGTAATATCAGTTACATTTGGTGTTAATTTGACCCAGACTGGTTTTTTCCACACCTTTACTGCTTCAGTGCAGGCTTTCACCACATCTGGATTAGTCCCAATCTGTGCACCAAATCCGGCAGCATGCGGGCAACTCACATTCAGTTCAAACGCCTGAGCCTTCTCTGCAAACCAACCGGCCACCTCATGAAATTCCTCAGGATTACCTCCAAATATACTCACAATGACAGGATCACCATCAAATGAAGACAGTTCCTGTATGAATTCTCTGGAGGGATTTGGAAGACCCATTGCATTCATAATCCCGTCTTCCAGAACGACAACACATGGCCCCGCATGCCCATACCTCGGCTCTGGACCAATTGATTTCGTCACAACTGCTCCTGCCCCCTGGCGTAATATCCTGCGAAGAGAGGAAGCACAGGTCCCTAGTACGCCAGCTGCGAGAACCAGGTGATTTCTGACAGGCACACCTGCGAGCTTTACAGGTTCCTGACTCAGCCTAATCATGATGAGAGAGATGGGGATGATGGTAATTATCTATTCTTCGTTCCTACGAGTATGGGATGACCAGCCTTGCAGTATTCGGTACCGGGCGCATTGGAGGCGGAGTTGCTGCCCGAGCCGTATCCAGTGGCCTTATTAATCATCTTGTTTTGTATGATTGTAATCAGGCACTCCTCGAGGCGCAACGACTTGACATCGAACATATGCGATGTCCGGTGACGACATCGATTCGCCCGGAAGACATTGTCGCATGTGATATCATTCTCTATGCTGCCGGCCTTCCAAGAAACCAGAATATCAAAACAAGAGCTGCATTGCTGGATTGTAATGTACCGGTTGCATCAGAACTAGCAACACTCATTCCTGACTATAAAGGGATAATAATCGTCGTAACCAACCCGGCAGACATTCTGACATATTATCTCTGGAAGTCCCTTGGGATTTTGAAAAACCGCATCATAGGATTTGGAGGCCAGTTGGACAGCGCACGATTCCAATATGAGCTTTCACTTCGATCCATCAGAGATGACGGGATAATCCTTGGTGAACATGGTGAACATCAGGTTCCAATATTCAGTAAAACCGGACTTGATGTAGAGATTCCCATAAGAGATGACATTTTAGTAACGCTTCGGAATGCAAGTATGGAGATCATAAAAGGAAAGGGCGCGACTGAATATGCCCCGGTATATCACATATGGCATCTTATTGAATCAATAATTACAGATGCAAAAACTAACCTTATATGCTCTGCCATTCTTGAGGGAGAATATGATGTTACCGGTTGTTCTCTGGGGGTTCCCGTAATAATCGGAAGAGAGGGTATTCTTTCAATAGAAGAGTGGGATCTCGATCTTTGGGAAAAAGAACATTTTCAGGATGCAGCTACTTTTGTATCAGATCTTTGCAGGAGGATAGCAATTGACTCCTGATTCTCAGCACATGATATCTCCGGGTGAACAACAATCGCCGGCAGAAAAAGATCAGAATAAGAGGATATTACTCAGTATATGCCAGGTTGAATACTCAACCGCAGCAGACGGACCCATCATACATATATTCGGTCGTACTGAAACAGGGGATTTCAAGGAGATACAGGTTACCGGATTTTTTCCATATTTATACATCCTCGCATCGCAAGTTACTAGAAATCATCCTGACCAGGTTATCAAGATTGATCCTACCCCATACACATCAATCCATGGTGAAGAACTGCGCAGACTTTACACCCGAAGACCCACCGATGTCAGAGAGGTAAGAGGGAATTACACCCATTTTGAAGCAGACATCCCTTTTGCTACCCGTTATCTTATTGATGCAGGAATTACCGGAGGAATATCCGTCCCGGCCGGTGCATCCATCGTCCCATATACCGATGTAAAACCGGCGGAAGTCCATGCACCAACCAGATACTGCCTTCTTGATATCGAATGTGAAGACGATAAAGGAGGTCTTCCAAACCCTGATCGTGATCGCATCATATGCATTACTGCCTGGGACTCATTTTCCGATCACTACACAACATTTCTTCTCCAGAATTCTGAAAGATCAATCAATGAAGAGAATCTCTGCAGAAACACGCTACATAACGGATGCTTTCGTGGTGATATTCATACCATCAGAGTTTTTGATGATGAAAAGTCGCTTCTCACAGGTTTTTCCTCATACATCAGAGAAAACAACCCGGATATCCTTTCCGGCTGGAACTTTACCGATTTTGATCTCCCTTTTATCTTTGGCAGAATCCGTGCTCTGAATCTCCCCCCTGACAGCATGGCCCGGTTACCTGGCATGAGTGAGCGTTCAGGAGTCAGAGGGAGAGTAGATTTTGACCTGCTTGCCGGATATAAGAAGATGCAGTCATCAAAACTGGACTCATATCGTCTGGATGCTGTCGGAGAGCGTGAAGTTGGTGATGTCAAAGCATTCCATTACCAGCCAGGCATGACAGCCCGGATGTGGAATGAGGCTCCACATGAACTGGTCGAATACAACTTCAAAGATGTAGAGCTCTGTGTTAAAATTAACCAGAAGAATAACATTATTGAGTTTTACCAGGAGATTGCACGATATGTCGGATGTCCTCTTGACCGGACATTAAACTCCTCAAATGTCATAGACATCTATATTCTCCGTAAAGCACATGGAAAATTCATCCTGCCATCAAAAGGCTATAGCCCGGGAGATGAATTCGAAGGTGCTACGGTTTTTGAACCAAGTTCAGGTATACGGGAGAACGTGGTGGTCCTTGATCTGAAATCCCTGTATCCGATGGCGATGATGACCATCAATGCCTCGCCTGAGACAAAAGACCCGAATGGTGATCTCATCGCACCAAACGGAATTAAATTTCGTTCAAAACCTGATGGCCTTACCCGGAGTATCATCAGTGAGCTTTTGCAGGAACGGGATCTAAAGAAGAACAAAAGGAATGAATACCCCTTTGGCTCACAGGAATACCAGCTCTATGACATGCAGCAGAATGTTATCAAGGTCATCATGAATACGTATTATGGAGTGAGCGGGTATTCACGATTCAGGCTCTATGATCGGGAGATTGGATCTGCAGTTACTTCAGTGGGCAGGGCGATCATCGAACATACCCGGAACACTATCGAAAATATGGGATATAGTGTCATATATGGCGATACCGACTCCTGCATGATCCAAATACCGGCAACATCTCTTGAAGAGACGATCACCAAAGCCAGGGAGATTGAAGCGGTGTTAAATGAGAGTTACAATACCTTTGCCCGGGAAGTTCTGCATGCAGAAAAACATTATTTCTCAATAAAATTTGAAAAAGTCTATCGCAGGTTCTTCCAGGGAGGAAAGAAGAAGCGATATGCAGGCAATCTCATCTGGAAAGAAGGAAAGTCTGTTGATGAGACAGATATGGTCGGATTTGAAGCGAAACGATCAGATTCCCCGCTCCTTACCAGAAAAGTCATGAAAGAGGTCATGAACAAGATATTGCAAGGTGCAGACTTACCAGAGATTAAAAAATACCTTGGAGATATCATCAAAACATACCGTTCCGGAGGATATTCACTTGATGAGATCGGAATTCCCGGAGGTCTTGGCAAAGAACTGAAAGACTACGGGACGGACGATGCGCATGTCCGGGGGGCTACATATTCGAATACTTACCTGGGAACCAACTTTGGCAAGGGGAGCAAACCAAAGAGGATTTATATTAAATCCGTGAACGGTGGCTATCCAAAGACTGATGTCCTCTGTTTTGAATATGGCGATCAGGTTCCTGATGCTTTTGTCCCAGACCTTGAACTGATGCTGGAAAAGACCATCAAGTCACCAATATCCCGGATTCTCGAACCAATAGGATGGAGCTGGTCAGACGTGGATCCAACCCGGACCACCCTTTCTGATTTTTTTTAGGAGGACTATGCAGTATTACCAGGATGGAGAGGAGATCCGGTTTAACATTCCCCGTATTGTTATCGCAGGAATCCAGAGCGGTTGTGGAAAGACGACAATCACCCGTGGCCTGATGGCAGCATTGAAAAAACGCGGACTTGTTGTACAACCGTATAAAATCGGACCTGACTTTATCGATCCCAGTCATCATACCCGAATCTGTGACAGAGTTTCGAGAAATCTCGATGTCGTAATGGCCGGGGAGGACGGAGTGATTGAATCTTTCTACTCAGGATGTGCTGGTGCAGATATCGCAGTCATAGAAGGGGTCATGGGGATGTATGACGGACTAGACTCTACATTCGGAAGTACTGCGCATATAGCAAAGCTCCTCAAAGCCCCCCTCCTCCTGGTAATCCCGGTGGATGGTATGGCACATAGTGTTCATGCCATTGCATCCGGCTTTCAGAATTATGAACCGGATTCAACACTTGCAGGGGTCATTCTCAACAAGGTCGGTAGTCCACGTCATGCCGAACTGCTCAAAGCCGGAGCGAAGATTTCACAATTTGGGTTTGTCCCCAAGGATCCTTCATTCCATACCCGGAGCCGTCACCTGGGTCTTGTTATGGGTGATGAAACCACGACAGAAGAACCAGTATCCATCATTGAGGATTCCTGCAATATTCCTGAGATCATCGCACTTGCATCCTCTGCTCCCCCGCTTACCACTCAGGCGAAAGAACTGGATATAACGTCCGGCCAGGTAATAATCGGAGTTGCCCGGGATCCTGCATTTTGTTTCTACTATCAGCATAACCTCGAAATGCTGGAATGTTCAGGTGCAAGACTCACATATTTCAGCCCGATGCAAGAACATCTGCCTGATGTGGATGCTCTCTATTTAGGTGGAGGATACCCGGAACTTCATGCAGATCAGCTTGAAACCGGTCCGGCTCGTGAGGAAATTCGTGTTGCCTGTGACAACGGACTTCCGGTCTATGGAGAGTGTGGGGGGCTCTTGTACCTCACTGAAGGACTTGACGGAGAGCGAACATATCGCTGGGCCGGAGTGCTTCCAGCCCAGGCGGAGATGGCACAGCGATTTCAGGCATTAGGGTATAGCGAAGGAAAAACGACAGGTGGCACATCACTCACGCCAGAGGGAATTGAGATACGAGGACATGAGTTTCATTACTCATTTGTCACCCCGGATAGAGATGCACAATATGCTATCAGTCTGACCAGGGGGAAAGGAATCCAGAATGGACACGATGGGATGTATGTGCATGAAACTGTCGGTTGTTATACCCACAGCTGGTTCTCAAAACGGTTTTCAGATGCGATAGTAAAGGCAGCTATGGCCTGGAGAAAAAGTTAGAGATCAACTCTGCATTACCTGTCTGAACCGTTGCCCGAATGAAGGGAAGAAATCCTTTTTTCTGGACATAACCCCTTCAAGAATCACCGGCTGATTATGATATCCGAGTTTTGTTAAGAGACCATAATCACCTGCAGCAAAGAGGAAACTTCTCTGACCGATGACATCCGTAACCAGGACAATGCTGATATCATACCCGTGGCTGGTCTGGTACTGAGTAAGAGCATTCTGGATATTTTTTGCGTTCGAATCAGCAAATTCACGAGATCCCGTCATAATCTGTGCAATCGATACAGTCCGATCCTGAAGAGTGAAATCTTTGATATCCCGGACAATCAGATCTTCAATTGGAAATCCATCAAGGTTCATTCCCTTATTGATGAGCTCAGTCCCAAATTCTTCAGGGTCAATATGAGCAATCTCTGAGAGATACGCAACTGCTTCCCGGTCACGGTCGGTCGTTGTGGACATCTTCAAAACAAGAGTGTCTGAGAGGATACCGGCAAGGAGCATGGTTGCAATGGCTTTGTCCGGGACTACCTGTTCTTCCCGGTACCTCATGGCGATTATCGTTGAGGTCGACCCCACCGGTTCATTCCTGAACCTGATGGGCTGAAGGGTTGCAATCGTTCCAAGCCGGTGATGATCAATTATCTCAATGATCTCTGCAGTCTCTATACCTTCAACCGCCTGAGTATACTCATTGTGATCAACCAGGATAACCGATTTATGAACGTCTTCAAGAAAAGAATTCCTGGAGAGCATACCAATGAAATGTCCATCTTCATCAGTAACGCAGGCAGTACGATATGGTGAGTTCGAGACTATATGAGCAGCGGTTGAGAGGAGATCATCTTTGTGAAGAGTTTCTGCATCAGTTGCCATGATGGTCTCAACCGGTCCGGAGAGATGGAGCAATCTTCCCACACTGAACGCATCCAGAGATGTTTTCAGAAGAGATACTCCCATTTTTTTTGCGCTCTCCCTGACGCGTTCTCCCAGGTGTGCACCTTCTGCAATGATGAGTGCACAAATCCCCTCTGCTACAAGCGCAATCTGGGAAGGTTCATTATCACCAATGATGGCAACATCATGAGGGCCTAGTCTGGCAAGAGAGATATGAAGCGCATCTATAACAATTGAGGCATTTCCATGTATCTCGTCATGTGCTGCATGAACTATCTCGGCCTTGAGGATTCTTGCAAGTGCTTCAAGGGTAATGGGCCCGACTTTTAGTGGAAGGCTTGCATGAGGACTGACATATGCTCGCGCCAGACCGTGTTCACTTACCAGACCTAAAAACCGGTTTTCATCATCAACTATCGGAATGTTCCTGATATCATAATCATCCATGAGCAATGCAACATCGATTGCCGGAATATTCATGGGTGCTTTTTGTGTATACAAAAACGGAATATCTCCGACTGATGGTTCAACATTTTCAATAAGAACCGGGGGCTCAACTCCTGCAATATCGAGAGCGTATTGAGTTTCAGCATTCAGGTCACCGCATCGTGCAGCTACATACGTGCCTGAATGAATCTGATTGAGCAATGACGCATACGCAACAGAACTGGCAATGCTGTCCGTATCCGGTTGCCGATGGCCGATAATATACGTAGGGCTCATAAAATATATGTAGAGAGATGCGTGCTAACGTTAGATATCAATTACCGATCCTTTAAATTGCCCTGAATGAATATTCCTTACAAGGCATAATCATGAACCTGAATGAAGAGATTGATATTACCAGGGCCACAGGAGTCATTCAGAAACTTATCGGATATATCGGTGCCATAGCCCTTTTGATTGGTGGGATTACGATGTATGTTGATCTTCCCATTATCGGGAGAGTGACATGCCTCTATTGCCCGACACCATCAGGCTATCTGTATATCGTTCTTGCGATTGTAGCAGGCTTTCTGATATATGCCGAAAAAATAAAATTCTTATACCTGACCGGCGGGCTTGCTTTTCTTCTTTTAGCATATGATGCATATTCTGCAACAACAATTGGATATGCCGTTCAGATGCTTCTCTCCGGAGGGCTTGCACCATCAATGGGAGGACAGATGGACCCGGTTATGTCCCAGATGATGCAGAATACCGAACTCTCTATTCCTATTGCCTGGATTCTCATCGGCCTTGGAGCACTGCTCATGGTCATGTCTCCCCAGATTGAGGCAAAAAAGGATGAAAAAACGTCCATAAATCCACGAGAAGCACACCTTCAGGAAAGAATACAGGAGCTAGATAAAATAGTGAAGATGTATAAAGAAGGAGATATTTCAAAGCAGGAGTTTAGTCATCTGAAAGAAGAGATATTGGGAACTACAAAAGAGAAATGACATCCTGCACCAAATTTTCTTTTTTTTAGTAACCTTACGGTACTTCTTCACCTGAATCTAACCTGGATTTATATTTGGTTGCTCTTTCCATCAGAAAGACAGGTAAGCCATTTGAGTGATCGAATGGTAACATATATGCGATCACACTCAAGCATTTCAGGTCATTCTCTCATTGAACGGTATACTAAAATTTCTCCTAATTTACTCGAATCATGAAAAATATCATCATCAAAGGTGCCAGGGAACATAACCTGAAGAACATCTCTGTCACTATTCCCCGTGACCAGTTTATCGTCATCACTGGATTATCCGGTTCAGGAAAATCAACCCTCGCATTTGACACCCTCTATGCTGAAGGACAACGGCGGTATGTTGAATCACTCTCCTCATATGCCCGCCAGTTCCTAGGCCTCATGAATAAGCCGGATGTGGAAGCAATTGAAGGATTGTCACCGGCCATATCAATTGAACAGAAATCAACCTCGAAAAATCCCCGGTCAACGGTCGGAACGGTAACCGAGATCTATGACTATCTGCGGTTACTCTACGCACGGATTGGTATCCCCTATTGTCCTGAACATAACCTTCCCATCATGGGACAGTCACCTGAGCGTATAGCCGAACGGATTGAAGAGGAATGCACCGGGCAGATAACCATCCTTGCACCCCTTATCAGGAAAAAAAAGGGGACATACCAGCAGCTCTTCAAGGATCTGAATAAGGAAGGATTTGCACGGGTCAGGGTGAATGGAGAGATATACCGGACGGATGATGAGATCACCCTGGAACGGTACAAGATGCATGACATCGATCTCGTTATCGACCGGCTCGATGTATCAGATCACTCACGGCTTGTTGAGGCATGTGAACAGGCATCTGCCAGATCCGAGGGACTTATCATCATCACCTGTGAAGACGGGGAAGATCGGACGTATTCATCTAAAATGGCCTGTCCGATCTGTGGCATCACCTTTGAAGAACTCCAGCCACGAATGTTCTCCTTTAACAGCCCATTTGGTGCCTGTCCGGACTGTAAGGGGCTTGGGATCAGAATGGACTTTGATCCTGATCTCATTATCCCTGAAAAAGAAAAATCCATAGCCGAAGGTGCAATCGCAACCTACCGGAATTTCCTTGATGGATACCGGTCCCAATTTGTCGGAGCCGTTGCAAAACATTTTGGCTTTACGGTCAATACCCCGATTAAAGATCTGAACGAAAAACAATACAATGCTCTGATGTACGGTTCCAATGAAAAGATCTCGTTTCATATGAGTTACAAACAGGGTGAAGGAGAGTGGTCGCATAAGGGAACCTGGGAAGGGCTGCTCCCCCAGGCAGAACGTCTGTACAGTCAGACCAATTCAGAATACCGGAAACGTGAACTTGAAAAGTTCATGAAAATTACTCCCTGTCAGACGTGCAAGGGAAAAAGACTGAAGGATAAAATTCTCGCGGTCAGAATAAAAGACAAATCCATCATCGACCTGACCGATCTCTCTATTACTGCAAGTATTGCATTCTTCAACAACCTGGAACTGTCAGAGAAAGAGACAGAAATTGCCAGGCAGATACTGAAAGAGATACTTTCCAGACTTACCTTCCTCGAACGGGTTGGTCTTGGATACCTGACTCTTTCACGAAGTGCAGGCACACTCTCTGGTGGTGAAGCACAGCGGATACGTCTTGCTACCCAGATTGGTGCCAACCTCATGGGGGTGCTCTATGTGCTTGATGAACCATCCATCGGACTGCATCAACGGGATAATAACCGGCTCATCGACACCCTCAGGCAACTCCGCGATCTTGGAAACACTCTGATTGTAGTCGAACATGATGAAGATACCATACGGGCGGCAGACTGGGTTATCGATATGGGGCCCGGTGCCGGCCTTAATGGTGGTGAGATCATCGCCGAAGGGACACCCCACGAGATCGAACAGAATGAGCGGTCACTTACCGGTGCGTACCTCTCCGGACGGATGCAGATCGAAATCCCGGAGAAGAGGAGGATTCATGATCGGTATATATCCATCACCGGGTGTCAGGAAAATAACCTGAAGAACATCACCGCCCGAATACCAATGGGTACCTTAACCCTCATCACCGGTGTATCCGGATCAGGGAAATCATCTCTCATTTATGACACGCTCTATCCGGCCCTGCAAAAGATGGTCTATCATTCCAGAGTTGAAGCAGGAAAACATACATCTGTCACCTGTGATGAACCCATCGACAAGGTTATTGTCATCGACCAGTCACCCATCGGGAGAACTCCCCGGTCAAACCCGGCCACCTATACGAAGGTCTTCGATGAGATTCGGAATATCTTTGCAGAGACAAAAGAAGCAAAGATGAGGGGATACAAATCCGGACGATTCTCATTTAATGTCAAGGGAGGCAGGTGTGAGGCATGTCAGGGAGACGGCCTCATAAAAATTGAGATGAACTTTCTTCCTGATGTCTATATTGAATGTGAAGAGTGTAAAGGGACCAGGTATAACCGGGAGACCCTTGAGGTCAAATATAAAGACAAATCCATTGCCGACGTCCTGGCGATGAGTGTGGATGAGGCAATCGAACTCTTCTCAGCCATCCCGAAGATCAGAAATAAATTGCAGACTCTTATTGACGTAGGACTGGGATACATCAAGCTTGGACAGAGTGCTACAACCCTCTCCGGTGGTGAGGCGCAGCGTATCAAACTTACCAGGGAGCTTTCAAAACGGGCAACCGGGCAGACGGTCTATCTTCTTGACGAACCGACAACCGGCCTGCATTTCCATGATGTCAGAAAACTCATCCAGGTCTTTTCAGAACTGGTTGCAAAAGGAAACACGGTAATTGTAATCGAACATAACCTCGATGTTATCAAATCTGCAGATTATATCATCGATCTTGGTCCTGAAGGGGGAGATGCCGGTGGAGAGATCATCGCAACCGGGACACCTGAAGAGGTAGCAGGCAACCCAGCCAGTTATACCGGCATGTTCCTTGCCAAACTCCTCCCTTCATCACCTCCAGATAAGAAGAAACGAACCCCACGTAAAAAATCTGAGCAGACAAGTGGATGATATGGTGAGTATTGATCTTACCACCATCCCTGAAGAACCGGGATGTTACCAATTTAAAGATGAGACAGGGACTATCCTGTACGTCGGGAAAGCGAAGAACCTGAAGAAACGGGTATCAAGTTATTTTCAGAAAAAAAGTATTACGCCCCGTATTGATATTCTTGTCTCTCTCATCAGGGACATCGATGTTATCGTCACCTCATCTGAAGTCGAAGCACTCATTCTTGAAAACAATCTGATAAAAAAATACCAGCCGAAATACAACATCGACCTGAAAGATGCGAAAAGTTACGCATTTATCCAGATATCAAATGATCCTTTTCCCCGAATCGGTATTGCCAGGGACAGAACAGTTAAGAAAACCGGGACGTTATACGGACCATTTGTCTCTGCCGCAGAACGCGATCAGATTCTGAAATTTGTCAAGCAGACATTTCACCTCCGGACCTGTAAAAAGATGACAAAGCGGGCATGTCTCCGTTCTCACCTTGGAACCTGTGCTGCCCCATGTACCGGAAAAATATCAGAACCTGAATATCAATACCTGGTGAAGAGTGCAGATTATCTCCTGAAAGGAAAGAGCCAGGATCTCATCTATGATCTCCGGAAAGAAATGGAAACTTTTGCAGCTGCAGAAGAGTATGAAAAAGCGCTTGTTATCAGAGACCGGATTGCTGCGATTGAGAATCTTTCAGAACGACAGTATGTTCAACGGCAGAAAAAATCTGATGAACATATCATCAATTACCTCGTATCCGGAGATACCGTATACCTCATCCTCTTTCATGTTGAACGCGGATCACTGACCAGTAAAGAAGAGTTTGTTTTCCCGGAAACAGAAGATTTCCTTGATGAATTTATTCTCCAGTATTACTCATCAACAAAACCACCCAACGAACTGATACTCCCCTCACTTCCCGGATCAGGGATGGAGGAATATCTGACACACATCAGGGGAAGCCATGTTACTCTTACTATCCCGAAACAGGGGGAAAAAAAACATCTTCTGGATCTTGCCTATAAAAACCTGGAAGTCTCCTTCTTCACCGGGAAGATGAGACTTGCAGAACTGGGCGAAGCGTTGCACATGGATACAGCTCCGGAGGTCATTGAATGTTTTGACATCTCCCATCTCCGGGGTACCGGAACGGTTGCATCCATGGTCTCATTCAGGGATGGAAAACCGGATAAAAGAAATTATCGACGATATAAAATAAATAGTGCTGGTCCTTCTGATGATTATGCTGCCATGGCTGAAGTGGTGAAGCGGCGATACTCCCGGCTCCTTCGTGAGAAGAGCCCGATGCCTGATCTCATTGTTGTAGACGGGGGACCGGGACAATTAAAATCTGCACATGCCATCCTTGAAGAACTCTCCCTTCCCATACCCATCATATCCATAGCAAAACGTGAAGAGGAGATCTATATTCCAGGAAGAAATACTCCCCTTTCGATACAAAAGAAAAGCCCTGCATCACTCCTCATCCAGGAGATCAGGGATGAGGCACACCGGTTTGCGATTACCTACCAGAAAAAACTCAGACAAAAGAGTATAAAGGAATGACAGAATTTCAACTGGTTTCAAATTTTAAACCTACCGGTTCCCAACCGGATGCCATCAGACAGCTGGTAGAAGGTTTTAAATCTGGATCCTCATTTCAGACCTTACTTGGAGTAACCGGGTCTGGGAAGACATTCACGATGGCAAATGTCATCGAACAACTCCAAATCCCTACCCTTGTCATCGCTCATAATAAAACACTGGCAGCCCAGTTGTACCACGAATTTCGGGATTTTTTTCCGAATAACCGTGTAGAATATTTTGTTTCCTACTATGATTATTACCAGCCTGAGTCATACATACCCAAGAAAGACCAGTATATTGAGAAGGATGCCCAGATAAATCCAAAGATAGAGATGATGCGGCTCTCAGCGACTGCATCTCTTCTGAGCCGGAATGATGTGATTGTTATCGCATCAGTATCCTGTATCTACGGTCTTGGGCGGCCAGATACCTATAAACGAATGGGTTTTGATCTTGGTGTAGGCCAGAAAATTAGCAGGCGGGAGATTATCAGCCGCCTCGTTGACAATCTGTACGAACGAAATGAGATAGAGATCATCCCGGGAAGGTTCAGAGTAAAAGGGGACATTATCGACCTTGTCCCCAGTTATTACAATAACATCATCAGGATTGAACTCTTTGGAGACGAAGTAGAACGAATCACCGAAATAAACAGAACCACCGGAAACCCGGTCGAGCGATTGAGACATGTCTATGTCTATCCTGCCAGTCACTATGTCATTGATGAATCGCAAAAGGAGAAGGCACTTCTTGAGATAGAAAAGGAATTGAATGAGAGACTTCCCCATCTGGGGATGCTTGAATCACACCGGCTCCGTCAGCGGACCATGTATGATATCGAGATGATCCGTGAGACAGGATCATGCAAAGGAATTGAAAATTATTCTCGTTTCTTTGACGGGAGAAAACCCGGAGAGAAACCATATTGTCTTTTGGATTATTTCCCGGAACGGTTTTTAATATTCATTGATGAGAGTCACCAGACACTTCCCCAGGTCAGGGCCATGTTTCACGGTGATCGGTCAAGAAAGACTCCTCTTGTAGAGTATGGATTCAGGCTCCCATCTGCATTTGATAACCGGCCACTTAGGTTTTTCGAGTTTGAACAATACCTGAAGAATGTCATCTGTGTATCTGCAACGCCTGGTGATTATGAACTTGATCATTCAACACAGGTAGTCGAACAGATTATCAGGCCAACCGGACTGGTTGATCCGGTTGTAGAAGTCAGACCAATTCAGGGACAGATGGAGAATATTAAATTCGAGATCCAAAGGACTATCGAACGAGGAGATCGTATCCTGATAACAACCCTGACAAAGCGGCTTGCAGAGGAACTAACCGAATATCTCCTGTCACATGGAGTAAAGACCCGGTATCTCCATTCTGATATTGATACCCTGGAACGAACAGAGATCATACGAGAACTCAGGCTCGGCAGCTTTGATGTTCTGGTCGGAATTAATCTACTTCGTGAGGGGCTTGATATTCCAGAAGTCGGATTTATCGGAATTCTTGATGCTGACAAGGAAGGGTTTTTACGAGATGCGCGTAGTCTCATCCAGATTATCGGGCGTGCGGCACGAAACTCCGATGCTTTTGTTGTCCTGTATGCCGATACGGTTACCGGATCCATGCAAAAGGCAATAGATGAGACTGAGCGGAGACGGGCACTTCAGATTGAATATAATACATCTCATGGAATAACCCCGAAGACCATTCAAAAGCCGGTTCGTGATCAGGAGATTGATCTCGGAAAGAAGAAGAAGGTTCCAAAATCAGCCCTGCCAAATCTCATAATCAATCTGGAGTCGCAGATGAGATCTGCAGCCCAGAGACTTGATTTTGAAGAAGCAATACGACTGAGGGACCAATTAACTGCTCTTAGAAAAGAAATGGAATAGGGACGATAAAAAAATTACTGGACGGTAATAAATCCGTCTTTTGTTTTTACCGAACTTCCTTCATCACTAAAGACACTCAGGCTCACGGTGTAATTTCCAGATTCTGAGTATATATGGACCGGGTTCTGATCATATGACTTAACTGAGTCACCAAAGTCCCAGAGCCATGAGGTCGGGAATCCCAGTGAGCGATCCTCGAACTGGACCGTGAGAGGTGGTTTTCCTGAAACCGGATGAGCGATAAAGTCAGCCTCTGGTTTTTGCAATATAGTTATGGTCTCATATGCATAGTCCTTAGCGATAAACGGTTTTTCAACCTGGTGAGTTACCTGATAAACACCCGGTGCGTTGTATACATGGGTTGCATTCTTAGAAATCGCTCCTTTCGGACCATCTCCAAAGATCCATCCATACGCTACTCCATTGGTATTCAATGAGGTATCGATAAACTCGATCTCAACACCCGGTGGTACGATACCTCCCTTGGATTTTGCTGTAAATCCGGCTATCGGGTTTGTAGTGACCTCGATGTAATGCTCTTTCGTCTTATTCACTCCATCCTTGGCAGCGGCATTGTAAGCGGTCAGCGTAACGGTGTAATTGCCAACCTCTGCGAAATAATGCACAGGTTCACGTGTGGTGGTAATTTCACCATCGCCAAAGTCCCAGAGCCAGTCTGTTGGATTATTTCTGGTAAAGTCCTTGAAAGTTACGGGATACTTTGGAGGAACACGGGTCCGGTCAGCTTCAAAGTCAGGTTCAGGTGGAATGACAAATACTGCCTCTATCGTGTGATTATCAGTAATGTTAGTAAAGCAGTACTGATCATACACTCCGACTGAACTGTTGTCAACAATCACATCATAGACAACATTTCCTTCATCAGGTGTGATGTTAAAGCACTGAGTGCTGCCACAATTGACCGTAACAATTCCATCATCACCGGCAGGATCAATCACTCCGCCTTCACTCTGATTCACCAGAATCTCATAGGTTTTTATTTGGAAATCTGCATGAATGGTATGATCCTCAGTCACATTTTCAAAGGTATAGGTAGAAATTGCACCCTGACTCTCACCATCTACCAAAACATCCTTGATGGTGTAACATCCGTTCGGAGTAATGGTGAAGGTAGCTGAATCGCCAATTGGAACCACCTGCGGAGTGGATGGATCAATAGTGCCCCCTACCCCTGCAGACGGTGTGATGGTATATGCATACTGTGTAAAGTATGCAGAGATGTTGTGGTCCTTGGTTACATTGTTAAAGCAGTACTGATAGGGACTGGTCTGGTTTCCGGTATCCTCCCCGTCTATTACTACTGATGAGATATAGTAGTTCGTATGTGCGGTGATGTTGAAGCACTGGCTATCGCCAAAGGTGACATTCACGATGCCTTCAGGCTCAATTATACCGCCCTCACCAGCGACCGCCTCGATGGTCAGGACGTCAGACTGAAAATGTGCAACAATATCGTGATCCTCTGTGACAGTTATATTGTACGGGTTCACCGCTCCTTTTGAAATTCCATTATCAGTGATATCTGATAATTGATATCCTGCAAACGGATTGGAAGTAAAAGAAAGTTCCTCTCCATATCCGGCAGTGTAATTAGACAGGGCAGGAACAATTATTCCTTTTGTCTCATCTTCAGATCGCGAGTTCACACTGTAGTTCAATGGTTCAAAGTGTGCTGTAATGGTAGTGTTTTTGTCAATGTCACAGACCGAACCGATATAAATCTTGTCTGATTCAGACGAGAGGATCTCTTCTGCATCGGTAGAAGTAAAGTTTGCATGAGTAAACCGATACCCCGGATCTGCAACTACTTCATGCTGATGTGAACATCCAAGGTATTCTATCCAGTATGGTGTTGCCTCTGATGCTCCATCAAGAATACTACCCCCGGTTGTTGCAACCGGTGTAATAAGGACGTGGGTAGGTCTGAAGAGACCAAGCAGAGTATGGTTATGGATCATCTGTGATGCAGGGAAATCCCATTTATCATTGTATTTTTTCTCCCCGTCGACCCAGAGTTCTTTAAACACATAGCCCTCATCTGCAGTGAAATTATACTGGTAACTTGGAGTTTCAAATTCATACAGAGTAATGCCCGGATAGTTTACGGATCCTCCTTTTCCTGCAGTTGCATTTACCGCAACTTTCTTCTTTTCAGATGTAACGGTAAGCGTTGCATTCTCTAACACTTTGGAATGCAGATACTCTACCTCATACTGACTGTATGGATAGGTGATCGGGTCATAGCCATCTCTTACGACCGTAAGATTTCCAACCAGCCATGCCGGCTTTTCTCCAGTCAGATTAAATGGCTGAGTATTTCCTGCTTTTACCGCAATAACACCAGAGGGAGTGATTGTACTATGAGCATCAGCTGTTGCAGTAAGATAGTATGTCATCAGCTCAAGCTGAATGATATCTCCCCATTTTGAAGGTCTGCCTTCAAACAGAGTTGTATCAACAGTAACATTCTTTGCTGCATACAGAGGCATCTGATCAAAGGAAACATTCACGATCTGCTGTGACGGGAGGTATACCCAGCATGGAGTGGTGTTAACCAGTTCACCATCGACACGAACATTTGCTCCCCCCTCATCATCCACGTTTGTCTCAAAGTATACCTGAACAAATTCCTGGTCTGGGATTAACGTCTCCACTACGGTTTTTTTCTCGCCTACCGAGATATTGAAGAAACCAACCTCCTCTTTCATGGAGTACCCATCAAGGAAGTATTTATACAGATATTCACCCTCATGAAGCTCCATTTCAAATGGAGTGGTTCCCACAAGACCTGCAACAAATTTTATTGGCGGAATGGTCTCTGCCCCGACCATACTCTTGATTTGTACAGAAGCCTCATCAGCAGTCCCTTCATATGATTCAAGATATTCCTCGATCTCGGTTTCAAGACCTGCTTCCATATCAGAGAAATTACCGCCGGCAATAATGACCCTTGCACTGTTAGGCTCACTCTTAAACGTTACAATTCCAGAGTCTGGAATCGGTACGAGAGGGACATAAATTTCAGTCACATCACCAGCTGTGACTTCAGTTGTATTCGAATATGGATAGTACCCATCCTTTGTCACCGTATAATTATAAGTTCCAGGTGGAAGAGACTCAACCGATGCCGGTGTGGAACTGTATATCACACTGGTAACATTTGGAATAAACCGCTGAAGAACAAGATTTGCCCCTGGTGGATGGGTGTCAATATGTATTGCCCCGTATTGTGGATTGGTTTCAGTAAGTGTTACATTGAAATCCTGATAGGATCCCGGAGTAACAGTGAATGATTCATTCCACCAGGTAATATACCCATATTTCTTCAGAAACAGCCGGTAGGTCCCTGGGTCAACAAAAAACTCCCGCGGTGTAATACCAGCAGTATCGTGAACTGTCAGATTATCAGGCGATACTGAAGTATTGGTGAGATAAATCTCAGCCCCATCCGGATGAGAATCAACATAGATAACCCCCTTTGATGGAGCGGCCATAGATCCGGTCACGAGAAGCATGAATATACATGCCACTGCAATGAACGGAATTATCTGAACCTTTCCCATAATTTGATCGTCCCCTTCCCTTCCATACGTGAATGCCCTGTTTTTTTAAAACGCATTCCCCATACGGGTGCACCTCGCAACAGGAATTAATCAGGGTTATATTGTTCATCATATATATAGGTATGGAAATACGTCCTATATACATTCAATTTTTCATTCGCCTCGGGAATAAAAACTCATTTCTCAATTGAAAAAATATTACCGACGAAGTATAAAAAAACAGATTTATTAAATTATTTTAAAAAAGATAGAGTTTGGACGATTATAAAACGACGACGTATGCAACACGACGTTTCTCATTCGTTCCATTTTCATTGCGCACGGTGAGAGTGACTGTATATTGTCCGGGTTTCTCGTACCGGTGAGTTGGTGCCTGCTCAAATGAGTTCGTGCCATCTCCGAATTCCCAGAACCATTCGATAACATTTGACTGGGCCGGAGTCTTGTCTTCAAACTGAACGTCAAATGGAGCTTTGCCACTGTATTGTAATTCAGGAACTTCGAAATCAACACCCTGCGGGACGGTTTTATTAACGATGGTAATCTGTTGTGAGGTCGATGCAGTTACTGGTTGCCAGTTAGTCACAGTGAGATTTACCGTAAAAGTTCCAATATCCTGATATGTATGAGTTGTCATATTCGTCGGTAAATTTTCAAGTGTACCATCACCAAAGTTCCAATGCCATTGTACGGGACTGCCTTTTGAAGTGTCAATAAAAGTGACTGGAGTATTAACAACTGCCCATCCGGATGGAATAGAGATGAAACTGGGTATCAACCCTCTGACACTAATATAATCAGTTTTTACAGCAGTATCTTCTCCAAATGGATTTGTTACTTTTAAAGACACAGTGTATTTTCCTGGTAACTGATACTGATGAGATGGATTTGTGCCATTCGAAGTCTGACCATCACCAAAGTCCCAGAAATATGACGAAATGTCAGGTCCCTGAACATGAGAGGTAAAGTAAACATAATCCTGTGTATTAACCGTTGTTGGATCAGCACAGAAATCTGCCACCGGTGCCCGCATCTCAGTAACATTTAGCGTATAGTTAACACTTTGAATATCTTCATAGTACCAGTTGTAAACCGTGAGGTTCACCAGGTACTCTTTAAATTCAGGGAAAATATTTACAGGATTCTGCTGATCAGAGGTGTTCCCATCACCAAAGTCCCAGAACCAATCAGACACATTACCCATAGAAAGATCAGTAAATTGGACACCCTCATAAATATTCATTCTAGCAGTCCTGTTTGGCATAAAGTCAGGGTAAATTGGTTCTACAACCTCAATAGTGTTTTCTGCTGAACCTCTTGCCCCAGTTGTTGTATTCCAGACTGTAAGGTTAATTGTATAATTATTAGCCCCATAAAAGGTGTGAATAGGATTTTTCTGAGTACTTACGGGTGTATTATCACCAAAGTTCCATGACCAGTTCGTAATCCAGGCTGAAGGTTGTGATAAATCAGTGAATTGAACTGTGAACGGAGACACTCCCCTGGATTTGTTTGTACTAAAAGAAACATTAAACCCTTCAGATAGTATAATGTTCTTTGTTAGAGTATTCGTCCAGATTGGATACACTGTAGTGTTTCTTACAACCTGAGTAATTAGATATGTTCCAGGATTGTTAAAGGTATGAACAGGGTTTTTATCAGTCACTGTTGATGATCCATCACCAAAATTCCATTCATACTGGTCAGGAGAATCGGTCGTAAGATCGGTAAATTGGACTTGTAATGGGAAGGTTCCATATTTTGGTGAATAATCAAAATTTGCAATTGGTCTTTCAATTATTGTAATAATTTTTTGTGTTGAATTATATTGATTACAACTATTCCCTACGGTAAAATTAACCGTATAATTACCAGGACTATTGTAGGTTGTCTTTGCATTTGGCTGGATTGAACTGCCACCATTACCAAAGTCCCAGTGGTAATACGTTGCACCAAATACATCGGTTGAATTTGATGTGAAATTTACTGGAATTGATTCACCGGTTGTGTTTTGGTACCCCACTAGTTTATCAGATGTGAAATTTGCATATAACCCAGTTACATGAATTTGTTTTCGTTCTGATTGATTTATATCATGAGTTGTGTTGAGCGTAGTTAGAGTCACATTATACAAACCCGGCAAATTGAAAATATGAGTTGCATCACGTGTTGTAATATTTGATGACCCATCGTCAAAACTCCAATTATATCGATCCGGATTACTGTAACCTACCTGGGTCGCATTTGTGGTGAATGAATATGTTACTGGAAATACGGGCTGTAAACATGTAGTTATTGGATTTGAAGAGAAATTTGCAGATATTGGAAGATATGCATTAACATAATTTGTCCGGGTTGTCAGATTAGATGACCAATTTCCACTTACATTTAATGAAACCGGATACAGGCCAGGGGTGTAATAGGTATGAATTGGATGTTCTGTTGTACTCGTATTTCCATCACCAAAAGTCCAATTAAAGTGTAGAGTATCACGATAATCAGATGTTGAATTATTAAAGAATTGTAAACATAATGGAACCTGACCTTTTGCCTGTTCGGTAAATGAACTTATATTCGTCGTGAAAATTGTCGAAATATCATCTCTACTATCGATATAAATCGAACGCGAAATCGAACTGTTTACACGTAATCCACCATCCGGGTAAAAGGGAGAATCATATGACCTGTTCCAGACCGTATAATTAATTACTTTTGTCCCATTTGTTGAATAACACGTAGTTGCAGGATTGATTGTTTGATTCCCTAAACCGTCATTTAATTGCCATGCACGATCTGTTGGCCCCCCAGTCGAGTTATCTGTAAAGGTGACACATAGAGGTAGAACGCCTGTGGTAGATGTATTCGTGAAATTAGCTGATACAGGTAAATAGGCCGTTACAAACCCAAAGGTTTTATTGACAGGATTAAATGCCTGAGGATTTGAATTGTTATATGCATTGCATTTTAGATCATATTGTCCTACATTAGTAAAATTGCAGACAATCCAATTAATAGGTGAAGTTGTTATGACTTCCAAAAAATTAGTAGTAGCATACCTCTCTTTAATACTCCACTGATACCAATCAGCAATATGAGAAGATTCAGGTGAAATAATCGCTGTATAATTAACACTTACAGGGGGATTTGACACATCAATAAAAGATGCATTCGCTGAAACATCAAAGGTCACTATCCCTTCAACATTAACTTCTCCATCCCCAAAAACCGGGCTCACCAGGTTTACCATCAATAATGCCACAAACAGGGCAAATACATAGTATAACGGTCGTTCATGCATGACTTATAACACTCCCCACGTGGATGCCAGTCCCTTTGAGTTTTCAGATCAACACCTGACGTCATTTCAGACCTGAAACTCAGTAACCAGAACCAGCTCTTGATATATAGAAGATCATATTCTTCAGATATTATAAATATATTCATATTTTTTCGGTTCATCCCTCTCCTTACCCCTAATTGATCATATAAAACAAACCACAAACCACCTGAAGCAGGGAAGTAATTTTCAACAAAAACATTCCATATGTACCGTATGGCAGAGCCAGTACGGGTGAAAATGACAACATCCATGGGAGATATTCTCATCGAACTCTATGAAGATAAACCCATTACCGCAGGAAATTTCAAAAAACTCGTCGAAAAAGGATTTTATGATGGGATCATCTTTCACCGTGTGATTGACGGATTCATGATCCAGGCAGGATGTCCAGAAGGGAAAGGAACCGGAGGCCCTGGCTACACTATCAAAGATGAGTTTGGGAAGAACAACCGGAATGATCGCGGCACCCTCTCTATGGCAAACTGTGGCCCGAACACCGGCGGCAGTCAGTTCTTCATTAATGTTGTCAACAATAACTACCTTGATCCAAAACACCCGGTATTCGGAAAGGTAATTGAAGGCATGGACATTGTTGATGCAATATCAAAAGTAAAAAGAGACAGGTTTGACAGACCAAAAGAAGATGTTGTCATCCTGAAAGCAGTTATTGTCTGAAAATCAGTCTTCAGACTCATTTTTTGAGTTTTTATATCTCTCGATATACCTGATCTCTTCAATACCCTCGATCTCATCAAAGATTGAGTTCGTTATATAGGGTTTCATATTCAGCCAGGTCCTGCTCGCATAGTAAATACCAGGGGGCAGCTTGATGAGTGCAGTTTTATCCTCAAGACTGACTTCCATGTCATATCCTGAAAAGAGCTTGATAAGTCCGGCGATCTTTTCCGTCGCGCTTTCAACAATCCCTTCGATTCGATATGTGTACGTCAGGGTTTGCCCGGCAAGTGGATGGTTAAAATCAACGATAACCCGATTTCCAATGACATTTACAACCGTACCGGTTCCAGTATCAGGGATAGTTACCCGCATTCCCCGTTCAGGTTTGGTTTTAAAAACCTTCTTTTCATATGAACGGAGGAGCTCCTGTTCATGCTCACCAAACCCCTTTTCCGGAGGAACCTCAAGTGTCTCTTCAAAACCAACCTCTTTTCCGATGATAGCTTCATCTAATCCCAGAATGATCTGACGTTTTCCTGCACACACAACCTTTGGAGTATAGTCCCGCCCTTCTTCAAAGACTCCGGCCTCACGGGCTTTCTGTTCCTCGGTTGTGTCAAAGAGAATACCATTTGCATATCCGGTAAAGTTCAACCGGATAAAGTCGCCTTCTTGTATTGACATTCCTGATTCCTTAAGTAAGTGGCAAACAAGATAGATAAAGGATAGTGTATATGCTTGAGATTGAAATAAAAGTCAAAGTCCCTCATATTGACGAGATAAAAAAACGTATTCTTACTATCGGGGGAAAACATTCAGAAACCGTAGTTGAAGAAGACCTCTATTACAATGCCCCCCACCGTGATTTTGCACAGACCGATGAGGCCCTTCGGGTACGAAGTGCCGGCGGTAAAACCATCCTGACATATAAAGGTCCGAAAAACACGTTGATGGGATCGAAGATAAGAGAAGAATGTAATGTCCAGCTCGATAATGCAGGAGCTTTTGATACAATACTTAAAAATCTCGGATTCAAACCAGTAGCTCATGTACGTAAATTGCGTGAATATTATACCTATCAGGATTTTTCAATAGCCCTGGACAACGTGGATCACCTGGGCGAATTTGTGGAAATTGAACTGATAACTGAAAATAATGCAGAGAAAGCTGCAAAAAGAGTAGATGAACTGGCAGAAACTTTAGGAGTGGTTGGAGAACGTATCAGCATCTCCTACCTTGAACTCCTTCTTTCTACACAGTAAGTAATTTCACTTCAATGTCTTTTGCTTCTTCACCAAAGTGTATCATGGCACAGTTGCCCATGGCAGCCGGACCAGGATTGACCACTTTAATGCCACCTTCTTCAACAATCCCACGCTGCTCGTGGACATGGGCACAGCAGATAAGATCAAACCGATCCATGTATTTCAGAACAGTCGCACTTCCAACATGGTTTCCACCGATCTCATCCAGGAATCCCTGTGGGGGAGCATGGCTCAGCAGGACATTATGAATACTCTTCTGCATCCGCTCCATTGATACCTTCATCAGATCATCGATCTGCTTATCGGTCATTTCAAACGGAGTTCCAAATGGCGTGGGGTTGGATCCACCAATCCCAACCAGAGATATCCGGCCCAGGTTCATACATGAACCATGGAGGTTGACACTGTTACTCTGTTCAAGAGCATCAATAACCTCTTTAGGATCACAATTTCCGGGAACCGAAAAACTCGGGACATCGATCCGGGAAAAACAGGTCTCAACATCCTTTGCAGTTCCCATATTGGTGATATCCCCTGCGATGAAGACAACATCGGGCGCCAGTTCCATGAAGGATTCAAGCATCCCGTATTCTCCGTGCAGATCTGCAAGCAGGAGCGCTTTCAACATACGTTATTACTTGGAAATTTTGCTAAAAAATCTTATCTCAGGATTGTTCCATGATCCAGTCAATCTCCCAGATAATGCCAGTGATCCAAGAGCGGATACAACCTCCGGGATCAGATCACGGGATACACGGCCTTCAAGAGGCGTTCCCGGAAGGGAAAAAAAGCGATGGGCATGAACATACCCGATCTTTGAGACCTCCCGGCAGAATGAAACGGTGGCAAGCAGTTCTTCGTCAGTTTCATCAGGAAAACCCACAATAATATCGACAACCGGAGTAAAACCTGCATCAGTAGTGTGATCGATAGCCCTCCAGACATCAGACAGGGTATGTCCCCTGCGAATCCTTTTGAGAGTACTCTCTGCACCCGACTGGGCACCAATATGAATCCGGGTATTTGAACAATACCTGGCAATCAGATCCACTGCCTCTTCCGAAACAAACTCAGGCCTTATCTCACCGGGAAATGTTCCAAGGAAGATATCTTTGTCAGGTATCTTTGCAAGCTCATGTAGTAAGGATCTGATATGCCGGGGATCAGGATGAAGACCATCAGTACCATATGCAAGCGCATTCGGACTTAAAAACCTGATATCATGGAATGAGTGCGCAAGCCGAACGATAGACCCAATACTCCGGTGGCGTATGGTATTTCCAAAAATCCGGGGAGTCTGGCAATAGGTGCAGCCATACGGACAGCCACGGGAAATTTCAATATATCCTTTATATTCACTAAAACTTGGGTTTCCATCGAGGAAAACCGTGTGATCAACAGGCTGGAAAGATGAAGCAGTCGCAACTCCGGGTGGTACCGGGGTTCCGGACTCAATGCTTTGTAATAATCGTGGTACGGTATACTCGCCCTCTCCTACTACCACATAATCGGCGATGTGAACTAGTTCATCCCAACGTGCACATGCATGGGGACCGCCGATTACAGTAATAGTATCGGCAGCGTTTATTTCAGGTATAAGAGAGGGACCGGTGATGGAGTTCAAACTATACAGCGTTACATCCTTTTCAGGACCGCACGAAAAATCAAGCGTGTATCCTGCCCGCTCACAGGCAGCATACAAACACGCCATGCTGTTCCGCTGACTTGGAATCGTTCTCCAGCAGACACGCATGATCAAAACACAGTAGCTTCAGTATACACCGTCACAGAATCCTGGTGGATTTCAAATGGTTTAACCTCTCGTGAATGCTGTGACATACGCATCTTGACAACTTCAATCGCTAGATGCACGTCATTTACATCTTCACCTCGAGCATATTTTAAAAGAATGACCGTGTCACTCAGATATTCAATAAGATTATATTTACTGGCAAATGTGTTGGTTTTGTCTGCCTCACTGATAAGCAGTGATGTGCAGTTCAGATCACGAAGACTCTCTAAAAACCGCATCATTTCCCGTCTTCGTGTTGCATCATCATGAAAGAGATCCTCAAAGAGGGAGACCGGATCGATAACCACCCGGTGTGCACCTGTCTTTTTAATCAATGTTGGTAGTTCGTTTTTCACGCTATTTATCGCAAGATTGAAATCCGATGGATCAAGATTTACGATGGTAAATGTGGAATCCAAATATTGAGAGACATCCCATCCCTTATTTTCCATATATCCAAGAATTCTGGAGGTTCTTTCTTCAAGGGTGATATATAATGCACTCTGACCCTGTATCAGACCCTGCCAAATATAATACTGTGCAAAATTGGTTTTTCCAGTACCATATGCTCCAATAATTGAGGAAACAGTCCCTTCAATGAGACCGCCGGAGAGCATCTCATCAAGTCCCTTAATTCCAAACCCGAACCGTGGAATACTCATTAACGGAATTCTCATATAACCACCCTGATGTTACTGACTTCGAATCCGCGTTCAGGAGTGATCTTTACGGCAAATTTCACAAGATCACGATCCTCAAGATGGATCATCACCCCCCTGAATTTCTCTATATATAAAACACGCTGACGCTTTGCGCTCGATGATTCTTCCCATTTGAAATGAATTACTGCATCCATGGCATCAGCAACCTCAATCTCCTGGTACGGACTGAGTATGCCTTTCGTCAGAATCAGATAAAAGGAGGTATTCCATTTTTTGGCAACACGCTGCATTCCTCTGAGGTATGCGGAGAGGTCAGGCCATTTTCCTGCTGCAATATACTGGGTTGCAATCTCCGTTAATGAATCAATTATTACCAGACTCTGATTGGGAACATCGTCAAGAGTAAAGGAAAGGGTGGTCAGAAGGTTGTCATGGATCTTCCGGCGCGCTGTCATTCGTTCAATAATATCATCATACTCGGAATACCAAGTGATAGGAACAAGACTGGTGTCAAAATAGATATCGGATAAATCTTCAAAGTGAATCCTATCAATGTGAGATAAGAAATCTTCATGAAATGATTGTGAAATTTCACGCAATATTGATTCTTTTCTCTTTGTTACGGTGATATAACAAATATCTTTGGGAATTAGCACTTTCTCATCCGTTGATTCACGGTTCATCAGGTGAGAGAGGTGTATCATTGAACTATATGCAAACTCTATCTTTCCTGAACCGATATCCCCTTTTAAAAGTACCACAGAGCCAGGAGGAATACCTCCATCAAAAACCGGATCAAGGGTTGATAATCCGGTTGGCATATGTTGTTCGAATTTTATCCCTGTCATTATACGAAGATCCGGGTACCTGTATTTCATCCGCAATAACAAATTAAGTCTTTGGATTGAATGATAAGGTCACACCAGGGAGACAAGAGAATATACCTTTCTCTTGGAATTGATGGATCAAAACCTTGTCTCATTCCTATCGGTTGTATTATTTTTATGCTTTGATGTCATATGATATTTTAACTGGTGCCGGGGGGAACCATAACGGAGAGTAATAATTTCTGGTGGGTAACAGATGGGGGAATCAGATACACAAAATAAAAAGGGACAGCGGGAAAATAACCGTCGCTCTATAAAAATAAAAGTACCGAATATTAGTATCGGCAAAAGCAGCACTCCCCCCACCCATACAGAGAAGCCAAAAAAAATCATTAAGAAACCAGAAATAAAAGGACTTGGAATAAAAAAAGTCCCCCATATCGACCTGATAAAAGAGCAACCTCAAAAAGAGATCGAGCAGCCTTCTGGAATAACCCGGATAAAATTACCATTATTAAAACGGGAAGAAGAGATCGTTGCTGTTGAAAAAGATCTGGAAGGGACATTTACTACCGTAAAGGAGAGTCCGGATAAGAATTTTGATAGAAAACTCCTGAAAAAATTAAGTCTGACTCATAAAAAAGGATTCGAGGAGTATGATTTTGATAAACACGGCAGCCTTCTTGATATAAAATTACAGTATCCCTATGAAGCAAGGCAGGAATACTGGGTGGAGCCTGGCCTCGCTAAGGTGGTTATTGCACATAATGTTCGATCCAAGCTGAGAGAGTATCTTTTATTTGAACCCGAACTTACCCCCTTTGAATATGAACTTCTTGAACGAATCCATGAGGATCTCAGAGATGTACTCATTCTCACCGATGAGGAACTGGGAATTGAACGAAAGAAACTTCTTATCTCAAAAGTTGTCGATCTGATCGAATATTACGGGTTGAAAATAGAACAGAATTCACTATTTAAAATTGAATATTATCTTCTTCGTAACTACCTGGGTTGGGGCCGTATTAATGCCCTTATGATCGATCCCCTGATTGAAGATATCTCTTGTGACGGGGATAATATACCGATCTTTCTGTTCCACAGAAAAGAGCAGAATATTAAAACCAACATCTCATTTGATACCAATTCATTAATATCTCTCGCTATTACCCTTGCCCAGCGATCAGGAAAACATATCTCATCCGCGAATCCGATCATCGATGCGACGATGCCGGACGGTTCACGTCTTCAGCTTACCTTCGGGACAGAAGTAACATCCCGTGGGACATCATTTACGATACGGAAATTCCGTGAAACACCCTTCACCCCGGTTGACCTCATGGATCTTCATACGTTCAATATTGATATGCTGGTGTACTTCTGGCTTTCAATTGAGAACAACATGAGTCTGGTATTTATAGGCGGAACCGCATCTGGGAAAACGACATCACTTAATGCCGTTTCTCTTTTTATACCCCCGCTTGCCAAGGTCATCTCTATTGAAGATACCAGAGAAGTAACTCTGTTTCATGATAACTGGATCGCCAGTGTGACAAGGGAGATTGTTGCCGAAGGTGGTGGAGCCCATGTTGACATGTTCATGCTCCTGAAGGCTGCAATGCGTCAGCGGCCTGAGTATATCCTGGTCGGTGAAGTCAGAGGTCATGAAGCCCAGACGTTATTCCAGGCGATGAACACCGGACATACCACTTTTTCTACTATGCATGCAGGAAGTGTTGATGCAGCAATACATCGTCTGGAAAACGAACCTCTGAATGTTCCACGAAACATGCTTCAGGCACTTAATATCATGAGTATTCAGAAACAGATCCAGATCGGTCCTGACCGGGTTCGCCGGTGTGATGAGATCGTGGAGATTGCCGGCATTGATCCCGCCACCGGAAATATCATGGTCAATACCGTATTTGAGTACGATCCAGTCGCCGATGATTTTACCTATACCGGCAGATCACAGGTTCTGGGTGATATTGCAGCATTTCATGGATGGGGGCCTGATAAACTTATTGAAGAGATGAACCGAAGAAAAATGGTCCTGCAATCGGTAAAAGATCAAAATATCAGGGACTATGTCAGTTTTACGAAGGTTATCCAGGCGTACTACATTGATAAACAAAATGTTATAGAACATCTCGATGATCTTGCATCGCTGGTAGCATGATTCCTGCATGGGTTGTAAACCGGCTGGTATACAAAAATCCGGAGAAATATCATGATTTGCATATCGATTTAATTGGTATCAGGTCCGGACTTACCCTTGAACAGTTCTTAAACAGGGCTGTACTCGTAGGAATAGGAACAGGTATTTTTTTAGGACTTCTGGGTTTTATTACAGGCTTCGCATTATTTTCTCTGGATCTTGGATTAAAGCCTGAATTATATAATGTCCTGAACATTTCATATGATCCTGATACCGGAGACCTCCCAATCATTATTATCGTTCAGATTTTGCTTGGAGTCATCCTGTTCCTCATCGGTAGTTTTATCGGCTATTGGGCATACACCGTGTTACCTTCCCTGACAAAGAAATCACGGGAGACAAAAATTACTATTGGCCTTCCCAATGCCGTCTCGTACATGTATGCGATGAGAAAGGGAGGCGCAGAAATAATTACCATATTGCGCTCCCTCTCAGAGATGTCTGCCATATATGGGGAAGTATCTTTGGAGTTCAGACAGGCAGTCAGAGATGCTGATTTCTTCGGTTATGATATCATTAATGCCTTAAAGCATGTAAGTGAAACCACCCCGAGCAGAAAACTCAGGGATTTTTTGCAGGATCTTATCTCTACGGTTGAGAGTGGAGGAAATCTTGCTCAGTTCCTTCAGGACCGGGTTTTTATTCTTCAGGAAGAAGCGAAGTTTGAACAGAAACAGTTTCTCCAGTTCCTGGGGCTCGTGGCCGAGATATATGTTACCATATTCATTGCCGGACCACTCTTTCTCATCGTAATTCTTGTAGTCATGGGGATGATGGGATCATCAGCTATCCTTGAATTATCACTTATCGGGTATGCCGTACTTCCCATCGGAGCTGCCATTTTTATACTGATGATTGATACCATATCAATAAAAGATGAGAATGTTGTCAGATATGTGAGTGCGAAATGGCTGAATCAGTACTCTGATGTCAGGATTTCCGAGGGAGGAAATGAAGAACATCTCTTTGCCGCCCTGGCACGGTTTGAAAAGATAAAACCTTTAAAAAGATGGTTGGCAAACCCGGTCCAGGGATTTGTTCAGCATCCGGAACTATCATTTTATTTTAGTATCCCCATAGCTCTGGCCTATGTTATCTATATCTTTCTAACCATTCCGGTCGGGACACTTGAGGACAACATCAATTATATTGATGATCAACTGATGATTGCCCTTTTGATAACTCTCATTCCGTTTGCAATTTTTTATACCAGATGGAACCAGAAGATCCGATCTCTTGAGTCGATGATTCCGGATTTTCTTGACAGGATGGCAGGGATTAATGAAGTCGGGATTACCCTTACCCAGTCAATTGCGGTTATTGCACGGGCAAATATGGGAGTTCTCGGGTATGAGATCAGCCGGATACACCGTGATATTGAGTGGGGGGCAAATTTTTCAGATGCACTAATCCGGTTTGAACACCGGGTGAGAACGGCATTGATTGCACGTACCGTCACCCTTATTACCCGGGCAGCAACCATGAGCAGCTCAATATCCTCACTCCTTCGTATTGCAGCAAATGATGCACGTATGTCAGAAAATCTGAGGCGTGATCGTTTCTCGGAGATGTTTATCTATACCGCAATTGTGTATCTGTCATTCTTTGTTTTCATCTTTGTTATCGGAGTAATTACTACCCAGTTTCTCACCGTCCTTGCAGAACAGAGTAAGGAGGGGCTTGCCATGGCAGGGCCGCTATCAAACCTTGGATCAACATCACTTATTACCATGGATCGTCTGCTCTATCACATATGTTTGATCCAGGGACTGTGCTCAGGGCTGATGGCAGGACTGATGGGAGAATCCTCAATAAAGGCAGGCGTGAAACATAGTTGCATCCTTATCATCGGAGCACTTGCAGCCTTTAATTTCATGTTCTAAAAAACCGGACATCTGGTTTTTATTGAGCCGTTGTTGATGAAACTCCTGAACGACGCCATTCCCTGAATCGAAGCCTTGTATCCCAGATAAGTTCCCGTAAACCTGTTTCAGAACTTTCAAGGAGGTCTGATAAGGGCTTTGTAGCCCGGGGATCATTGAGTTCATACAATAATACTGCTACCCATGCCCGTCTGCTCTGCGGGCCCTGGTAGAGGAGTGGTATGAGCATATCGGTTACCTGTGGACCGAATCGGAGAATAGAAGCTGCTGCATCCATGGCATGCAGGGGATCATCAAGATTCATGAGAAACCCGGATATATCTGACCGGTTAGGAGCAGGAGTTTTATCTAAAGATCCGGGTTTTATTCCCTTTTCTTCAGCAGCTTCTGTCTCATGAGGACATCCGATATCTGTAAGGAGTTGTGACAGACGGGTATTTTCAGTATCAAGGCGGATGATCCTGGAAGCCAATACTGAGTTTTCAGACTCCTTAGCAGCAAGTTTACCGGAAAGATTCTGAATCTGACGGTATAATGCGTGAACCGGTTCTTCTTTCTCCTCCCGAATGGTCTTTTCAAGCATAAGGAGGCGGGCCCTGACACGTTCTAGTTCTGCACGAAGAGCCTCATTATTTCCACTGATAAGAGAGATATGCCGATCCCTCTCCGCTATCTCCCGTGCACCAGACTCAAGTTTTGCCTTCCACTCTTCCTTCCTTCGTATCAGTTCCTCGTGAAGATAGGTGATCTCATCCCTGAACTCCTGTTCTCTCTGGGCTTTCAGATGAATTGTTTCTTCCAGATCATGTGCGATCTCCTCTATACGGGCGGTAAGCTTATGTGCTTCATCCTTATGTGATACTTCACTTGTCACAAGTTGATCCTGAAGGTCTTTTATTTGAATACTGAATGATTGAATGGACTCCGCATAGGATTTTTCATCTGCACGATGCTGGTCTTCAAGTCTTTGTATCTCCAGATTCAGTTCCGATATACGGCTCTCTGCCGATTTCAGCTCCTGATCCTTCATTTCGATTTCCATAGTAAGCTGATAAATAGTCTGTTCCATTTCAGCGGCCTTAAGATCAAAGGAACTGGATAACTCGCTTATTCTCTTATCTTTCAAAGCACCGTCATTCTGAAGTTCATTTGAAAGACGAACGAGATCTGAATTTTCTCTTGTCAGTTGTTCTATTGTTTCTGCATCACGTGCTGATTTTTCATGCAGGGATTTAATTTCTCTCTCGAGATCTCTGATTTTGAGTGAAAGATCAGCTTCAAGATCTGTTTTTCCCTGTATGAGTTGTTCTATTTCCTGGGTAAGATCCTGAACTTTTCTGGTCAATTGTTTAGTTTCTTCGTTGAACAACGACTGAAGATGAGTATAATCCGAACGGGCCGATTCAAGAAAAGACTGTAGCTCTGATATCCTCTTCGTATACTCCCCCTGTTCCCTGATCCGGTCTTTCTGTACTCTTTTCTCCTCTGCAATCCGGTTTTTCAGGTCACTGGCAAGGGTCCTGAGCTCATGTTCTTTTCTGACAACCTCGTCTCTGGTTTTGGCAAGGATTTCTTCATATTCCGAACGAAGATCTGATTTTTCTTTTTCGAATAAAACCTTTTGAGATTCCAGCTGATCAGTCAATTGCTTAATGCGTGCAGAAAAATCCTCTATCTTTTGAGAGGCTGTATTCTCGTGTTCTTTCACCAGATCGGTGAGTATTTGTATTTGGGCTTCTTTTTCCTGAATTGATGAGAGATATTCGGAGAGAGACTTTTCAAGTTCAGATATTCGGGTCAGATAGTTTGCCTCAAGTTCCTTTTTCTCTTTTTCAAAAGACTCGTGCTCCCGGTTCTTTTCACGGCAGAGAGTCTCATATTTTTTTTCAGATTTTGATGATATATCCTGGGCCTTTTTCAGGTTCTTATTCAAATCGGCAATTTTGTCTTCAAACTGCTTGATAATCACGTCAGACTCATGCTCAAGTCGGCTGATTATACCTAATAATTCCTCATTTTTCTTTTGAAGTGTCACCAGCTCATTCAGAATAGACTCCGCTAAATCCATACAGCCCCCCACAAGCCCATGGAAAATTCCTGTTTATAATTAGTATATAAGAGAGGTGATAAAATGATCTCATCTATTGTGTGAAACACTCATGACTCTTGGACTTACAGTAGAAAAAAGAAAAAATCCACAAAAAATATAAAATATATATGCGCGAGGGATCAGAGAGTAAATCGTGCCATGGATGCAGATATCTGTTCGGCAATACCTGCAACCTGATCAATGATTACCCGTAATTGTTCGACTGATGCAGACGATTCACTTGTCGCTGTTGCTGAATCAACAGCCTCCTTTGCAGTATCTTTCAGCATGGCAGATACTTCATGCATACTACTGGTGATCTCTTCAACAGCTGCAGCCTGCTCTTCATTCATACTTGCAACCTGCTCAATATTCATTGATATCTCCTCAACCGAATTGGCCAGTTTCCCAAAAATTGCCAGGGTATCGGATAGAAGTACATTTCCGTCGCGAACTGCAACCGTTGCCCCATTCACGGCACCAGCTGCTTTCTGGGACTGTTTTTGAAGGTTACTTATCATATCAGTTATCTTTTCAGCAGACTGGCGGGACTCCAAGGCAAGGGCTTTCACTTCGGCGGCAACAACTGCAAAACCCCTTCCCATTTCCCCAGCACGAGCAGCTTCTATCGCTGCATTCAGGGCAAGAAGGTTGGTCTGATTGGCAATGTCGGTAATTAACCGGACGATCTCATTTATCTTTTTCATCTCACCCTGGATGTCTCCAATGAGCTGATCTGCTTCTTCTGCACTGGATATAATAAGACCCATGCCTTGTTCTGCCTTTTTCGCAAATTCTGAACCTTCCCGTGCCATTTCGGTCCCCTCATGTGCAAGACGTGATACAGATTCGGCTTTTTGTGAGACATCCCCTACGGTTACCGAGAGATCCTCCATTGCCCTGAGGACCTGCCTGACTCCTGCATCACTCTGCTCAGTATTTTCAGAAACGGCATTTGAATTTCGGGCTACCTGCTGGGAGCTATGAGCAACATCCTGAACACTCGCATTCGCCTGCTCAACATTTGCCGATAACTCCATAACCTGCTTGTTAATAGCCATCAGAGCATCATGAACCTGATCACCGATGATATTAAGAGATTTTTTAAACTCGTTCCAATCGCCCCTGGCCTGAACAGTATCCTCAAATCTGGCAGAAAAATCATATGCAGCATACCGTGAGCAGACTCGCATAGCCTCGTCGAACGGGTTTTTTACCGAATGAATCAATGTCTGAATATCTGTGGCAATTTCTTTATAAACACCGGTATGATGGGATAGATCCATGTGAGTACCCAGCTTTCCTTCCTCAATATCCCTTTTTATTTGTGAGATACTGGTATGCAGGGTTTGTATCGACTTCCTGGATTTATTGTAGGCATCCAGAAGCTCCCTGACCGACTGATTCAGATCAGGATTCTTACTGTCACGAGGAGCACTGAAGGTTTTTGTAAGATCGCCTTCAGCGAGCGAGGTCATTCCTTCGGTAATGCTCTTTAGAGATTCTGATACATAGGAAAGTGATTCTTTATACTCTACCAACTGAACTCCGCTCTCGGTGGTTACTTTTCTGATCTCCTGTTCATAGAGATCCAGTATTTCATTTATCAGACGTGCGAGATCCCCGGTTCCGTCGGTCAGGGCAGATGGAGAAATTCTGACCTCAAATCTTCCATTCCGAACTTTTTCTTTTAATGAAGAGATCTCTGCTGATAATTCCATCCCTCGTTCCCTCGCATATTCCTACCATTATCTCATCATGGGATCGTATTAATATATGGTGGATCAGGATTTTCGTATACTCTGGAGGGTGTTGCACAACTCAGATCCCCCCATAATTTTTTAACTAAGGTCAATCAAAAGTACTTTACCTTAGTACGTCCAACATATACTCAATGTATAATACGATAGGTCGGGATTTTGAACAACTTTACCTTCTCCCTGAGGATATTAGAGACTGGGTTCCGAGTGATGATTTCTGCCATATATTAATTGATTTAATCTCAATTCTCGACCTATCCCCATTATATAAGGAATACCGGGAAGACGGCCAAGGTGCGGCATTTTATCATCCAGAAATAATGACTGGTTTGATCATTTACTCATATTTTAATGGAGTTCGTTCAAGCCGTCAAATAGAGAATAAATGCAGATACGATGTAGGATTTAGAATAGTAACCCGCAATTCTCTCCCAGACCATTCCACAATCTCGCGATTTATCAAGAAAAACAGTTCTTTTATTGGACAACTTTTCATTCCAGTATTGACTCTCCTTAATGAAGCAGGATTAATCAATAACGTCCTTCTCGCCTTGGATGGAACAAAACTAAAGGCGAATGCTTCACTTGGATCGAACATGCCATATGAAAAGATTGAGGGAGAAATTCAAAAATATCTAAAGGAAGTCCAAGAAAAAGATGATGTCGAGGATCGTCTTTATGGCCCGGATAAATCAGGTAACGAGGTTCCCGATGATTTTAAGACTCACTCAAAAAGGATAAAACGATTCATTCAAGCAAAAGAACGACTTGAGGCTGAACATAAGGAGAAATCCCAAAAAAAGGAAGAGAAGATTGCCCAAAGGGAGGAAGAGGAGAGAGAGTCTGGAAAAAGGAAACGAGGTAGAAAACCTAAAAAGCCTGCAAAAAACCCTGATGAGCAAAGTCTTGCAAACACTACAGATCCTGATAGTTCAATAATGAAAAGTGGGCCTGGTTGTATTCAAGGATATAATGGCCAGATAATTGTAAACCAGGATGGCTATATTCTGGTTCCGTTTTTAAGTAATTCACCCGTTGATTACAGATTACTTCAACCATGTTATGAAAGATTAGAGGAAATTGCTCAATTAACCGGCTTATCGCTTGAATATCTTAATTTACTTACTGATGCTGGTTATTGGAGCTATGAAAACTATCTGTATATGAAACAGCAGGATATTGGATTTCTCTGTTCTACATGCCATGAACCAGATATTTTCAGTATTAGAGGCCTCGAGAGAAGTTTACTTGAACTTGAACGAATTTCCGATCAACTTTTTGATGGCATTTGCAGTATTCCAACGTTAGCATCTATTGGTGATTGGTGTACGAGAAATCTCATTCAAGATGATAATATTCCAACACCCGCTTCTATTGCTAAAGGGATTATGGAAGTGACAATGACTCCGTATGGTGCCAAAAAGACATATTCACAACGAAAAACGATTGTTGAACCCGCATTTGGATGGATTAAAGAAAATCGCAATTTAAGAAAATTGCAGAGAAGGGGAATATCACATTGTCAGGATGAATGGAGTTTGATTTGTTTAACACAGAATCTTCGGAAGGTCTGTTCAAGAGGGGAGTTGAAGAAATTCAGAGAACTGATCCTGCAAAAGAAGCGGCATATTATCTGTAATAAGGGAGTGGGTATTAGAATACCTTATTCAATATTGTCCGATGCATTATCATCTTTGGGCAGAATGATCGGAGACAATTTTCTAAAGATGTTGATAAGAAAAAGTACTTACCAAAAATTTTCCAAATTTTAGTCATGCAACACCCTCTCTGTTTCTCATGTTATAAAACACAAATACTTCGTGATTCTCTTTCGGGAGTAAAACAATAACAAATATACTGATGACTGTCCACTTTAGTAATGTACCATCAATGAGAGGAGGGTTGGATGAAAATTGAGGTCTTGAAGGATATCAGACTTGCAGAAGAAGACTACAAAAAGATGATTTCAGAGGCACAGGAAAAGCGCAAAACAATTATTACCAGTGCCGAACTTGAAGCAGACAACATGATTCAGAAGGCTCATGCCGACGCCGAAGAGTTCAAAAAACAGCGGATTGCAGATGCACGGAAAGAGGCTGATAACCGTTATCAGCGGATTGTCAGTGATGGAAAGGCTGAAGCAATGGCTCTGGAAAACAAGGGGCGGCAAAATCTGCCAAAAGCAGTAGACCTGCTCGTATCACGATTCCGGGAGCAGCTCAATGTTTCAACCTGAGTCAATGAGCAGACTGCTCATCGTCGCATCCAAGCAGCAACTCGAGCCAGTCATAACTGAACTGTATCGCATGAACATCTTTCATATCGACGACTATGTTGAGAAAGGAGATGGAGAATGGGAAGGGTTCAGGATTGGAATGCCCCTTGCCGGGGCCGATGTCACATCCGCGGCACTTGTGAAGATACGATCAATTGCCAGTGCATTTGGTATTAGTAAAGATACCGTCAGTGACGCAGAACGCTCTTCGATCAACGTATTAAAGCAACGCATTGAGCAGGATCTACCTGCAATTGCTGAAGAAGTTGAGAAACTTCTTGCCAAAAAGACAAAATATGAGTCGATGGTCAAGGAGTATGAACAGCGGATTGAAGCACTGCGACCATTTATTGATGCCCCTGCGCCATTGGAACTTCTGCAGGGTTATGATACCATCAGTTTCATCGCCGGTAATGTAAAAAGCCCGGTCAGTCTGTCTGTCCCCTGTGAAATATGGGAGAAACAACTGAAATCAGGGTATTTTGTCATACTTGCTGTGAAAAACTCAGACGTTTCAACGGTAGAGAGAGAACTGCTCGATTTCCAGATTCAAAAGATTCAGATCCCGACAGAAACCGGCTCAGCTTCTCAGGTTATTCATGAATATGAGCTGAAGATTGAAGGGCTTAAAAAGGAAATTGCAGATATCGAACGCCAGATGGGAACCATCCGGGACAAGCATGAATTTTTCCTGATGTCATCAGAAGAATTCCTTTCAGGAGATGTAGAACAGGCAGAAGCTCCACTTCGGTTTGCTACCTCCGAACATGCATTTGCTGTAACCGGCTGGGTCCCGACAAGTAAAGTAACCAAGGTCTTTGAAAACCTGGACAAGGCATGTGCAGGAAAAGTCTACGTCTCTGAACTTGAGGTCGAAGATTATAATGAAATGCCGCCGGTTGAATACCACAACCCGGACTTTGCACATCCGACCCAGTTATTCATGGATCTGTACTCGCGGCCCAGATATACCGAAGTCGATCCGACACTGTTAATGGCTATTTTATTCCCGATAATGTTCGGGCTTATCCTTGGAGATGTCGGGTATGGTGTTATCCTGCTCATCATGAGCATGGGTCTGAGGTCATTTGTAAAGGGCAGTGAAGCAGGAAACCAGCTGATCACTGTTCTCCGTAACTGTAGTATAAGCAGTATCATCTTCGGGTTAGCGTTCTCAGAAATATTCGGTTTTTCACTTCCATGGCAGCCGATCTGGCTTTCACGTCATATTAACATGGGCGGAGCTGCACACGGGGCAGCAACTGAAGCTGCAGCACATGGAATGGAAGCTTCTGTAGAACATGTATCACATATCCCGCAACTGCTGGTTATTTCGATCTGGATTGGTATTCTTCATATCACCCTTGGAAGAATCTGGGGTGCACGAAATGCCGCAAAAATGGATCACGGACATCACCGGACCTTAAAGATCTATGCGAACATCGGATGGATTCTGGTCATGTGGGGTATCCTTGTCCTTATCTGGTCGAATTTCCCAATACCCATGATGCCTGACTTTTCCCAGTTACCAGCCCTTGTAGCCGGTTTGAATCCTGCCATGATTGCAGGTGCCGTCATGCTTATTCTTGGACTGGTCTTTATTGCCCGGGAAAATGTTCTTGACCTCATGGAAGTTCCGACGATTATCAGTCACGTGCTTTCATATACACGTCTTATCGCCGTTGGACTTTCTTCCGTTGCAATCGCAATGGTTACCAACTTTATCGCAATTGATATGATCATCAGCCCCCAGCTGAAGCTCCTATCACCGATTGGGATTATCCTGGTCATTGTAGGAATTGTAGTCTTCCTCTTTGGTCATGCGCTAAATACTGCACTTGGTATCCTTGGCGGTGGATTACATCCCCTTCGTCTTCACTATGTAGAGTTCTTCACCAAATTTTACCGTGGTGGAGGAAAGAAATACACCCCATTCGGGATGATTAGAAAACTGACTAAACAGACAGATTAAAAACAAAATTATTGGAGTTTAAATTATGGCAGCAGAATCAGTAGCAGTAGAAGTGGCAGCAGCAGCAGCATCAGCAGCAGGACTTAAGGCAGTCGGTGCAGGTCTCGCAGTAGGCCTTGCAGGCGTTGGTTCCGGACTTGGTGAGATGGGTATCGGAGCAGCAGCAATGGGAGCTGTTGCAGAGAACAAAGACATGTTCGGTCTTGCTCTCCTCTTCACCGTTCTACCGGAGACTATCGTCATTTTCGGTCTTGTCGTTGCACTCCTTCTCATGTTCCAGTGAGTGAGGAAAAGACTATGGGACTGGACGCAGTCATCGCAGAGATAAAGGAAAAAGGACGACATGAAGCGGAGACCATTGTTAACGAAGGCTCCGCACGCAAGGATGAAATAATGAATGCTGCCAAGCAGGAAGTTGAGAAGATACATCTCACTGTCAGGGATGAAGTGGAGAAGAACCTCTCCCATATCATCTCCCAGGAGGAGGCAGCAGCACATTTAATCGTAAAGCGTCAGGTTCTGAACGCCCAGAAGGATTTAATGGATCAGGTGTACAAGCAGGCGCTTGATAAAATCGTCTCAATGCCTGAATCTTTCCATGAAGAGGCGATCACTTCCCTGCTTCGGAAAGCAAAGGAAGAGATCCCAAAGGGTAGGGTCAGCTGCGCAGCACGTGATGAAAAGATCCTCAAGAATGTCCTGAAACAGTCCGAATTCTCTGCATACACATTCGGTTCTGTCATCGATACCGACGGGGGCATCATCGTTGAAAGCGATGACGGACAACTGCAGGTCGATTACAGTTATCGTACATTCCTGAACCAGGTTTGGGAATCAGGATTAAAGGACGCATCAGACTCTCTCTTCGCGTGACTCAGAGGGGTATAAGAAATGGTTCAGAACAGTGGCGGCCCGGCTCCGTATATCTATGTCAGTACACGGTTACGGGTCAGGAAGGCCAAACTGCTCCCCCCTGAAGAATATCAGCGGATGCTCAACATGAGTCTTCCGGAGATTATTCGTCTGATTGGAGAGACAGAGTACCAGAAAGAGGTCGATGAGCTCGGAACTTCTTTTGAAGGTATCGATCTGATTGAGGTCGCTCTTTCCTGGAATCTTGCCAAAGAATATCAGCGGGTTATTGAACTTGCCCCCGGATCCCTCAAGGAATTCACCATGGCATACCTTCGCCGGTGGGATATCTATAATATCCTGACCATTCTGCGTGGGAAGATACAGGGCATGAAGGAAGGGAAGATTAAAGAAGTACTTATTCCTGCCGGAAGCCTTGACCGGACTATCCTTGACCGGGTTTTAGCAGAAGAAAACTGCGAACGGGTTGCAGACGCTCTGAAGAGCTGGAAAATGTATCCGACACTTTCTGCAGAACTTTCTGAAGGATGTGCCGTTGGTTCATTTGCCAGACTTGAAAATGAGCTCTACAAGCGGTTGTATGCAGATCTTCTCCAGATTGCCCGGAGAGGAGTGAAGGGAGGTAACCAGTTCCTGAAATTTGTTCAGCTGGAGATTGATGTGAAGAACATCAAGACGCTCTTTCGGATGAGGGGTGACGGATATGAAGAAGATGCACGTGAATTTTTCATCCCCGGAGCCACATTCACCCCTGAAGAGCTGCAACAGATGAACCAGATGACCAGCAGGAACGAGGTCATTGATGCCCTGCTCGCACGGATAAAGGCAAAGGCTATTCAGGTTGCCCTGGAAGATCTGAGAACAGAAAAGTCAGAGCAGGAGGTCGATGCTGAACTTACCAAAACACAGCTTGACCATATGGAACAGCTCTCCAAGATTAATCCGTTCTCAATTCATCCTATCCTCGTCTATCTTGAAAAGAAGAAATACGAGGTCTTCAACCTGAGAGCCATAGCCCGTGGAAAAGAATCCCGTCTTGCCGGTGATACCATCGCAAAATATCTGGTGATATAATATGGAGATCGCGGTAATCGGAAATAGTGAATTCATCCTCGGGTTCAGGCTTGCCGGAATAACAAAAACGTACGCGGCAGAATCTGATGAAAAGGTTGTTGAGTATGTTCACAAGGTTCTCGATGATGGTAAGATCGGAATTCTTGTCCTCAACAGCAGTGATATGGCAAAGATTCCAGTACGACTCCGCACTACCCTCGAAAACTCAGTTCACCCGACGGTTATCACACTTGGTGAGGAGGAAGGCGGATTGTCGATGCGTGAGAGAATTAAACGATCAGTGGGTGTTGATCTGTGGAAGTAAAACGAACCAAAGGGGTTTTAAAGAGAATTGCAGGACCTGTCGTCACTGCAGTCAATCTCGACGCACACATGTATGATGTGGTGAAGGTCGGGGATGAGCAGCTGATGGGTGAGGTCATCAAGATCAAGGGTGAAGATATCATCATCCAGGTCTATGAGGATACCTCAGGCATCAAGCCGGGTGAACCGGTAGAGAACACCGGTCTCTCGCTCTCCGTTGAGCTGGGACCAGGACTTCTGACCAGTATTTATGACGGTATTCAGCGTCCGCTCGAAGTACTGGTAGAGAAGATGGGAAATTTCATCGAGCGTGGAGTTACTGCTCCCGGTCTCTCCCATGATAAGAAGTGGGAATTTAAGCCAATCAAGAAAGCAGGCGATATGGTAACTCCCGGCACTATTATCGGAGAGGTTCAGGAGACCAATATCGTTCACAAGATAATGGTTCCCCCCTACTGCGACGCAGGGAAGATCAAGGATATCAAAAGCGGTTCCTTTACCATCGATGAGATCATCTGTACCCTTGACAACGGGGCAGAGATCGCCATGATGCACAAGTGGCCGGTGCGTATGCCCCGTCCGGTTACGGAAAAACTCAATCCGGACATTCCGCTCATCACCGGTCAGCGTATTCTTGATGGTCTGTTCCCGGTTGCAAAAGGTGGAACGGCAGCGATTCCAGGACCATTCGGATCCGGAAAGACGGTTACCCAGCAGGCTCTTGCAAAGTGGTCTGATGCCGAGATCGTCGTGTATATCGGGTGTGGAGAACGTGGAAACGAGATGACTGAAGTTCTGACCGAATTCCCCGAACTCGAAGATCCGAAGACTGGCCGGCCGCTCATGGAACGTACGGTTCTTATCGCCAACACCTCAAACATGCCGGTGGCTGCTCGTGAAGCATCTGTGTACACCGGTATTACCATTGCAGAATACTTCCGTGACATGGGGTACGACGTTTCCCTTATGGCAGACTCAACTTCACGTTGGGCAGAAGCCATGCGAGAAATCTCATCCCGTCTTGAAGAGATGCCTGGTGAGGAAGGATATCCGGCATACCTTGCAGCCCGTCTGTCTGAATTTTACGAGCGTGCAGGTCGTGTAAACACCCTGAACAAGGACTTTGGGTCAGTTACCGTTATCGGTGCGGTTTCACCACCTGGTGGAGACTTTTCAGAGCCGGTTACCCAGAACACCCTGCGTATCGTCAAGTGTTTCTGGGCTCTGGATGCAAAACTCTCACAGCGGCGTCACTTCCCGGCTATTAACTGGCTGAACTCCTATTCACTGTATCTAGATACCTTAAGCCAGTATTATGATGAGAATGTCTCGCCTGAGTGGAACCCGCTTCGTACCTGGGCTATGGAAGTTCTCCAGAAAGAAGCCGAACTGCAGGAGATTGTGCAGCTCGTAGGTTCAGATGCACTGCCTGATGAGGAACAGGTCACCATCGAAGTTGCCCGTATGCTTCGTGAGATCTTCCTGCAGCAGAACGCATTCGACCCGGTCGATACCTATTGTGACATGACTAAGCAGTTTGACATACTCAAGGCAATCAGATTCTATTCTGACCAGGCATATGCAGCTCTGAAGGCCGGGGTCATCACCTCTCAAATCACCGGTCTGAAGGCAAAGAACGACCTCCCACAGATCAAGTATGTCAAGGAATACAAGCCTGAAATCGAAAGGATTGTCAAGACAATGGAATCAGAGTTTACCAAACTCCGGGAGGCGGCTTAGATGAAGGAGTACAGAACTATCACACAGGTTGCAGGTCCTCTGGTCTTTGTCGAGAAGACTGAACCTGTGGGATACCAGGAACTCGTTAATCTCGTCCTTGCAGATGGATCAGAAAAGCGTGGTCAGGTACTTGATACCTCTGATGACATTGTCGTCGTTCAGGTGTTTGAGACCACTACCGGTATTGGAAAGGACACCGGTGTCCGGTTTACCGGAGAGACCATCAAGATGCCCGTCGGTAAGGATATGCTCGGACGTATCCTCTCCGGTGCAGGAAAGCCAAAAGACGGCGGTCCTGACATCGTTCCGGAGAAGCGTCTTGAGATCACCGGTGCGGCTATCAATCCATGGGCACGTGGTTCACCACGCCAGTTTATCCAGACCGGTATATCAACCATCGATCTGACAAACACTCTTGTTCGTGGACAGAAACTGCCAATCTTCTCTGGATCTGGTCTCCCCCACAACGAGATTGCACTGCAGATCGCCCGTCAGGCAAAGGTTCCAGGATCTGATGAACAGTTCGCAGTCGTGTTTGCTGCAATGGGTATCACCAAGGAAGAAGAAAACCAGTTCATGGCCGAGTTCGAGAGAACCGGAGCACTTGAGCATGCAGTGGTGTTTTTAAACCTTGCAGATGATCCGGCAGTCGAGCGTATCATTACCCCACGACTTGCTCTGACTACCGCTGAATATCTGGCATTCGAGCTTGATTACCATGTGCTGGTTATCCTGACCGATATGACCAACTACTGTGAAGCTCTCCGTCAGATCGGTGCAGCTCGTGAAGAAGTGCCAGGTCGTCGTGGATATCCGGGTTACATGTACACTGACCTTGCATCCCTGTACGAACGTGCAGGTATCATCAAGGGCAAAAAAGGTTCAGTTACCCAGCTGTCCATCCTGACCATGCCTGGTGATGATATCACCCACCCAATTCCTGATCTGTCCGGTTACATTACCGAGGGCCAGATCGTGGTGAATCGTGATCTTCACCGGAAGGGTATCTATCCACCGATCAACGTTTTGCCTTCACTTTCACGTCTGATGAACCTTGGTATCGGAAAGGGTTTCACTCGTGAAGACCATAAGAAAGTCTCAGACCAGCTGTATGCAGGGTATGCAGAAGGTGTCGATCTTCGTGGACTGGTGGCAATCGTCGGTAAGGATGCACTTTCAGAGCGTGACCGGGGATTCCTTGAGTTTGCCGAGATGTTCGAGAACCGCTTTGTCCGTCAGGGCAAGGATGAGGACCGGACCATCGATGAATCACTGGATCTTGGATGGGATCTGCTCAAAGACATTCCTGAAGAACAACTTGTGCGTATTGACCGTGAACTTATTCAGAAGTATCATCCAAAATACCGCAAGAAGGCAGAGTGAGCCTCCATGGCACTGAAAGATGTCAAGCCGACACGGTCTGAGCTTATCAATATCAAAAAGAAGATTAAGCTCTCCCAGAACGGCTACAAAATCCTCAAAATGAAGCGCGATGGACTCATTATGGAGTTCTTCAAAGTGCTTGAGGAGGCAAAGGACTCCAGAGGTGCTCTGCTTGAGAAATATGCCCGTGCACAGGAGATGATGGCTATCGCAAACACCATTGAAGGTTCAATCGGTGTGAAGGCAGCTGCATTTTCTGTCCGGGAAAACCCGGATATCACCCTCAAGAGTAAAAACATCATGGGCGTCGTGGTTCCGGAGATTGAATCAACCAAGGTCAGAAAAGGTATTGCAGATCGTGGATATGGTGTTATTGGCACCACCCCGGTCATCGATGACACAGCAGCTGCCTTTGAAGATCTGGTTGAAGCGATCATTAAAAGTGCAGAGATAGAGACCACGATGAAACGTCTGCTTGATGAGATTGAATCCACCAAGCGTCGGGTCAATGCTCTGGAGTTCAAGGTTATTCCTGAACTTTCCGATGCACGTGACTTTATCAAGATGCGGCTTGATGAAATGGAGCGTGAAGAGTTATTCAGGCTAAAAAAGATCAAGGCCAGATCTACCGCATAATTTTTTAATTGACATTTTTTCTGTTCTTCGTTTATTCCTTTATAGGCTTTTTTCAAAAATTAGGGACATATTGAGAATTTTTCTCTGTATCAATTATCCTTTTTTCACCATTCCCACTGAATGAATTGTTATACCAGGAGTAATGATTATCAGCAATCATGGAGATAAATCAGGAAAAGTATGACACTTGTGAAAATATCAGAAAAAGGACAGATTGTCATACCTGCAGCATTCCGAAAGAAATGGAATCTCGAAGGAGATTCAACGATTATACTCACGGATGATGCAGATGGTATACATATCAGACCTCCTGTCCATCTCTCTGACCTCTCCGGGATCGATGAAGGGAAGGGATTATTACAGAAACTTCAGGAGATGAGAGAAGAAGAAGGGGACATTTAATGCCGGATATGCTTTTCGACACACATGCATTTATCACCATGTTCGAACGACAGCCGGGATGGGAGATCGTCAGGGACTATATGAGAGCAGTTGATGATGACGATTGTTCAGGGTTTATTCCAACGGTTGTACTCACGGAGATTATGTATTTGTACACTCTCCAAGAGGGACATACTATCGCATAACAGAGAATTGGACAGATAATGAATTCCCGAATGAAAACTCTCCCAATGGATGAAAGCTTTTCCCTTGTGGCAGGGAGGATTAAAAAACCGGGTATCGCATTGGCTGATGCATGTATAGGAGCTGCTGCACAAGTTCACGGACTTTCGGTATTATCAGAGGATAAACACTTTGACCAGATGAATATTCAGCGAATCGGCTATCCGTGAAATTCTGGACAAAGGAGTATGGTAGCCCACCATGGTGATCTTCGCCTGAATACAATTGAAGGTTCAATTGATGTGAAAGCAGCCGCATTTTCTATCCAGGAAAACCCGGATATCACCCTCATGATTAAAGTATCATTGGTGTTTTAGTTCCGGAGATTTAACCAACACAGGTCAGAAAGGGTATTATAGACTGTGTGTTGTTATCGGCACCCCCCGGTCATCGATGACACGGCAGTTTCCTTTGAAAACCTGGTAGAGGCTATCATAAAAATGCTGAGATAGAGACCACGATGAAACGTCTGCCTGATGAGATGGAGCGTGATGAGTTATTCAGCCTCAAAAAGATCTAGGCCAGATCAACCGCTTTTATAAACGTCCGAATTATTATCGCAATATTTCAATTATTTTCTCATTTAGAGCCATATTATAATTTATTGTATTAGAATAATAAAATAAAATATTCTTTTATGATGTTCACAACTGCAGATCTCATTAGCCATGAAACAGAAATTAAGACACATAAATTCTTTTAACTATTGTAATTTATGATAAATCTCATTTTATTTCATCGAATATTAAAGCCCTACAATCAATCGAAATACAGCCGCACTATTCACATAAACACTTGCACCCATAGTAATATAGGATCATCATAGGAAAAAACTACGCCCTGTTGTAAACACATCTTAAAAACTCTATTTATGAACACATTTTTTCTTACATCAACATCACTAAAATTTAATTCTACTCAAAAATCCAAACACAAAATCATATATTATTAAAATACATATTCTAAAAAAATTTATAATATTATTATACATATGATCGCGGATTACCAGCTGGACCGTGTCATTCAGGACCAGGCGAAATCATTTGCACGGAAAGATCCCGGAACACCCAGGTCCATCAATCTCTTTAAGTATCTTTATCTTAACCAGGTGATCATCATTTCCGGTGTCCGGAGATGTGGAAAAACAACCCTGCTCAGACAGATTGCATCTCATTTTAAGGCCTATCATTATCTGAACCTTGCCGACATCCGTCTTCATGGACTATCAGACCTAACTGCCAGTCTGCTTCTTCTGGAAAAGCGAGACCCAGGAATCAGGATCCTCTTTCTTGATGAAATACAGAACCTGCCCGGATGTGAAGATACCATCAGGCAATTACATGATTCAGGATACAAAATATTCTGCACCAGTTCACAAACTGGCTCCAATATCTCTCATTCAGATAAACCAAAGGGAGAATGGGTCACTATTATCCTTCACCCATTTTCATTTGTCGAGTATCTCGCCTGGCATGCAATAGACAAAAGCACGGCGTCTGAAAATCAGGTAGCAGTATTGTCACATCTGGACAGGTATCTGGAAGAAGGTGGTTTTCCGGAGTATACCAGAATGTGGGATACAGATCATATCAGAAGTATATATGAAGAGATCCTGTACCGGGACTGTATCGCACGGTGGAATATCAGGGATGTTTCCGGATTTATCAGACTGGCGGGCTTCCTTCTTACGAACATTGGAACCAAAGTCCATTACCGATCCCTTGCCTCTATGCTCGGAATGAAAAGTCCCATGACTGTCAGGGATTACATCCATATTCTGGCAGATACGCATCTGATAACCGAAGTTCACCGGTATGATCCATCCCTGAAGAAACAGTATGGGACCGGTAAAAAGATCTATGCTGTCGATATCGGTATGAGAAACCAGGTAGCATTCAGGGTTTCCGGGGATCATCAAAAACTCCTGGAAAATCTGGTGTTGGTAGAGTTAAAACGTCGGGATTTTGATGTTTATCCCACATTCGCCAGATCTTTTTTCAACTATAGAATTTTTCGTACTCCGGCCCAAGCAATCGCAATATCTTCAATAGTTCTCGATCCAAATTCTGGATAGATGAATGGAGTGCATCATCGACAGAAATAATACATGACTTAATCTCTCTGAATTTAAAAAAAATCCATTTGAGCGTTGGACGAGAGGTAGGTTTCTTCTTCTGATTCAACACCGTTTCATCTTCTTCTTTCAGCCTTTTTCGCAGCAGCATTTCAGTATATGAGTAAACCATGAGGCAGAGAACCATAACCATACATAAAGCCTCGATCCTTTTTTCACTTTTCAGATAAACTTCAGCAACCCGGAATGATTTGTCCTTTAAAAACCGGAAACCTTTTTCGACAAGCATCTGTCCTTTATAGTGATTCAGAACCGTTTCAGAATCCAAACTCAAAACATTCGTTGCAAGAATAAATCTGCCCAGATACTGTTTTTCACTTTCAACGAAATCCTGAGCAAGTTCAACCCTTGCATCGATCGAATATTGTGGGATTAACGTTTCTCCTGCTTTTGGGCGCCCCTTCTTACCATTTTCCCGTTTATAACTGACCTTGATCCTTGAATCCACCAATTTTACTAAAGGTGTTTCATTAAGATAGCGTAAGAGAGCGTTACTGGCATCTGTTTCACATGCATAGCATACTTTAGAAATCTGTTTTAACCCTTTTAATGCGGCTTTGAACCTCACAGGGAGGTTTTTCTCAAACGTCTTCAATTCTCGAGCTTTCATCTCTTCAGATGAGACAACAATCCATTTTTGAGGAACACCACCATAATGTGAGTCAACGCTACTGCAAGAATACCGTGGATCTGAGGTAGGAGTGAAGAGAAGATCAGATTTGAGTAACTCTGTCATCTCATTTATTGTGGCTGGGACATTTGATATCCACCTTGTTTCCGGACCGAGGGTTTTGATGTTTTTATCAGTATACAGGGCACTGTCACCCATGAAGATTACATCAGGATCAAATGTGAATGAATCTTGCAATGATAGGATTGTTTGCACAAGAACTTCCTTATCTGATTCGTTGCCATCGTGTGCACGAGCAAAAATCGGTATCCCGTGTTGGTTAACCACCATACTTAAGGCAAATCTGTTTAAATCCCAGCGTTTGTCTTTTGGATGTCCCTTTGTAATTTTGATACATCCATCTCCGGATTCATTTCCATATTCACCATGAACACTGAAATTGGTTGTATCAACATGACAAAGCTGTACTCCATCTTTGTAAACAGTAAACATCTGGGTGACAAGATCAGTAAAGAGCTTGCTGGGGCCATATGCATATATCTTATCCAAAAGGCGACCAATGACTGATTCATTAAGATTTTTTGCAGAAATATCCGGACCTATGAGACGTTCCAAATCAAGATGCTTGCAGTATTCGGGAAAAAGATAGAGTCGTCTCTCTGTGAATCCAAGTCCGTTGAGAATGAGGGCTAATAAAATTTGAGAACTTGATATTTGATGTTGACCGATTTTAGGGATTGCCCGGTCAATTATAGGAGCTAAACCAAGCTTATGGAACGTGCCTGCAACGATTCCAAGATGATCAATGGTTTTTATGGAGTCTATTTCTAATGAAACATCCTCATCTTTCATTAATTATAGTAATGGAGATCTTCTTAGTTATATAGTTTACTATTATATAAAATTGTAATAGATCTGACGAATATGGGTTTATTATCATTTTTCGGCTAAGGAATGTGATTTTGTTATTATTGAGAATGGCCAGGTAAATGGTCTGTATCAGGTCTGCTCTGAATTAACTGATCTGAACAGGGAGCGGGAATATGGTGGTTTACAGGAAGCGATGAACCAATATGGACTTGACTGGGGGATACTGATTACTCTAAACCAAGAGGGAACAGTTCGGGTTCCGGAAGGGGTGATTCAGATTGTGCCGGTGTGGAAATGGTTGTTGTATATCGAAGAAAAATAATTTTTGTCGATAAAGATTAAAATTTGGAGTTGACCCTTCATTTATGAGCTCTTAATTTCTAATTGTATTATTTATACGTCATGATGAATATTTATCAACAAATTTTTATAAAGGAATCATCTTATGTGATGAAGGAGAATTATTGTCATGTCAGATATTTGCTTAAAAATACCCAGTAATATTACAAATACAATCCGTCTTCCACCCGATACTCTACAGGAAGAATTACTCAAGGAACTGGCTATTGCTTTGTATACAAGAGGAATTTTAAGTTCAGGACAGTCCTGTAAACTAGCCGGAATGAAACGATATCAATGGGAAGAGGAATTAGGTAAACGAAATATTTCTCGCCATTATAATCTGGAAAAGTTAGAGGAAGACTTTTCCTATGTTTTTCATAGCAAGTGATTCTTCACCATTAATTAGTCTGGCATCAATCGACCGATTCTGTATCCTTGAAAAACATTATGATCATATTATCATCCCTCCGGCAGTTTGGGACCGAAATAACTGATGATCCACACAGACGACCAGGATGTTTAGAACTTATAAAAGCCCGTGATACGAATTTTGTAAAAATCATTAACCCTGAAAACCTTCATCTTATTCAATTATTAAAAAACCAATTACATGAAGGGGAAGCTGAAGCCATAGCTCTGGCTCAGCAGGAAAAGGCACCAATCCTTCTTATTGATGAGGCTGAAGGTAGAGAGGTGGCAAAATCATATAACATACCAGTTATTGGTGTAATTGGCATACTCGCTGCGGCAAAAAAGACCGGTGAGATTGAATCAATGAAGACCGAATTGGACAGTCTGATTCAAAGAACCTCTTTTCGTGTTTCACGAATTATGTATGATAAAGCACTTGAGATGTCAGGTGAATTGTAACAATTTAACTTGATTAAAGGCGATGAAACTGAATATAATCAATGTAAAAAGGAATTTATTAAACCAACAGTGAATGTAAAAAAATCCCCTGAATGGACTGCTGAAGGAATTCCACCACCTACAGGTATTTTTCAATAAAAATTTTTTCCATGTATATTTACAGCCGACACTCGGCAGCAACGAGTGTTACGAAACATAATTTTTGTACAAACATTTAAATCTGAGTACGTTGTATACTCTTTTTGAATAATGTCCATCGTTGCTGATTCAAATGTAACCATCGCTCACTTAGGCATAGTCTCAGGGATAATAGACAAACTTGGAATTTGTGAATATATCGATCGGCTCATTCCCAAAAAGCGTAGCCATATTGTCACTCATGGCGAGGCAGTGAAAGCATTACTTCTCAATTGCCTGGGTTTTACTGAACGGCGTCTTTACCTGATGCCAGAATATTTTGATGATGTTGCAACTGAACGTCTAATTGGCGAGGGAATTGAAGCAAAGCATTTGAATCAGTACTTATTTGGTGAAACTCTTGATGCGATAGCCGCTGCAGGTCCCACTGAGTTATTCACGGGTATCATCCTTGAAATCCTTGATAATCTTCTCCATGGAGTTCTTCGACTTCATTATGATACAACAACGATCAGTGTAACAGGAGAGTATGATCAAGAACTAAATACTCGTCTGATTAAGCTGGTTCGAGGGCATTCAAAAGATCACCGCAATGATTTGAAACAGTTAGTCCTATGTTTAGTAACGGATCAACGTGGGATTCCTGTTTTTATGGAGCCTTTATCCGGTAATGCATCAGATAAAAAGACTTTAATTCGAACCATTCAGGAAGTGCGAAAGAATTTCAATACAGACGAGAAGGTTTACCATATGGCCGATTCAGCCCTTTACGCCGCAAAAATGGTTCAAGATCTAGGTTCTCACTGTTACTGGATAACTCATGTTCCTGAAACGATTAAGGAGGTAAAAACTATCCTCAAATCTGACGTTGAGTGGATTCCGTGTTCTGATGCCCGGTATAAGTATGCTGCTTTCGATAGCAACTATGGCGGTATCGATCAAAAATGGTTTTTATTCCACTCTGAAGAGAGACATAAAGCCAGCATCAAACATGATATTGAAAAAATTGAGGAGAAACTGGCGAAAAGTCAGACTGCCCTGAATAAATCATTGGTCAACGGGTTTGCTTGCGAAAATGATGCACTTCTCGCTGTAGAAAGATGGATGTCAAAGCATAAGCGATACATCCTTTCTGATATTGAAATAACATGTGATAACAAAAAACCGTCAGGTAAGGTTGGGAGACCGAAAAAAGGTGAGGTACTTGAGAAATGGTATTCTGTCTCCTGCAAATTAGCGCTAAACCAGGAGGTTATTCAAAAAGAACAAGCAATGATGGGTCGGTTTATTCTCGCTAGCAATGACACTACTGTCGATCCGAACACCTGTCTTGAATATTATAAGGAACAAAATGCCGTTGAAAGAGGATTCAGGTTCATAAAGGGGAATTCTTTTCACGCATCAGAGGTTTATCTGGAGAATTCAAATCGTGTTGCAGCCTTATCCATGATAATGGTTCTATGCCTTCTCGTGTATTCGTTCACAGAGTGGGTAGTTCGTGAGACATTGAAGATTGAGAAGAAACAAATCCGGGATCAAAAAGGAAAACCAACTCAGAGACCATCTGCAAAATGGTTGTTCTTCATGTTCAGAAGAGTAAGGCAGATTAAGGAAATTGATAATTCCAGAATAATTGTGCGAATTCTAAATTTCACTGATGAATTAAGAGATATTGTTCGATTGATAGGGCCGCATGTTGAAAAATATTATGCGTGAATTTTTTGGTGCCGAGTGTCGGTTACAGCAGAGATATCAATTGTTATTAATTTCGGGGACTTATTTCATTAATACCCGTATACTCTGATAGGTCTTACGGTTAATGAATATCCGGAATTTCAATAGACAGCCCTACGAAATCTCCTTCGGCCTCAATGCGACCCATATCATCAATAAATCTGCGTTTTTTTATCCTCCACCATGAACAGAAGAATATCATCGAACGTTTGACCAGGTTGTTTTAGCTCATATATATCAGCCCATACCCATTAAGATACGGGATTTTTTTATACCAACCATTGAGTATTGTTGTCACTACCATATTTTCAGCATTGACCAGAGCAGGAAAAATATTACCCATTACAGGAATTTTTTTCAATATATTTTATTTAGCCATATTTCCATAATTTGTGAAATCTGCGATAATTCTATCTATTCGATTGATAACAGATAACATACTTTAGGTTTAACTATACTATACGATGAGGTTCTTCAACACTGCCGGACCTGTCAATTGCCAGGATCATTATTGCCTGCCTCCATTAAGCCGTTTTAATCTCACAGAAATTCTCTCACTCATCGCACAAAAAAATATTTTGTTCTTCATGCCCCACGACAGACCGGGAAGACCTCATGTTTTTTGGTCTCAGGGATCAGTTGAATCAGGAAGGAACATACTCTGCATTCTATGTATATGTCGAAATGGGACAAACTGCCAGAGGTGATGTTGGCAAAGGGATGAAAGCAAACCAATACTCACAGAACTTGCATTTCAGGCAGAACGGACCCTGGGGGATACTACATATCGAAACAGGATCTCCGAAATCATTGCAGAATCCGGAGAAGATGCTGCCCTGAAATCTCTGTTATCAGACTGGTGTAAAAGACTAAAATTGCCTCTTGTTCTCTGTATTGATGACGTTGATGCCTTTGTTGGTGATACCCTGGTTTCTCTTCTCCGTCAGATCCGTTCAGGGTACCCGGAAAGAGCAACTGAACTTCCATCCTCAATTATTCTCTGTGATGTTCATGATGTCCGTGATTATCGGATTCATTCTGACCGGGAAAAGGAGATTGTCACCGGTGGGAGGGCCTTCAATATTAAGGCAAAGTCACTCCGTCTGGGAAATTTTTCTGAAGAAGAAACAAAAACGCTCCTTCAACAACACACCACAGAAACCGGTCAGATCTTTGAATATGATGCTATTTCAGCCATATGGGCCCTAACGAAAGGACAGCCATGGCTCGTGAATGCCTTAGCATATAAAGTCTGCTTTGAACTCCCGATGGGAAAAACCGGGCAAATCATATTACACTGGATCAGGTCATCGACGAAAAAGAACGTCTCATCAAACGGCGGGACACACACCTTGCCCAGCTTGTAGATAAACTCAAAGAGGAACGGGTTCGACGGGTTATCGAACCTATGCTCACTGGGGAAGTCTTTGAACAGGACTTCAGGCCTGATGATGTCGTAGACCTGATAGATCTTGGCCTTATAACATAGTAAATAGCCGGTGCTATCAAGATTGCAAACCCCATCTATGGAGATCATCCCCCGTGAACTCAGCTGGAGAACACAGACTGGCGTGACCATCGAAACCGCCTGATATGTTGAACAGAACGGGAGACTCCTTCTTTCAAAATTTATCAGTGCATTTACCCAGTTTTTCCGGGAACATTCAGGGAGCTGGCTTGAGATCACTGAATATAAAGAGGCCGGGTCGAATCAGTTACTCCAGGCATTCCTGCAACGGATTGTCAATGGTGGCGGGCAGATAACACGGGAATATGGTCTTGGAATGGGTAGGACTGATCTCTTCATTCTCTGGCTTCTTTCTAATGGAACAAACCAGCGGTTTGTTATCGAATGTAAGATTCAGAGGGGAACACGAGAAAAAACGATAGAGGCAGGAGTAACTCAGGTAACCAGATATACAGACACCTGCAGAGCAGAAGGGGTCTATCTTGTAATTTTTGACCCTTCGGATAAACCATGGGATGATAAGATATTCACGGAAATAAGATCGAAAGACCCGTATCAGGTTGAAATTTTTGGTATGTGAAACGAGTACTCATCAATATTTCTCGTTTCAGGATCAAAAACAATCCCAATTTCTATTAATTGTCTTTTATCAGAACGGTATTTCTCAGAATATCCCCGGTTCTGTATTTGCTCGAGAGGACTTAAGTCTCCGGTTTTGTCGATCCCTTTCACCTTAAATTCAAAGATCCAGGTATATGATGCAGTTTTAACCGTCAGATCAATGCGACCCTTGTTTGTGGTATCTTCCGGGATTATCTCATATCCAAGACTTGCAAGGTATGAATAGACCAGACTTGCCCAGTACCCTTCAAATTGTGCAAGAGGATTTTTTCTAAACCTGTCATGAGGAATCGAAGCCAAAAAAGATTTTAATTGGCGATGAAACCCATCAACATTCCCAGAACCAAGAAGTTTTCGGATATCAGGAAATGATAGGGGTGTAGCATCCTTTCTGAGAAGATTGAGAATGCTTTTATTAAATGATTCTTTCACTTCCCTATTCGGGAAACCAAGGGTATACCATGTTCCTTCCTCCGGATTACTGGTCCAGGATTTGATCGTAAGATACCCTGCCTGAAAGAGAAGGGTTTCAAGCCGGATCTGGTCAGGATCAAAAGACCCAAGCAGATCATCCCCGGCTATGAGCCCTTCATATTCTGCCGGGATTCTTGGCTGTGATTGCCAGAGTTTTAAAAAAAAAGATGGCGTTCCGGTTTCAAACCAATATGGCTTGAAAAGATCTGAATCAAAATAGAGCAGAATATCAAAGGGATTATATACAGACTCACCAGTCCAGGAATACCCGTTATACCATTCACGGACGAGTTTTGGATCACATATTGCAAACCATGACGAGAAATCATCCCTGATATTTTCTTCTGTATACCCACAGAGTGAAGAATACCTTCGGTCAAGCGTGATGTCTTTCAAATTATTTAGTCCGGAAAAAATCCCGGTTTTAACGAATTTAGATACTCCGGTGAGAAAGACAAATCGAATATGAGAATCCAGAGGTTTGATTACCGCATAAAAATCACGCAGGACGTCACGCATCTCAGCCGCCCGGGATGGATCCTCAAGAACATCGAGAATTGGTTTGTCATACTCATCCACCAGGATTACTACCTGTTCTCCGGTTTTTTCGTGAATTTCCCGGATGATGGCAGAGAATCGCCCACCTATGGTTGTTTCAAAAGGCTCAAAATCCCATTCCCTTGCCCAGGCAGAGAGAATCTCATGGATCCGGGTTTTTAACTCCTCTCCAGTTCGGGGAGAAGATAATGACCAGTCAATTTTCAGAACCGGGTTTTTTCTGCTCCAGTCCCAGGCAGCATCCGGCGTATCCAGATATAACCCCGAGAACAAACACCGTTCTCCGGAAAAAGCACAATGAAATGTATCTATCAATAGACTTTTTCCAAACCGACGGGGACGGGAGAGGAAATAATATTTACCTGATCTGACAAGTGAAGATATAAAAGAGGTTTTATCAACATACACATACCCACCGGTCCTGATTTCAACAAAAGATTGGATACCGATGGGTAATTTCAGGTCAGTCATTCATCCATTATTATACCCGGTTTGATGTAAATAAGTTATTCATCACACCACAGAAAGAAAATATGAGTAAACAATCGATTTAATTAAATCAGATAATGACAGGAGATTATGTACTTCCAGCTTGAATTGAGCTGTGATTTTTCCGAAACTGGCAATAACCGGGGAAGTCTATGGGCACATATTCAAAAATTAAAGGATTATCTGACGTTGATATTTCAGGAAAGACAGTTCTGCTCAGGGTTGATTTTAATTCACCAATCGATCCCCAGGCCGGAGTTATCCTTGATGATAAGCGCTTTCGTGAAATTCTGTATACGATAAAAGCATTGGACAAGGCAAAAACCGTCATCATCACTCATCAGAGCAGACCTGGAAAAAAGGATTTTACTTCTCTTGTCTCCCATGCTCACCGACTTTCAGAACTCCTGGGAAAAGAGGTCAGATTTGTTGATGATATCTTTGGAACATGTGCCCGGGATGCTGTCCGCAATGCAAAAGTTGGCGATGTTATCATGCTGGAAAATGTCCGGTTCAATGCAGAAGAGAACCTGAAACTATCCGGTGAGGAGTCAGCAAAGACCGTTCTTGTGAAAAACCTTGCACGAATGGGCGATCTCTTCATCAATGATGCATTTGGTACTGCACACCGGTCCCAGCCAACCATTGTCGGCCTTCCGGAAGTGCTCCCTGCCATAGCCGGACTCCTTATGGAACGGGAAGTTGAAAACCTCTCACGAGTTTTCAGTGGTGCTCCCCGGCCGGTGACATTCATCCTTGGCGGAACAAAGGTTGATGATTCAATCGATGTTGCCAGACATGTACTCACGAACGGCATCGCTGATAACGTCCTTGCGGTCGGTGTGGTTGCTAACATTTTCCTTGCCGCCAAAGGGTACAGCATCGGAAAACCTTCGATGGACCTGATTGAACAACTCGGATACATTGGACAGATCGAAATCGCGAAAGATATCCTTTCCAGGTTCGGTGAAAAGATCGTCGTTCCTGAACATGTCGCGATAAAAAAAGAGGGTGCCAGGGTTGAGATGCATGTCCGTGATATCCCATCAGACTGCCCTATTCTGGATCTTGGATCTGAAGGGCTCATACCCTGCCTTGATGTTATTAAAAGATCCCGCACCGTTGTATTAAATGGTCCGGCCGGTCTTTTTGAAGAGTCTGATTACTCATTCGGAACATATGAAATAATTAAAGCTGCAGCAGAAGCTGAGTTTTCCGTCGTCGGGGGAGGACATACTGCCGCTGTCATTGAAAAGATGGGATATGATAGAAAGTTCACCCACATCTCAACCGGTGGCGGTGCATGCATAGAATTTTTAACCGGCAAGAAACTACCAGCTATAGCTGCCCTGGAAAAAAGTGCTGAACGGTTTACATAGGCCGATATAAAAAAGGCAACCTTAATTTTTCTGCGACTGACCTCATAAGAAGATTTCTGAATATATGAATGATACAACCATTACCCTTGATCACATTGCACTACAGGTAACAAACCTGGAGCGAAGTATCCGCTTTTACCAGGATATCCTGCACATGCAGGTCTATGGTCCGGTCCATCTTGGAGCGCTCTCCACAGGCGGGAGGATTTTAGGAAAAGTCGCCGGCGGTCATGGTCTTTTAAAAGGGATCCTTGGCAGCATCTCATCACGGGCTCTTCGTGATCAGTATACCGATGTGGCTCTTCTTTCATCTTCTGGGAGATCATATGATATTCTGCTTGTCCAGGAACGATACCCGGAAACAAACGCTACCAGATCGGTTGACGGAAATACCATATTCGGATTTTCATGCTTTCTTTCTTTAGCAGTTGATTCAGAGATCCTTGGTTGGGATCTTCATCAGGCTGAAGCTGATTTTTCCTGGGGAGATCCAGGTCTTGATGGAACTATCTTCACACAGGATTGCCCCAATCACTCCCTGTATGTCCGCGATCCTGATGACCGGCTCATTGAATTAATACCGAACAGAAGTGATGATGGATCGGCCCCCTTCATCACCGGCCTGAATTCAATCACTCTGCATGTGACCCATCCGGATAAAAGCAAACAATTCTATAGTGAAAAACTTGGAATGAAGGTTGAATCTGATATCACGAGATCAGGCCAAGGGAAACGATTTATCAGGCTGGAAAGCACAGAGGGAAAAATCTGCATTATCCTGTATGGTCTGACAAAACCAGATGGAAATCCCATAGAGGCGGGAGGATACGGACTTGACCATTTCGCAATAACCGGATGTCAGGGAGCAGGAGAGAAATCCACAGATGCAATAGATATCTGGATGGATCCAGAGAAACTATCCGAACATACCGGTTCCTCATATATCAGGGATTATGACGGGTACTGGATCGAATGTATCTGAATTTATGCTTTACCAGTTTTTTGAGATGATCAATGACGATATCATGGAGAGTAGTGGGAGGATTTGGAGCCCACATTAAATCAAACCGGACTGAAATCACTATTCAGCATAAGGGAAAAATTACTGATATACCAATCAAAGACCTCTCTCATTTTCTTCTCATCGGTGGTCATACCATCCAGACATCAACGATAACATCCCTGGTAAAAGAAGGAGTTTTTATCTCATTTTGTGAGTCTGATGGTGAGCCGGTTGGATATATTTCACCCTATGATTATTCTCTTTTCAAGGAGATTCAGAATCTGCAAAAGACTGCAGCTCCGTATTCATATGCCCTTGCCTGTGCAAATGAATCAATTAAGTCCAGGATTCTTGCAATAGAAAAATATGCAGAAGAGATTGGACCGGAGATTCTTTTCTCCGGAGAACTTGACATCCTTACAGGGTATGCGAAGGAACTGGAAAACATGGTTCTTATTGAAGAACTGCGGAGAATAGAACAATTGGTCCGGGATATGTACTATGAAATCCTTGGTCGACTCATCAGTCCGACGTATCTTTTTAAAAGAAGAACCAGTCGTCCGTACCTTGACCCGGTAAACGCTATTTTCTCTTTTGGGTATGGAATGCTCTCATCAGCATGTACACGGGCTGTCATCGGTGGACATTTGGATCCTGGCCATGGGTATTTAAACAGAGGAAATCAGGCCCTTGTTCAGGATCTTATGAACTGCTGGAAACCGAAGATGATTGACAACCATGCGATTGGATTTCTGAGATCCGGCAGGTTACATCAGAATGGCTATGAACGAACAAAAGATCGGTGTATTCTACATGATGAGGTTATTGAAGAATTAATTCATCTTTTTTCAAAATCCATTCAGGAAGAACTTATCAATACACAGATAGATGTGCTCATTCAGTCATTGCGAGGAGAAGCACAGTTCTCAATTATCAAACCATAGGTTTCTAACGGAACTATTTTTCCCTAACTTTTTTCTCCACAGTTTTTATTTTCATATTTTCACCCAGGTATATATTTATTTTAATAAATTTTACAATATTTTTGTATATCTAATATATAGCATCATATGATTTAATATATGAAGATTGCGAAGTGGCATTGAGACAATTATATTATAATAAATATAAAAATAAGTTAAATAAAATTAGAAATACAGGATAATATTTCCTTTTCAAATCCTTTGGCAATTGATTCGTCCGTGGATTCCACGTATAATCTGACAAGAGGTTCGGTCCCGGACGGACGAATAAGAGCCCAGGCATCTTTCCGATCTATTCTGATCCCATCCACCTGATTCAAAGAGTCCCGTGAAAATTTTTCTCGCACTGCTGTCAGGATTTCGGAGGCTTTATCGGTGTGGAATTTATGTTTTAACATTATTGAAGGGGGGAGTGAATCGACGAGGGTGGAAAGCGGTTGTTTTTTCGTTGCAAGAAGAAGAACCATCATTGCTGCCGTCATACCCCCATCACGGCAGAACTGATGATCCGGATAGATAAGGCCACCATTTCCTTCTCCTCCAAAAGCAACTGGTTTTCCTTCGGCAATGAGTGCCCGCATCCGTCTGGCAACATAAATACTACCAACTGCGGTATAATCAACCGTGCATCCATGAGGTGCGATGACCGTCTCGATAAGTCTGGACGTGCTGACCGGTGTTACCAGAATTCCCTTCTTTTGTGAACAGATATACTCAGCAATGAGTGCAAACTCCTTATTTTCTTCAACGAACCGCCCCTTGTCATCGATAAAGACAGCACGGTCCGCATCCCCGTCATGGGCAACACCAAATGCTGCTCCGGTCGAAACAACCATCTCTGCAAGCGGGGCAAGACCCTCAATGGACGGTTCTGGATCACGTGCCGGGAAGTTACCATCAGGATATGCATTCAAAGTGAAGATCTTACACCCGATGGACTGTAATATTTCAGCCGTTGTCCGGTATGCAGCGCCACACCCGGGATCAATCGCAACCATGATGCCTTCACCTATCTTTTCTGGGACTTTTTTCACAACACCGGCGATATATTTGGATACCAGATCCCCTTCGGGAATGACGACACCAACATCTTTCCATTCTTTCAGGTCAAAGTTGTAAGAAAAGACCCGTTCTTCTATCTCGATAGATGCCTCATCATCCATCTCGGTCCCGTCTTTTTCAATGACCTTGACTCCGTTGTAGGCTCCCGGATTATGTGATGCGGTAATGACTACTCCGGCATCATACCGGTTCATAACGATATACTGAAGTGCGGGAGTTGGAAGGATCCCACAGTCTATAACATTACAGCCCGTTGCCATAAGGCCTGCTTTCATTGCATTAATTAATGCAGGCCCGGAGGTTCTGGTATCCATGCCGACTGCAATGGTTCCCGGTCTCATAGAGCCGACAGCCATTCCGATCTTCATGACCAGTTCAGGAGTGATTAGTTCTCCAACGATACCACGAACTCCGTTTGTCCCAAATAACTGTTTTTTCTTTTCAGTCATATGCATCTTCTTTTGTTTCGTTTTGCATGCCGGGATCTTCCTCCGGTTCTGCTCCAGAATCCTTTTTTCTGCGTTTTTCCTGCTTTTCCTTCAGCTGATCTTCACGAATCTTCAGGAGACGTGATGAAGCCAGAGCAACATGACGCATCACCTCAGTTACCCGGTCTTCCACTTCAATCTCATCATCAACATCAATAGATGTGCTCTCTATCTCCATGAGAAACCGGGCAACTTCACTTACCTCAAACAATAAATCATCAAGTTCTTCAGGTGTATAAAACCCGCACATTGCTCCATAGAGAAATGTTGCACCAGCCTTACTCACCTTTTTCTTAAATGAACTTCGTGCCTGGTTGACTGCCTGTGGCGTATATGTCCCAGTCATGAAAGGAACCAGTTCAGGGAGATTTTTCCCGATATATGTCATTTCAGCCCCTGAGGAAGTCTGAAAATCAGCACATAACCGTGATATCGCCCATTCTCTGGCGGTGATGAAGGTCCTCTTCCTCAGGAATTGGTTTACCTGCAGATATGATGCGCCGTCTACCTTCCTGAACTTGTGATACTTGGTAGGATCCCGTGAACGGAATGGTGTTGCCATCAGTGTACCGTTAGATGTGCCTTACAGATAAGTCCACGGGATGAAGATAGGGGATGCAGGCATCTGGTTTTTTATGGAAGAGAGATAACATGTATAGGGGTTGTTCCCAAAGCCCAGATAGTGTAGTGGCCTATCATGTCGGCCTGTCACGCCGACGACTCGGATTCGAATTCCGATCTGGGCGTTCATTAATCAATATTATCCTTTTCTGAATAGCCGCCAGACGGAACCCATATCTCAAATCGAGCGCCTTTCCCATAAGTCCCGGTTTCGAAGATCCGAATCCCGGTTATTGATAATATTTCCCGAACAAGGAATAATCCAAGACCGGTATTACTTCCATATCCCCGATCAAAAATCCTCTCCTTGAGGTCATCAGGGATACCCTGACCATCATCCTCACAGCAGATACACACCTCATTGTCAATAGAGTACCATGAAAACCGGATGGATGAGAGATTCGGACCTGCATGCCGGAGGGCATTATCTATCAGATTGTAAAATACCCGCTCAAGGAGGGGATCTGCATATATGAAAAGACCGGAGAGATTATTCTCAACAGTAATCCGTTCAGGAATGCCAATTTCTGCTGCCTTACGAACCAGAAATCCTGCATCCTTCCATTCTGGTGACTGAATACCAAGGTTCTGATATACTCGCGTGAACTCAATCTGATCATGAATGAGTCTGGTTGCATTATCCATGATCTTTACAATCTCTGCCGTCTCCGGATCATTCCTGGCCTCCTTTAGCAGGGGAAGAAGTCCAAGAATGACGGTCACACGGTTTCTGATGTCATGCCTGGTTATGCTGGAGAGGAGATTTAATTTCTCATTTGTCCGCATGAGTGCCTGTTCAGCCATGATCCGTGCAGTAATATCACGCATGCTCTGGATAGCGCCGATAATATTCCCTTTTGAATCGAATAACGGTCCGGCCATCGATGAGAAATATTTCCCTCCTTTCCCCATCTTCGGGAATGTTTCATCGGTAAAGAGTGAATCGCCCGACCGGCTGACATTCGGGAAGAGTTTTATGATGGTACCTTCCTTGTCAAGAACGGCATTGAGGAGCATTGGCCTCTTTTCTCCATAGAATGGTATTGCATACTCATATCTTCCTCTTCCGATGATGTCTGCCTCCTGAATCCCAGTCAGATGTTCCATAGCCTGATTCCAGAAGATTACCCATCCATCTTTGTCAATAACAAACGTTGCATCAGGAAGCCTGGAGATTACATCGCGGAGTTGTCGGGCTGATTCACGAAGAGCTTCGCTGTCGATAAGTGCTTTCCAGGCCAGTCGCTGTTCGGTAATATCCTGAACATTCAACGACCATACGGCATTGTCAGCTGATGTTCCGGAGAGGATGGTCAGATCATGAAGTGCCGGAAAGACAGAGTTATCAGATCTGATGTGATCAAGTTCAAACGTGGCATGGCCGGAAAAGAGAGCACTGTCAAGGTATGACAGAAAATTTTTCTCCGGATACCTGGTTCCCACAAGAAATGGATTTTTTCCGATGAACTCTGCAGGTTCCATTCCATGCATCTGTGAATATGCTGCATTGACATAGTCGACATTTGCCCCGGTCCCGGTTACGATACCGGTGCTGGTATGTTCAACAATATCGGCAAGTTTCCGAAGTGAGTTCTCAATCTCTTTTCGGTCTGATATGTCAATTGCAAATCCACGAAACCCGGTAACCTGTGATCCTGACCAAATAGGGGATGCATATACAGTAATAGGATAGGTCTCACCATTGTGGTTAATTCCTGAAAATTCAGTCCCGTTAATTGGTTTTCCCTTTCTGATCTGATCAAGTGCCTGGAGAAACTGAGGATGGCTTTGTGGGTGAATAAAATTCAATATATGAAAACCGGTATTCTTATCATCCATTCGATGTCCGGATATCTTCATTCCCATCTGATTGATGAATGAGATATTCCCATCCAAGTCTGCTTCAAAAACGAATTCAGGTAGTAAATCCGCGAGTTCACGGTATTTGCGCTCACTTTCAGAGAGAAGTCGATTATGTTCTTCCAGATCCTTTTGTGACTGGTTTAATTCAAGAAAAATGGGATGTATCTCCTTGGCGAGTCTGGAAAATTCGTCATCACCCTCCAGAAGAGGGGCATCTATCTGTGCACGTTCTGTGTTCCGGTTTTTAATATTCTCTATAAGCGTTCGTAACCTGAAGAGAACAAACCGGTCAATGATTATGAGTGAGACAACGATTACTACAAGGCCCAGGATCATGAGGAATAGTATAAAGGTCAGAATTGTTGCTTTCCCCTGTGTGATTATATCTCTGGGTAATGTAACGGTAAACTCAAGAAAGCCATTTGAATCAATGGATGAAAGATATGACGTTCCTGTTATGTTTGTGTCAGATTCAGGTGTTACGATTATATCGGAGGTAGTTATTTCATTGATCTCATTCAGGGCTTTTATAAGTGGAAAGTCATGTATTGATGAGATGGTAAGATGTAGATCTGCTATACTTGACAATGTCTTAACTTTTGCCTCATTTAAATATTCAATACATATGAGAGTTCCAACCGATGGACCCTCATAGATACTGGTGATGATAGGTTCAGCAACAATAATAGCAGGACCATCAGGCAGGATGATGAAACCAGACTTTCCATCTAGAATCGATTCGAATGTACATATATCCGGGATGGAGAGTACCTGTGACAGGATCTCATCAGGGACGGATTCCATTCGCCCTGCGGTTGTATTTATCCTGGTTGCATATTTGAGGGTGCTATCACCTCTTACAAAAATCAGGAGATCGATACCAAGATTGTGGATAGAGGCATAATTGAGGTTTTGTATGATGTACTCATCGTTTTTATCCTGAACAAAATTGTACGTCTCATCCCACCGTGACCAGTCCCCGGTCAGGGAATAGATCTGATCCTTTTCATAACTGAGTACCTTCAAACCTTTGATGAGATTCTGCCTGGTGTCATCTTCTTCAAACTGGGCATAACTGTCAGTCAGAAGAGTAAAGGAAAAGAGTATTATGAGCGCTATACCCCCGAGCAGGGTCAGTCCGATTATAAGGAATGTTTTTGCCCGAAGATCCATACATTACTCCTTCGGATCATTCACCCGTTCTGGGGGCCATGGGCATGTGCCAGGTTACGAGGGCTTTGTGATCGTAATAAATGAACCGGAATATGTACCAAACATATTCATAATCGGCCGGGCAGTAATTATATATTGTCTTTCTTCCTGGCCTGAACCAACACAAAGCTGCATCCCACTTTCATCATGCGACCTGAAAAAATCAGGTGAGATGTCAAGGTCTGGGCATAAGAGACGAAGTGCCTGGCGAATGTCTTTTAAGAAGAGTGCAGAACTGCGTTCTTCAATGCATTCTTCAGCCGCCTGATTCATCCAGAGAATAGCATGATCTGAATTTATGATTATCACCGGATGAGAAGAATCTGCTATCTGAACCCACATGGAAGGAGAGAGACCTGCCTTTTTTCCCTCTGTTGTCTGGCGTATCCTGTCACATAGATTCAAACTGACTTTGATCGCACAGTAAAGAAGACTCGGATTGACCGGTTTTATGAGAAAACCAAATGGCGTAGAAGACATAGCCTTCTCAAAAATCTTCTTCTCATCATGGCCGGTGACGAAGATAACCGGTATTGAGAATATGTTGAAGAGTTGTGCCGCAGCTTCTATCCCTGACATGACCCCGGGAAGATCAATGTCCATGAGGACTACGTCTGGTTTTTCCACGGCTACCTGCTCGAGTACTTGTTCACCCGAGTTTACCGGGGTATGAACAATAAATCCACCGTCGCGTAGGATAGAGATTAAGACCCGGGCTATTATCTCATCGTCCTCGACAATCAGGACTGTATTTTCAGGCATATATGATAAACCTCAGGGGGTTCTCGCCAGACAGCAGGCGACTCACGCATGTTTCCGTTATCATAGTTGGAATAATCGATATAAAGTAATTCCGAGATCTCAGTTTCGCAGAATAGGTATTCTACGAAATGCTTAATATTTTAGAGATAGAGTTAATATAACAGTGGAAAAAGGATATTTTTCAGAATGGATTCCCAGATTTATCCAATATCTGAAAATGAGGAATTATTCGCAGAAAACTTTGAGCAGTTATGATCTCACCATCAGGCGGTTTGGTCAGTTCATCTGGTTGACCCGATCCTTCAGGGGTGACCTGTCCAAAAAGTGGGAGCACAAGGAACTGCTCAGGCTTGAGACCGGAGTTGATGTTAGTGCATCTGATATCTCCAGGTACTTAGAATTCCTCTCTCTTGATCGGCAGTACCATGCTACCACATACAACCGTATCCTCTCCTCACTCTCATCTTTTTACCGGTTTCTTCTCATGCAGGAGGTGGTTGAGACAAACCCGGTCCCTCGAATTGACCGTCCGAAGGTAAAAGAGAAAGAACTGAAGTATCTGAAACACAGCCAGGTTATGCGTCTTTTGCAGTCCATTCCTGATGAACGAGACCGGCTCATGATAAGGATTATTTATGCAACCGGAGTACGGGTCTCTGAACTTTGCACGATGAATGTTGAGGATGTGGACTTTGATGATCAGATGATCCGGGTGCTGGGAAAGGGAGGGAAAGTCCGGATGGTCTTTGTGGATGAAGTTACTCTGAATGAGATTGCAGGCCTTATCGGAAACCGACTGTCAGGTCCCCTCTTCCCCGGTCAGGGAGGCAATCATATATCCGTGAGAACCGTGCAGCTTATCTTTAAAAAATACGCACCACCAGGGATCACACCACACAAGATCCGGCATAGTTATGCCAGTGAGCTCTATCGGAGATCCAGAAATCTCCGGGTTGTGCAGGAGAACCTGGGACATGCATCTATTAAAACCACTGAAGTATATTTACATACCGATGTGGATGAACGCCGTCAGGTATATCGGGAGTTTTTCCCGCTTGTTACTTCAACCCGGAGATCGGTATCTGAAACCGGTACCCGGCAATACCAGGGAGAAGAACCATGAGGACAATACGGACAACAGATGGAAAATGGCTACAGATAGATCCAAAAACAGATCCTTGGATCTTTAAAACGCCCCATTCCTCAGTCAGAGCATCGCTTGATTACCGGCAGGGTGAGGATCTCTATCTTCGAACTCTTCCTGACGGGATACACTATTATTATGTAATATCCTGGACCGACTGGCAGCGCGAGTCTAAGGAAGCGTACAGAACCCTCTCCGAAGAGGAGGCAAAGGATTTCCTCATAAAAAAAGCACAATCAGCAGGCAAAATCGGTCTTGACCCAGATATTTTAGATAGAATTGAGAAGTACTTCCCAGGCCTTCTGAAAAAACGCAGATAGGCGATGCGGGAATTTCTATATTCCAGCAGCACAAATATGTAAAGGCAAGGCCTGTCCTGCTCTTTTCAACTCCCGTAGTGTAGAGGTCAATCATATCGGATTTTGGTTCCGATGACGACGGTTCGAATCCGTCCGGGAGTATCTTTTTTGCTGACTATCCACAGTATAGCGACTGATTCATCTGCACGATATCCTCTCAAAACATTCGGCCATTAACTATATACGATATATGAAGATAATCACCTATCAGCAAGAGTGCACGGGCATATTATGATAGGCATTCGATGGATAGATTTTGATCATATTCCTGATCGTCTTTCAGGGCTGATCGATCTCTCATATAATCTCTGGTCCTCATGGCACCCTGAAGCATGGCTCCTGTTTAAAAATCTGAACCGTCAGGGATGGAAAGAATCCATACACAATCCGGTCAGAATGCTTCAGGAACTCCCACCTGAATTACTTGAAGCAGCGGCATCCAATATTGACTATACCAATCACTATGATGCGGTCATCGCGAAGTTTCAGCGATACATGCTGGCAAAAAACCAATGGTTTGATGAATATTACCCGGAACACCAGCATCATAAGATCGCATACTTTTCTGCAGAATACGGGCTTCAGCACTCACTCCCCCTATATGCCGGGGGCCTTGGATTCCTTGCCGGAGATCATCTGAAAGAATGTAGTGACATAGGGATACCACTTGTGGCCGTCGGATTCATGTACTCTGACGGATATCTGCACCAGCGAATCAGAAATGACGGCTGGCAGGAGGATGTCGAAGAAAAACTTGACCGTGATAATGCCCCGGTCAAGCGGGTTCTTGGCAGGGATGGTAACCAGTTAATTCTTCAGGTTCCTTTTATTGCACCCCAGATTCATTTTGCTCTCTGGAGAGTGGATATCGGTCGTGTTATCCTCTACCTGATTGATACGGAGATAGAGCAGAATCCACCGCATCTTCGCAATATCAGCAGCCGTCTGTACAGTAGTATCAATGAGATGAGACTACTTCAGGAGATCGTCCTTGGTATTGGGGGGACTCATGCCCTGAAATCACTTGGGGTAAAATATTCTGCAGTCCACCTGAATGAAGGTCATGCAGCCTTTGCTCTGGTTGAACTCTATCGTCAGAAGATAGAGGAAGGGCTTACTTCTGAAGAAGCATTCCATCATGTCTATAATACAACGCTCTTCACCACTCATACACCCGTCCCTGCAGGCCATGATAAATTCCCTCACTGGATGATTGACAAGTACTTTAATGCATACTATTCCGGAATGCATATGTCAAGGGAGGATTTTCTGAAGAAAGGTCTGCATTTCGAGGATCCCCCGGACACCTTTAACATGGCAGCGTTCTGTATGCGTATGGCTGCACATGCAAACGGAGTAAGTGAAAAGCATGGGGAAGTTGCAAGACGGATGTGGCATTTCCTCTGGCCTGAACACAAACTAGATGAAGTCCCTATAGGTTCGGTAACGAACGGGGTGCACATTCCCACATGGATAAACCCACGCCTGGTTACGCTCATAAATCGGTACATCTCCCCCATCTGCCCGGACTGGTTTGAACATCATGATAAGGAGTATGTATGGGCTCTCATTGACCGGGTACCTGATGCAAAACTCTGGGAACTCCATTATGCGCTGAAGATAAAACTCATCAACCGGATATTACAATTTAAAAGGCGCGATTGGATGAAATACCAGGCAGACTGTGCAAATGTGGTGGCAGGTGGTGCTCTGATAGATCCCAATACCCTGACCATCGGATTTGCACGCCGCTTCTCGACATATAAACGGGCTGACCTTATCTTCCAGGATCTTGACCGGCTGAAAAAGATCCTGAATAATCCCTGGAAACCGGTACAGATAATTTTTGCCGGAAAAGCACATCCGGCTGATGATGAAGGAAAACGGATTTTACAGCGGATCTATCAGTATGCACAACAACCAGAATTTGGCGGAAGAATTGCATTTGTTGAAGACTATGGCGAGCAGGTAGCAAAGTACCTGGTGCAGGGAGTTGATGTCTGGATGAATAACCCGGTTCCCCCATTAGAAGCCAGTGGTACAAGCGGAATGAAAGCTGCTGTCAATGGTGTTCTCAACTTCTCAATTGCTGACGGATGGTGGATAGAGGGATATAATGGCAAGAACGGATGGATATTCGGAAAGAGCCATACCAATAATGATCGGAACTGGGAGGATGCGTCTGAAATGTACTCCCTCCTTGAAAATGAGATAGTCCCACTCTATTACGATACTGATCTTGATGGAATACCCCATAAGTGGGTTGCGATGATGAAGGAGTCAATCAAGAGTAATGCACCCCGGTTTTCATCCCGCCGGATGGTAAAAGAATACATGCATAAATATTACATATCCATTCTTTCCTGTGCGGAATGTAATGCATTTGTTGATGATAGTACCCCTGAAGGGATATCACAATAAATTATTATTCAGTTTTTTCTGAAACAGAGGATGACTCCTCTGCATCACTGATTGCCAGCTGATACATCCAGTCAAGTAGATCATTACATGTTTCGATGGTACAATCCTCATCACATGCGATGCAGGGAATCAGTTCATCACCGGCAAGAAGACAGTATGGATCTGCAGGACCCTTACGGGCAATAAGTCTGAATGTCTTAATGCCATCCTGCCGGTATTCAACGCGTTCAACCCTGTTTGAATCCAGAAGTTTCTTTACGATTCGTGAACATTTCCTGCTGTCAACCCCAAGGATCTTCCAGAGTTCACTCTGCAGTACACCTTCAGGTGAAGAGGCAATGATCCGAAATGCATCCTCGTCTGTTCCGGACATGTCCACCTTTAAGCAACCGGTGCAATTGACAAAATATTGTTACCACGAATAACGAGTGTTCCAAGCTCGCGACCCTTGTTTTTCCCTGATGTTTCAATACTCTCTTCAAGATGCAGGTTCAGGTACTCATCCACTGCCACAAGCCGGCCCTGAAATGTCCTTCCTTCATCCTCTTTCATTTCTACGGAAATCAAAGTATCAACAAGAGAATATACTTTCTTGATTGGGAGGACAATGCTGCTAACCATCTGCCTTATATAAGGCTTGCAGCCATATTAAAGATTCCTGATACCGATATGAAAAAAGTGTTATAAGTTTTTGTAGATCTCCTCAATCTTTTCTATAATACCTTTGCTTCCAATGTAAACCGGAGTCTTCTGATGATGTTTTTCAGGAACGATATTCAGAATATTCCTTCTTCCATCTGTTATACGTCCGCCTGCCTGGGTAATGATAAATCCCAGGGGGTTTGCTTCAAATAAAAGCCGGAATTTTCCATTCGGGCTCTTCTCAGATCCCGGATATGTGTAAATCCCGCCATAGACCAGTAACTGATGACAATCCGCTACGAATGAGCCGGAATATCGGATTTTAAAGCCATTCTGATCAAAATACTCGATGACTTTTAGATGAGGTAAAAGCCATTCATTTCTCACACCGCCGGTTCCATATTGCTTCCCTTCAGGGACTGAGAAGTGGTCCTTAAGCAGGAGATAATGCTCACTCTCCGGATCCCATGCAAAGCTCTGAACCCCTTTTCCTACGGAGACTACAAGGACTGTAAGTGGTCCAAAGAGGGTGTAAAAAGCAGCTCGGAGTTTCGAGCCCGGTTGTAGCACTCCTCCGTTCTCATAAATACCAACGATAGTGCCAACTGCAAGATTTGTCGAGATGAGCGAGGAACCATCAAGCGGGTCCATGACCATACAGTACTCACACCGTGAGTTTTCAAACCGGATGATATCAGCCTGTTCCTCTGATGCAAGTTCCCGCACCAGGCCGGACTCTCCTACCACCTTAATCAGGTGCTCATCTGCCCATGTATCCATCTGGGCCTGCAGTTCTCCAGAGGCATTTAGGGTATGTTCATACATCTGATTATCAAGAAATGCTTTTCTGATAGGGTCCATCTGACGAGAGATTAATCGTATAAGTGCTATGAGGTCAGGTTCACAGCCGCATGATTCCAGATATTTCCGAAGGAACACCATATATAATCGTAGAGAAATATCCGCATACTTCATACATACGATTTTGCATCCGGCACGTGGTGCAGACCACCGGTTCTATTAAGCATATTAAAAATAATTCAGTGCGACAAGAAGCAGTAAATCGGATTGCGAACCCGGTTTAAAATCGGGAACGCCACCCAATCCATTCTGGGCGTCCCTACCTGCACGTGCGTGTTTAGCAATAAACGGGTGCGAAGCTGCAGGAACAACGTGGTGATTCCCATAGTCTCTTTGGGATAAGCTGCCAGGGAAAGGTATCATGGACAAACAAACGTTGAACCGCTGCAGGATCGTTAATTATATCAGGAGGAAAGAGATTTGCCCCTGTCCCCACTGAGGGAGAATCACGGTATCAGTAGCTTGAATTATGCTGGTACGAATGGACGAAGCTGATTCCGGTCTATGGGCGGGTCCTAAAATACCACAATTATCCGATTTATTGAACTTGGAAAACCCAATACGCTCCTAAAAAAAAAAAAAAAAAAAATTTTAGGTAAGAACCTTGTGAGAGGAACCACATGCGTAGTGGGAGTAGGAGGCTGCAAAACGCGAATGCCCGGCTGTAATGGCTGTGGATAGGGGTTCAAACTTTGCCCTGACCTGAAAGGGTGCCGACGTGCAGCTGGTTTTTCACGGCGAACAGGATGGTTTCAATGAACGGGATAAGTTCAATTACGCATAAAAGCGAGGACATCTCGGACAGAAAACTTGCAAAACAATGGAAGAAATTTCCATTTGCTAAAGCAAGAGATTATGTAAAGCGACTTCAGACACGTATCGCAAAAGCAGTGAAGAACGGCCAATATCGACTTGCAAGACGACTCCAGTATCTGCTTACACATTCGTTTTATGCAAAAATGTTGGCAGTACAACGAGTAACCAAAAACAGAGGTAAAAGAAGTGCAGGAGTAGATGGGGAAAAATGGACCACCCCTGAACAGAAAATGAAAGCAGCATTAACGCTTTCGGACAAGGGCTATCGGGCAAAACCTCTCCGGAGAATCTACATCCCTAAACCGCAATCGAGTAAAATGCGACCTCTTTCGATTCCAACCATGTATGACCGTGCTATGCAAGCTTTGTATGCAATGGCTCTTATGCCTTGGGCTGAGACCACAGCAGACAAGACATCATTCGGATTCCGAATGAAGCGAAATGCACAGGATGCTGCTTCATACACTTTTCAGTGCTTAAGCAGAAAGACTTCAGGTCAATGGATATTAGAAGGTGATATCCGCGGGTGCTTCGATAATTTCGCACACCAATGGATGCTTGATAACATCCCTCTTGACCAAAGAATCCTTAACCAATTCCTGAAAGCCGGTTATATTTATGATGGAATACTCTACCGTAACAAGTCAGGTACGCCCCAAGGCGGCTTAATTTCCCCCTTATTGGCTAACATGGCTCTTGACGGCATGGAAAGAATGTTGAAAGAACACTTTCCCGGAAATAAGGTTCATCTCATACGGTTTGCAGATGATTTTCTCGTAACGGCAGACTCACAGGAAACGGCACTCCAGTGCAAGGAACTCATCACTGAATTTCTTCATGAACGAGGGCTTGAACTCTCTGAGGAAAAGACCAAAATCGTTCATATCAACGAGGGGTTCGATTTCCTGGGCTGGAATTTCAGAAAATTCAAAGGCAAATTCCTGATACAACCTTCGAAGAAAGCTATTGCCGCAATCATTGATAAAGTAAGGGTAATCATTAAGTCGGCGAAGGCCTGGAAACAGGAAGACCTTATCAAAGCCCTAAATCCCGTAATTAAGGGATGGGCAATGTATCACCGGACGGTTTCTGCAAGTATGACCTTTGGGAAACTTGACTGGGTTGTCCGAAATATGTTGTGGAGATGGGCAAAGCGCCGTCATAATAATAAAGGGAAGAGATGGATTGCCAGAAAATACTGGCACCCAACACTTACCAAAAAACAGGTCTTTAGAACCTCTACTCTTACTCTCGAAAACTTCTCCAACACCAAAATTCAATACCGGAAATTCATAAAACTGGATGCAAATCCGTTTATTGATACCGAGTATTTTGAACACAGAAAAGGAGTTTTCCTCTCAAAGCAAAGATCGATACGGATGTTCCTTCATTACGCCCATAAAAGCGGGTAGTGAAAAACTTGAGCGGATTGCGGTGAAAATCGCACGGTCCGTTCTTGGAAGGCTGGGTTAGGGTAACCTAACCTGGCTATTCGACGTATTGGGTAATACTCCGTGATCCGTATCCTGCTCCTTGACGATGAGCCGGCAGTTCTCGATATTACATCTGCATTCCTCAATCGGCAGGAAGGGTTCCGGGTCAGAACAATAGATAGTGTTAAAGGAGCTCTCATGCTCCTATCCGAGTATCCCTTCGATGTGATCGTGGCAGATTATGAATTGCCGGATCAGGACGGGATTTCTTTTTTAAAACAGGTGCGAAGTTCTCAAAGTTCTATCCCCTTTATCTTCTTCACCGGTCGCGGATCCGAAGACATTGCAATAGATGCATTGAATGAAGGTGCCGACTTTTATCTTAAGAAAGGTGATGGCAGCGTACAGGTACTGACTAAACTTGCAAGGTATATACAAAAAGCTGTCGAAAAAAGAAGAAAGCAGGATGAGATCATCCTGAATGAACACAGGTACAGGGAGCTTGCCGAGCAACAGATGGAATATGCCCAATACATTCAGGCACTCCTTGATGCAATACCGGCTCCTGTTTTCTTCCGGGACACAAACGGAGTGTATCGTGACTGTAACAAGGCGTTTGAAGACCTCATTGGTCATCGGAAATATTCGATAATCGGAAGGTCGGTGCATGACTTTTATCCAAAAGATCTTGCTGACCACTACCGGCATATGGATGAACTCATAATCAAGAACCCTTACATCCAGCAGTATGAGTATGTCATTACGGATTCACAAGGGGAAATTCATGATGTCCTATTTTCAAAATCTGCCCTTTTGTCTCATGAGGGATCGGTGACAGGTATTATCGGCGTTATCCTTGATGTCAGTGAAAGAAAAAAACTTGAACGGATCATCATTGAGAATGAAGAGAAGTATCGCACCCTTGCTGACTTCACCTATGACTGGGAATCCTGGATTAGCCCGACAGGAACCTATATTTACACGTCTCCCTCCTGTGAACGTATTACCGGATACCGTGCTGAGGAATTTTTACATAACCCGGGCCTTGTTCTGGAAATTACGCATCCTGATGACCGGCAGATGGTAGAGAGACATTACTCAAATGCACCACTCCGCCATGATGGCATTCATCACATGGACTACAGGATAATCACGAAAGACGGACAGGAGCGATGGATCAGTCATTTCTGCCAGTCAGTGTTTCGTGACGACGGTACATGGCTGGGACGGCGAGAGAGCAAACGTGATATCACGTTTAGAAAAGAAGTCACCGCAGCATATGAAAAGGCGAACATGAAACTTCACCTGCTCTCAAGTATAACACGGCATGATATCCTGAATCAACTGACGGTTTTAAGCGGATATACAGATCTCTTATCCGATTATGCTGACAATCCGGATATCCACGCTATACTGAACCGGATGAACAGGACCATTGATACTATTAACAACCAGATCTCGTTCACCAGACTCTATCAAGAGATTGGAGTGAACGCACCACAATGGCATCATGTTCCGACTCTGGTCAGGCAGGCGGGGAAAGGATCTCATATTCCCTGTATTGAGATAAGTGAGAATCTTTCAGATATTCATATCCTGGCCGATCCCCTCATGGAAAAAGTGTTCTATTGCCTGCTTGATAATTCAGAGCGACATGGGAAACGGGTATCCAGGGCACATTTTTACTGTTACCATACGGATGGTGACATGACTCTTGTGTATGAGGATGACGGATATGGAATCGCTGCTGGAATTAAGGAAAAGATCTTTGAACGGGGATTTGGAAGCAATACCGGGTACGGACTCTTTCTTGCCAGAGAGATCATAAACATTTCCGGGTATTCTATTTTTGAAACAGGAGAGTCCGGAGAGGGTGCCAGGTTTCAGATATCTATCCCGAAAGGATTATGGAGACATGAACCCCCAAAACATATGATTTAATCATTATAATACCTACTATCTGCTATGCAAAAGATGAAATGCAGTATCTGCGGCCATGTGTACGATCCGGTCATCGGAGATAAGGATGCTCCTGCCGGAACTGATTTTCAAAACCTGCCACAAGAATGGGTATGCCCTGTCTGTCTAGCGGCTAAAAGACTCTTTCGACCAGTCTGATTCAGGCGATAACCTTCACTATTTTCCCTTTTTTCATGATCGATACCTTCCCGCCGCTTTCAGACACCACAAACCCGATTGCATCGGTAACATACGTGAGCGCAGCGACGGATGAATGACGGGTCCCCATTCCTTTCGGAAGAGATATAATTGATGTATCGACGGTGATATATCGTCCTGCCGCCTCCAGAAGACCATTTCCGCTCACAACAAATGCACCGTCCAAAAGCGCATATTCTTTCAACATCTCTCTGACATCAGGAACAGAAATATTTCTCATTTCAGGAGGATGGCCGGAGAACGGATTTAATATCAACTGACGGGATCGCTTCAGTACTTCTTCTGAATCGCCGATAAGGAAGGAGGTTCCGATTGTCTTTCCTTCCCGCCCTTCTCTCCCGATTTCGATACATGCCTGAAGTACCGCATCAAACGCCTCTGGTGAGATATCCGTAAAGGAAAGGATGCGATCACGCCAGGCCCGTGTTGATATCCTCTCTTCCCCGCTGGATACCTGTTCGGTCATATCAGTGCCCACACAAATGATGCCGGTCAGGGTATTGTCAGAGTCATACAATCCCCGGCTGGTCCAGGCAACCCAAAGATGATTTCCATTCTTTTTACAATGTTCAAAAATATGCAGGGCTGATGAGGATTCGTCAGATACTTCAAGAAACAAAGATGCCGGATTTATCACATTCTGTATTGCCCTGGGTGGAAAAAGAACTCCTATACTCCTTCCTGTCAACTCATCCATCTCATATCCAAAACACCTGACCGCTGAAGGATTGATAAAGGTGATAAACCCATCCGGATCAAGTCTGATGACCAGAGTTTCTGCAAGATACAGTTGTTCCCTGCATTTATACTCAGTCTCTCTGAGTGCAGAATGAAGAGCTGCATAATCACTGTGGTCCTCAATGAACCAGATTCCGTCTATCGGGTTATCCTCATTCAAAGAATGCACCGTAATCCGACATGGCATCTCCTTTCCATCTTTTTTCCGGACAATCCCTTCAAGAGATATATGAAAGCACTGGTGACGAAAGAGTTCATCTCTTAAAGTCTGTCCATTCATCAGCCATGTATCAGGAGGACGCCCAAGAATTTCATGTTCATCATACCCGGATCGTTGAAGAAAATCCGGATTCACCCGGGTAACGGTTCCTCCCCGGACTTCCAGACAGGAGAGAGGCATCGTACTGATGATCCGGTTATGATGATCATAGTCTTCCCGAAGGGAACGCTCCACCTTTGCCCGTCCAGATACCTGCCGAATCGATGCAAAGATCTGACGGGATGCCTCATACTCCTGAAGAGCAACTGAAAAACTCCCCTGTGATATATCAAAAAAGATGGCGTTGTTATTCTGTATTATGTAAAAGAGAAAACCGGGATGATATCCGTGCACCATACACTGACGCTGCCAGTTGACGACACGGCTCAGATCATCTCCTGCGGTGAATGGTATGAGAATTATATCAGGAGTGATAGCCTGATATTTTTCCTCTCCTTCAGCAATAGATCTGACCTCCCACAATTCAATCTGAAAATTGTCAGACAGGGAAGACTGTATGGAGGAAGCGTCCTTACTTTTGTCGTTGACAAGAAGGATTTTTACCATAATGAACAGAACCGGAACCCGCTCTTTGTTATTACAAATATCTTGCTCCGGGATATAAGATGAGCTCTCTGGCTGAATATATATTCAAAGGATACTGAACAAATATTCTCCTCATGAAACGGGTATCTATGATCGTGTCAGGGCAGGTTCAGGGAGTCGGGTTCCGGTATTATGTTCAGGATATTGCAGAGGACATGAGGATTACCGGGTGGGTGAGAAACCTCCCGGACGGGACGGTAGAGATCGATGCTGAAGGGAAAACAGACGTTCTTGAGACATTTATCCGGACAATCTCCAACACCAGGCAGGGAGCTATACAGGTGAGGAATGTTCATGTTCAGGAGAAAGAGGTCTGTGGATATTCGATCTTTACTATCAGAAGAGATTGATAGTTTTATTGGTTTGAAAGATGATTGATAATTATGAAGGTTCTCTTTATATTTTCAATACTGATCGTCCTGGCGGTCTGCCTTGTTTCTCCGGTAAGTGCCGCCTGGTCGATCCCGCATATGTCTCCTGACACCGAAAACTGGAACGGATACTGGCAGTTTGAATATGATCCCAACAATCCGATCTCCGCTGCCATGTATTGCTGCTGGTGGGAGATGGTGCACGGCCATCTCAGCAAATACTCTGATGCATTAAATGAGGAGACGAACGGAACCAGTTCATCCAGCGGTTCATCGGTACAGACGAAAAGTTACTGTCCGGCATGTCACATTGATGATTCATTTGCCACTCTTGAAGTGGACCCTGAACTCCAGGCCCTGCATGATGAACTGATGGAGACGAAACCATGGCTGAAGGAAGGGAAAAACAAGAAAAATGGTTCAGAATCATCATCCAATAATACAACAACGGCCGTCATGTTCTTTAGTGAACCAACAAAGATCTGAATTTTCAATATTTTTTCCAGATATCCATTAGCCCCTAATTTTTGCGACAGATTCATTGCTCTTTAAAAGATATATTGTATTGTGTCAGATATTAATCACAATAATCAAATTTCAGATGATAAAAGGTTCTATGCTGGATTTGGGAGAAGGATCATTGCCGGGATTATTGATGGAATTATTATAACACTCATCGCTGGTTTTGCTGCATACTACCTGGGACTGACCGAAGGATGGAGAATGCTCATCATGATGATCCGACATGAGGAGGTCAGAACCATGGACGGGATTCTGGTCACATCCGCTCTTCCTGGTCAGGTAGCAACCTTCCTCCTGGTCACCGTCATTGTAATCCCCTGGCTCTATTATGCAATTCTTGAGTCCTCTAAAAATCAGGCCACGTTAGGAAAGATGGCAGCACGGGCGGTTGTTACTGACCTGCATGGAAACCAGATAACCTTTGCCCGGGCATCACTGCGACACTTTTCAAAATTTATATCAATAATCACCTGTTTCGCAGGAATTTTTGCAATCGCATATACCCGTCATTCACAGGGTTTTCATGATATTATTGCAGCTTGCCTGGTGTATTACCGACCGGAAAAAATTGAGTGATTATTTAACAGGGACCACAGGATATTCCCACGGGTTCGGGATCCTTGAATAATTTATCCCAGTTACTATTTCTGTTTCCAAGCGATAACGAAGAGTCAGGGATTTCAGAGGTTGCATTAATAGAGGATGTATACCGCTGAAGGGCAGCCCAATCCTGTGCCCTGATGATATCACCCACCGACGCATAACCAGAGAGGGGATCGTTTGTCCCGGGAACTGCGGATGTTTTGTTTACTGTGGCATTTGCAGTCGTGGTATTATTGCCAAGCCCGCTTGTTGAATTCATGACCATCCCCGCTCCAGCCAGCTCATCCAGAATACCGTTTTTTGTCTCAGTAAACAAACTGGTCGGATCTTCACCATTGAGAATCTTATCTCCTTCCCATTCAAATGATGTTGGCAGTGATCCAAAACCCGGGTTTGTTCCTGCTGAGGAAGCAGCATTTACAAATCCAATGAGAAGAAAAATACCCATTATTGCGCACGCAATGAATCGATAATGAACCTGCATATCAATCCTATACATGTTCACGATCGATACTGCATATACTTTCTTATACCACCGAAAAAAGAAAAATTGACGGTTTTCGCAATTACAGATGGAAGAGGTATGGCAGGGTGAATATCGCCACCATCAGAACGACCATACCGGTACTGACAAAGCCGACGATATGATCCGTATATCGTGCAAGTCCCCTGCGGGTCAGGATCCGTTCCGTCCCTTCTTTAAAGATAAAACCACCATCAAGAGGGATCATGGGGAGAGCGTTGAAAAGACCGGCTGCCAGGTTAATAAATCCACTCCAGAATAGAAGGTGTATGAGCTCCCAATACCCTGGAAACGGCACCTGATAATACCCGGTATCGGTAACATCAAATCCCAGTATCTTCATATACTGCCCTTCCATGGTCGGGTTAAACGGAACGGAAAGAAGCATGAAAATTCCGACCGGGGAGAACATGCTCTGCACGGTATCGATGATCCCCTGACCGTTGTAGTAAAAGACCCCCATGAAACCGGATTCACGACTGCCGAGTGCTTCAGGCCAGGGTGATACATTGAGCGAATAGTATTTTCGTTCTCCATTATGATCAAATCCCACGATGACCGTATCTCCCGGACGGGTTGTATTCAGAATGTCAGATACATCCTGTGTGGTTGATACTGATTCGCCATTGACTGTCCTGATAATGGAGGGTGTCGGGACATCTGCCTGTGCTGCAGAGTAATTCTGATAAAGACCCACAACCACCGGCTCTTGGATTGGCACTGCCATCCCGATCATGCTGACCATGAGACCAAAACTGATAAGGCCAATAAGGATGTTGTTGATGATTCCCGCCCCATACATCCGCATCCGTGGCCAGGGAGATGCTTTCTTTACCTCCTCATCATCAGGCTCAACAAAGGCACCGATGGGAATTATCAGGAACAACACGCCCATACTCTTTACTGCAATCTGTTCAACCCTGCAGAGAATTGCATGACCAAACTCATGAACCACTAAAGTCAGGATAAACGCAAACCAGACCGCAAAGGTTGATGGGACAAACTCATTGACACCAGGAATGAGAAAGATATTCTGAGGCTTATGAAGGGATGTCGGTTCAGGTTTTAATTCGAGGGTCAGGTTTACTGAGAGGAGGAGCATCACAACCATCGCAACGGACACGATGATCACCATAGCTACTCCAATCGTTCCATATATACGTAAAAAACCGGAGAACTTTCTGAAGTAGTCGAAAAATCCTACTTGATCTGTCTTCAGCCCGATAATCGGACCATACAGTGTGATGAAACGGGGATAGGGATTATATGTCCGGATATATGCAAGAAGGAGGACATAGCCGGCAATACAGCCGAGCAGAATTAGAAGCCAATCCATGAATGTTTACAGGTGGCCCTGACAAGAAGAAAAGGTTATGGAACGGATATTAAAAATCTAGAAGAGAACTCTGGTTTTTCTGATGGAGAAGATTCTTTACGGTCTCCCAGCTTGAACGCGCAATGACCGGGGGTTGATTATGATGCCTGATGTACTTCGTGAGATAGGTAATTGTTACCGGGTCTGATGGATAGCCACTCCCGATATCACCATATTCCTTGGAGAGTTCTTCTATGATCCGGTCCCGTTCGACTTTCGCTATGATTGATGCGGCTGATACTGGTGGAAAAAGAGAATCGGCTTTATGACGGGCGACGATGGTGCAATCAGGTGGTGAGAATGATGAAACCGTCTCTTCATACCGTTCTTCGCTCACATCACATGCATCAACATATGCGCATGTACAGTTCAGAGGAATGAGAGCCTCTGCATGAGAGCGGGCGACTATCTCATTCATGGTCATTGTCCGGCGGAGCTCATCTATGTCATGTGCAGTCCGGATAACGATCGAAAATGGGAATTGGGCTTTAATATCTGCTGAAATCTTTTCTCTTGATTTCGAGGATAATTTTTTCGAGTCGGCCACTCCAAGTGCGATCAGATCATCCATATCCGTACATCCGACCGCGGCGACCACCATGGGACCCAGAACAGATCCTTTTCCAGCTTCATCAACACCACAGATCATCAATTAAAATTTGAACCGATTGATTGAAAAATCTGATGTAAGTAAAAATCTGACCGCAATTTCAAATGAAAGGAACGTGCAGTAACAGTTCAAAATGTTTAAATATGCATCATGCATACTTGTAGAGGCACAAGCATTCGCCTCAGTGGCTCAGCCGGCAGAGCGCGTCCTTGGTAAGGACGAGGTCGCGAGTTCAAATCTCGCCTGAGGCTTTAATACCCATTTTTTAAGCCCTGAATTGTTGGATTTAAATAGCCTTTCATTTTCTCAAAAATTTTTCTTTATTATACCTTCTGAATTTCCCGAAGGTTCTTCATAAGAAGAAAGATAAATTATTCGTATTTTTTCGTAAATTACAGATGATGTCAGGTCACAAGTTTTGAATGAAAAAATTAGTCTTCTTTGTATGCCTGATTGAAATTTTTTTTGATTTTTTTAAGCGTTTCTTATTCTTACGGATATATCTCTTACTTCTAGCCCAGAGGAAGTAGAGGCAACCTTCCAGAGCATTTTCCTATCAGATCAGACTTCATGTCTTTATCCTAAGTTTTGCCATGGATTACTCAATTAAAATCAGATCACATCCGTCACAGATATAGATTTTCCAAGACTAGAACATTTGAAAAATGGAACACGAATTTTTGTTGTTCTTGTTCCAGTTACACCGTCTTTAAAAAAAAAGAAGTTCACCCCTTTACACCATACCTTTTGTATATCGTGCTTCTGTGACCTACACCATCCACAAGAAGGACTATTCTTGATTTGTCAAGAATCATGATCACCCTGTACTCTCCAACTCTCAATCGATATTGTGGGGGACTGTTCCTATCTTTCATCTTTTTAATATGCGATAAAGGATCATCTCTGATTTTATGCATTGACTGAACAATGTTACGAGAGATTTCAATTGGGAGCTTTGTGAGATCCCGATCTGCTGCCTTTCAATAATGGATTTCATAAATCATGTAATGCCATATTTACGCATTATCTCCGCTTCTGTCAGTGTTTCCCCTCTTTGAAATTCTTCAATGGCTTCTTTTGCCCTGGATGCCCACCCTTCGCAAAGGCTCTCTTCTTCCTGATGTTCTTCAAGAAGCATTGCAATAACATCTTCATATGATTCACCGGGTTTCATTATCTGATTTAACCGTATTTTTAGATCATCTGACACAGAGATAGACTCACACAAGTACGAACAATTAGGGAAGAGATCAGATGTAATTCAAAAACTACCTGTTATCTCAATACGGATATCCAAAATTCTATTACCCAAATACACATCGTGAACGATATATCCGTGCATTGATATCAGGTAATAATGAGAAATTTTCCGAAATGCTTCGTGATTTTTCCGCAATGATATATGATCAATACCATGATGACCTTCAGAGTAACCTTGAAAGGGTTGTTATCCCTGTGAAAGATAAAACCCAAAAGCGGCTCGAGGATTTCTTTTCTGATTAAAATAATTACTTCTCAACTTCAAATACCCGAAATCCTATGTTACCAAAACAATAAATCACAAACAGCCTGATATCCACCTGTGGATATTCCTCGATAAGCCTTTTCCATATCCCTGAACCTGCTGTTCATGTTCAGGTTGGAGTTCAAAGGTTTCAGGAGTCTTATTAAACCGTGAAAATTCAGCCCCGGAATAATATTTAAACTCGATTATCCCCGGAGTCCGGCAAACCGCTCATTGAACTTACCCACAAACTCAAGATCTGATCTTCCCTCCGGATAGGAACGCTCTACATTCCAGGTAAACCAGGGAGACAGGTACCGGCTTTATAATTCATAAAAGGTTGTCCAGTAAAAATTCTCATTAACCTGCATGAAGACGGATTCAGGAAGCTGACCAATATAAAGGCGCCAGTAATCAGAAAAAAACCAGGGGAGATCTGGATGAGAAACAAATTCTCTCATTCTCTGCTCATACTTTTCCTGCCCCAAATCCATGCGGAATATGTCATTAAAATATTCCACTCCCATCTCCTTCATGGAAAGGTCGGGAATTGTTCATGCAAACTCATCCTTCAGGGTTAGAATCCCAAGATAAAAGAGGGAAACGGGGTAAAATGCCGGTTCAAAAAAATCATGCAGAATAAATTGTGAAGATAGTGCTTTCCGACTATATGAAACGATTTCATGAACGGTAAGCCGACTGACGAACCCCTCAAGAATAATTATTTCTACCCCCCTGGACAAAAGTTGAATAATCTTTGATAACCCAATCCTCTCAATTTTTCAGAAGGGCATACGAAAACTCCGGATAAATTAAAATTATTTCCTCGCCGGCTAATGTGCTCTTCTTGTGCTAATTGAACGATGCACACTTATGGGAAGAATTTTTTTCTTCTCCTGATCTGTGACTTCACTCACAGGAACAGGAAAAAGTAAATTAGGGACAGCACGACAAGAAAACGTTAATCGGCTTGTTAACCAGGTTTTGAACGAGAAAAGTCACAAGATCCAGATCTGTTCGAAGGTTTTTATCAAAGAGATTATTTGGGATTGATTTGAGTTGTAGACCGCCGGAGTGCTGGTCTTCACAAAATGGGACCTGTTATACATATTCTTGATAACTTCATCAACCTGATTTCGCGTGGATGGATCAATGCCATAATCACGGTATACCACATCCATGAGGTTATCGACTTCCTCCTGGGTAGAACCAAGCATGTGTTCATAGACCGGATCGAGTGTGATGAACGTGGCAATATTGTATGCAGAACATACATCATCAATGGCGACAGGAAGCACTCCAGTGATGAAAATATTGGTTACAGAACGGTTTGTCTGCCTGCTTTGAGAACTTTGTAATAGGTCCGGAGGAAACTATCCCCGGATGTAATTTCGTAATATAAATGATCGTGGTGTCGGGTTATGAGTTGATTGAAGAAATTGTCATACTCATCTATTATCACATAGACCGGGAGGGCACTTGAGGTTCTTACATGGCCCAGCCAGGTTGAAAGATTCAGTGAGGCGGGATCATCTATCCGGATATCAGGCATATTGGGCAGGTAATCAGAATAAAGAGTCGCAGTCCCAATCAATCGACAGTTACAATAATGGTTAAAATTTTGTTCGAGTTGGTTTTTCGTGTCAGATGAGGATAGTTCAGAGAAATCCAGTTTGAGGACTATGAAGGAGTTATGCGATGGAGTCGGGCTCTTGCCAATCCAAGTGGTTCCAAAGAGCTCTTCAAACCTTGAGGCCTCACGGATGTCATAATAATACTGGAGCCTCGAGCAGAACAGGGATTTGCCAAATCTTCTCGGACGGAGAAAAACCGGGTTTTTATTGCTTCCAGTTTTTCAATGAAATGGGTTTTGTCAATGAAATAACGGCTTTCCTGTATTAATTCAGCATAATTCATTATTCCATATGGTATCTGCCGCTGCATATTGTTCTCCGGATATACTATTCGTGTAATCTTTTTACTATCATATAATTAAAAAGGATGTCGTGTTGAATGATCAAAAAGATTCAGAGATATTTCGAACAGACATATCAGGAGATCTCCGTATTTCATTATTTGTTCAGGGACAGTGTAATTCCTATCTCCTGCTTCGGGTGTTCAGTATGTGACATCATCGATGAGAGATGTATATAGAAGAGATACCAATCGCGTGGCATATCGACAGAATATAATGATCTCACCAGTGGTGGTAAAATTCTCTTGTTTTTTAAAAATAGATATCATTTTGAATTTTGTTAGAAAACTTGGAAATAAATCACACCCTAATCCAATATTCAATCAATTTTCAGTTGTTTATGTAGCAAAGTCCTTTGATATTTTCAGTCAAAAAATATCAGAAAATCGATGTTAATATAAAGTGCCTAAATAGGATTGTGTCAGAAAATATCTTTATTTAGATAAGAGATGAGGAATAGAACTACGATGAACAGGTATTCAGGTGATTTTTATTGAATGACACACATACAAAAACTTTCTTATGGTATCGATACATAGAATTCGTACGCACTCAGGAGGTGTGATATGTACAAACGTGATGATGCAGTATCACCGGTTATCGGTGTTATCCTGATGGTGGCGATCACCGTTATTCTCGCTGCAGTGATTGCAGCTTTCGTATTTGGTATGGCTGGGAACGTCCAGAGCACAAAAAATGTGGCGGCTGTGGCAGAGCAGGTAAACGCAACTGGGATTGTTGTTACGTATCATGGTGGAAAAGACCATCCTGATGTAGCTAATTTATCAATTGGCTTTGCAGGTGCATCACCAACTATCGTAAAATCTTATCCCGATTTGAAGGTTGGAGATGTGTTCCACTCGGTAGCTGGCACATCAGGTAAAGACCGTGTTGTTGCAATTGCCAAATTTAATGATGGAAAAGAGCAGGTAATACTGGATACAACTGTATAACCTTACTTTTTTTCAATTATATTAGCTCAAATTTACTCATATTATGAGAATATCTTAAAAAAATAACTCAAATAAACTAAATTAAAAAAAATGTAAAGATTTTTTGCTACTATACTCGCGAGAAATAATTATGAGACACGTAAATTAATTCAAAAAAGGGAGCATTAACATGTATAATCATAATGATGCAGTATCACCGGTTATCGGCGTTATCCTTATGGTGGCCATCACAGTTATTCTCGCTGCAGTGATAGCAGCATTCGTATTTGGTATGGCTGGAGGTGTTCATAGTGCAAAAAATGTTGCAGCTGTTGCTGAACAGGTTAACTCAACAGGAATTGTTGTGACATATCATGGAGGAAAAGATGTGGGATATGTAACGAATTTGTCAATTACATGGCCAGGAGCTGCCCCCACTATGGTTGCATCCGCCCCTAATTTGAAGGTTGGCCAATCGTTCCATTCAATGACTGGAACATCCGGTAAAGATCGTGTTATTGTTATTGCAAGATTTAACGATGAAAAAGAGCAAGTAATACTTGATACCACAGTCTGAAAGATATTAAGATTGATTTTCCATCTTATCATTTAAATATTAAAACAATATTGCTCCTTACGATTCTCAATATTCTGTTTAGATCTCCCAATCCTGACTTATTGAATTAAAACACAGATTTATGACCACCAAACGTGAAAATGTACACTATTTTAATACTTCATGGCAGGTTCAGAAATATTTCTGATTAGATCATAGTTTCGGTGAAGTTATCTATATACCCTAGAATTTATATATTCCGCTAAAATTAATCACAATGTCCATTTGAACCTAATCGCATTTCCGTAAAAGTTGAACAGTGTGTTCTACTTGAACTGAACACTCTTTCCAGCATTATTGATTAGTTTAAACATCCTTATATGTGAGCATTGAAGTATGCATGATTACAGGGATATTTGTGATATGAATCCCAGAAATCATGTACTGCTATCCCAAAATAATGTGGAAGAACTCCAAGAGCTTCGATTCCTGCATGTCCGCGACTTCCAAATATCCCGTATAATGTCAGTAGTTTGGTTGAGGCAACATGGAGCCAGGATTTCTTTTTACCCACTTTCATGCCCGTTTCATCTGTATGGACGACGGGTGATTCAATCAGCAATTCTCTAATTTTATCCGTGAATCCCTCAAGATTCCCTCCAACCCGTTCAACCATATTGATAACAGTACCTGGACTGATCGAACATCCATGAAGATCTGAAAGGATATGTGTGAGCCTTTTTACTGGGATCAATTGATAAACAGAGAGATAAGCAACATATGCAGTTAAACGAACGCCGTATTGGACTTTTTGAGTGACGTGTCTCGGAAACTCTCCATTTGTGACAGTATGGCAATCAGGGCAGTGGTAAGAAAAGAGACGGTGAGCAATCCATAGGATAGTTGTTGGAGGGAGTTCAGCTTCCTGTCTTTCATCAAGGAATTGTAAAAGCTTAGTTTGAACTGTGGCACCGCATCTTGAACAAACTTTTGGAGCATGTTCTATTATTATGTCGGGCTTTTCAGCTGGCGATAATGTGGTTCCGATATGCCCAATCTGCCCTCCAGGGTTTTTTCCACTCCGAACACGACTATTCGGTATTTTCTTGTGATTTAATGGATTCTTTGATGGGGGAATGCTACTATTCGAACTATTGAGGTTGGAACGATTTTCTAATTCTCGATTCCGGTTTTCTAGTTCATGGTTACGTTCTCGTAATAATTGAATTATTGATATTAAACGAGCGATGAGTTCGATAATGATTGGATGAGATTTTCGGATATGATCCTGTTCCTCATCACTAAATTCCATATTGAAATCTGAATAATAGATTTGTGCTCATATTACTAAGAATTTTCGGCCAATTAAGGACGAATTAGTTGTTGAGAATCAAATGTAATTTATTTTATTTCTAGTATGGCTGGATAGTAACAAGTATTTTATGAATGATTCCATCCCAAACGAGCCTTACTTAATGAAAGATTAAAAACGAAACATAACCAGAGTAAATGATCCTGGTTTAATTAACTTATTGTTTTAACTCTCCCCCTCAGGAAATAGAGTATCGCATTTTTCGAAGATTCAATATTCCTCCTGCATGAGATGAAACATTCATGTGCCGCACCAGTTTGACCCCTCCCCATACCCTGCATTCATGTGATTTTTAGGCATCACAAGAAAACCAAGAACAACTCCTATTCAAATCTTTTCCAGGAGTAACCCGAGTACACCTTATCTCAATCGTAACCGACAGATACGGTTTTTAAAAACCATTACCGGATTTTTACTGACCCTACTGTTTTATGCCATAAACACCATAGAAAACCCTGATGGAGGATGAGAATAGTTTAACGATTTTTTTCCTGTATCAAGTTTCCTTCAGAGAGTGCATACAATACAAATATTCGACAAATATAAATATATATAAATTAATCATTTCTGACCCCCTTATTGAAATAAAAATCTGATGGAAAATACCCTCTTAATACCTTTATATCAAAGAATTTATGCAGACCACTTCAAGATTAAAAAATTTCCTCAAATCGGGCATATTTTTCTATTATTCTCCTAATTCAGACACTCATATCACAACGCTATTGGATGATAAATTGTACCCCCTTAATTTATATGTCCAACCCATGATATGCGAATAGCATTTGTCTATTGAAACATTTTAAATACCGAAATTTACAAGTATTTTGAAATTTATATCAAAATTTGAGTTCAAAATTGATTTTTCAGCGAAAAATATCACATAACGAGAGAAAAAATATACCAGACCATAGAATTTCAGATTTTTCTTTCATAAGAACGGCAATGAAACAAATTTTTTTCCTATATCTGTATGGTATGAGGATATTATAGTGCCCAGCAAAACGTATTGGAATAATCGGTTTGAAAAAAAGATTATTCCAAGACGTGCATTCGAATTGCACTTCATAGGAATAAGTAAAATTTCTGAATTATTTCAGAAAATTTTGCATTATACTATAATATCCACCGGAGTGATAGTGATAGCAGGATATTCAATAATTTGGTGCTGGCCGATTAGATCTTCAGCTTTTTTATCTCTTCTGCTGATAATCCGGTAGCTTTTACAATATACTCATCTTCCAGCCCTAATTTAATGAGATTTCGGGCAATATTTCGTGCCTCTTCTAACTTACCTTTCTCGATTCCTTTCTCGATTCCTTTCTCGATTCCTTTCTCGATTCCCTCCTCTTTCCCTTTCTCAATGCCCTCTTCAACCCCAATCGTATACCATTTTTTACTGATCTTCTGAGTAACGCTCTCTATCAAATTTTCCACCCTCTCCTTGCTCTTGGTATCCCGGATATATTTCTGATGCAACTGTGTATATAACTCCATTGTCGCTGAGAGAATAATATCCTTTGTTTGCTCATCCATTACTCCTTTTTCTTCAAACGTTCCGGTGATTGTTGTAATCTGCTCAATGTCCTGTAACACATCCTGAACAATTGCATCAAATTCTTCCTGGTTCAGGTTTTTCCGTCTGCAGATATGATCAAACCTCTTCCTATACTTCACGAGAACCAGCGGAATTACCAGATAGAGATCCATTTCGCCAAGTTCACATGCGGAGTATGCATACAACCTGAAAACCGGAACAGTATAATGTACTTCCGATTCATTCGGAAAGATGATTTTTACTTTCAGGTCATCCCGAATTCGTTTGTGCTCCTCAAGATATATCACAACCTGATGAGGGATCGATATAATCCGGGAATCATCATCATCCATCTGTGACCGTGATGCACCGATGAGATATCCGTATTTTACCATACGTAAATCCATCATCCCATCATGTTCAGTCTGGATTTCAATGTGAAAGAGGGGATCAGGACCGGTTCCATCATGCACGGCAAGGACAATGTCGGGAAGATGACGGGAAAAGCCAGGGTGGGATATGAATTCTGATGAGACACGGATGATTTCTGCGGTTTCTTTGTTTATTTGAATGGAAAAAATCCGGCAGATAAAATCAAGTAATGCCTGATCAGATGCATCAAATAAGAACTTGGCAGTCTCATCGATCAGAGCACGGGAGTTTTCATGGCTCACCTGAATGAGTGTGTTCAGGGGGCATTTGAAATTTGTGAAATAGTGGCGAAATTATGCCGGAATGAATCATCAATAAATGAAGGAATTATGATGGAAAGGGAACAGAACTTTAATTTACAACGCTTCCCGTTTGATAGTATCGAGCTCATCTGGAGTAAGGCCTGTGGCTTTCAGAATTACTTCATCAGCAGTTCCGATCATTAACAGATTTTTTGCTACGATCTTAACACCTTCGGCAATACCTTCACGTTTTCCTTCTTTAATCCCGATCATATGCCATTTTTTACTGATCTTCTGTGTGACGCTCTCTATCATATTCTCTACCCTCTCCTTACTCTTACTATCACGGATATATTTCTGATGCAGCTGTGTATATAACTCAATTGTCGCTGAGAGAATAATATCCTTTGTTTTCTCATCCATTACACCATTTTCTTCATACGTTCCTGTAATTGTTGTGATCTGTTCAATGTCCTGCAATACATCCTGAACAAGTGCATCAAACTCTTCCTGGTTCAGGTTTTTCCGTCTGCAGATTATATCAAACCTCTTTCTGTACTTTACCAGAACCAGCGGAATTACCAGATAGAGATCCATTTCGCTAAGTTCATATGCTGAGTATGCATACAACCTGAAAACCGGAACAATATAATCTACTTCAGATTCATCAGGGAAAATGATCTTTACTTTCAGTTCATCACGTATCCGCTTATGCTCCTCAAGGTATATCACAACCTGATGTGGGATTGAGATAATCCGGGTATCATTATCATCCATCTCTGACCGTGACGCACCGATGAGGTATCCGTATTTCACCATTCGGAGATCCATCATCCCGTCATGTTCAGTCTGGATTTCGATGTGAAAGAGGGGATCAGGACCGGTTTTGTCATGCACGGCAAGGACGATGTCGGGGAGATGGCGGGAAAAGCCAGGGTGAGAGATGTATTCTGAAGAGACACGGGTGATTTCTGCAGTTGCTTTGTCTATGTGAATCGAAAAAATCCTGCTGATAAAATCGATTATTGCATGATCTGGTGCATCAAATAAGAATTTGGCAGTCTCATCTATTGCAGCACGGGAGTTATCTTGACTCACCCGAATGAGTATGTTCAGGGGGCATTTGAAATTTGTGAAATAGTGGCGAAATTATGCCGGAATGAATCATCAATAAATGAAGGAATTATAATGGAAAGGGAACAGAATTTTAATTTACAACGCTTCCCGTTTGATAGTATCGAGCTCATCTGGAGTAAGGCCTGTGGCTTTCAGAATTACTTCATCTGAGGTTCCGATCATTAACAGATTTTTTGCTACGATCTTAACACCTTCGGCAATACCTTCACGTTTTCCTTCTTGTCTTCCTTCTTGTCTTCCTTCCTGCCTTCCCTCCTCAATCCCGATCATATGCCATTTTTTACTAATCTTCTGTGTGACGCTTTCTATCATATTCTCCACCCTCTCCTTACTCTTCCTATCACGGATATATTTCTGATGCAACTGTGTATATAACTCAATTGTCGCTGAGAGAATAATATCCTTTGTTTTCTCATCCATTACACCTTTTTCTTCATACCTTCCTGTAATTGTGGTGATCTGTTCAATGTCCTGCAATACATCCTGAACAAGTGCATCAAACTCTTCCTGGTTCAGGTTTTTCCGTCTGCAGATTATATCAAACCTCTTTCTGTACTTCACAAGTATCAGCGGAATTACCAGATAGAGATCCATTTCGCTAAGTTCATATGCTGAGTATGCATACAACCTGAAAACCGGAACAATATAATCTACTTCAGATTCATCGGGAAAAATGATCTTTACTTTCAGTTCATCACGTATCCTCCTATGCTCCTCAAGGTATATCACAACCTGATGTGGGATTGAGATAATCCGGGTATCATCCTCATCCATCTGTGACCGTGACGCACCGATGAGGTATCCGTATTTCACCATTCGAAGATCCATCATCCCGTCATGTTCAGTCTGGATTTCGATGTGAAAGAGGGGATCAGGAACGGTTTTGTCATGCACGGCAAGGACGATGTCGGGGAGATGGCGGGAAAAGCCAGGGTGGGATATGTATTCTGAAGAGGCACGGGTGATTTCTGCAGTTGCTTTGTCTATGTGAATCGAAAAAATCCGGCTGATAAAATCGATTATTGCATGATCTGGTGCATTAAATAAGAACTTGGCAGTCTCATCTATTGCAGCACGGGAGTTATCTTTACTCACCCGAATGAGTCTGTTCAGGGGGCATTTGAAATTTGTAAAATGGTGGCGAAATTACGCCGGAATGAATCATCAATAAATGAAGGAATTGTGAAAAAAAAGGAACATAACTTTAATTTACAACGCTTCCCGTTTGATAGTATCAAGCTCATCTGGAGTAAGGCCTGTGGCTTTCAGAATTACTTCATCTGCGGTTCCGATCATTAACAGATTTTTTGCTACGATCTTAACACCTTCAGCAATGCCTTCTTCTTTACCTTTCTCGATTCCTTTCTGAATGCCCTCCTCAATCCCGATCATATGCCATTTTTTACTGATCTTCTGTGTGACGCTTTCTATCATATTCTCCACCCTCTCCTTACTCTTCCTATCACGGATATATTTCTGATGCAACTGTGTATATAACTCAATTGTCGCTGATAGAATAATATCCTTTGTTTTCTCATCCATTACACCTTTTTCTTCAAAGTTACCGGTAATTGTGGTGATCTGTTCAATGTCCTGCAATACATCCTGAACAAGTGCATCAAACTCTTCCTGGTTCAGGTTTTTCCGTCTGCAGATTATATCAAACCTCTTTCTGTACTTCACAAGTATCAGCGGAATTACCAGATAGAGATCCATTTCGCTAAGTTCATATGCTGAGTATGCATACAACCTGAAAACCGGAACAATATAATCTACTTCAGATTCATCGGGAAAAATGATCTTTACTTTCAGTTCATCACGTATCCGCTTATGCTCCTCAAGGTATATCACAACCTGATGTGGGATTGAGATAATCCGAGTATCATTTTCATCCATTTGTGACCGTGACGCACCGATGAGGTATCCGTATTTCACCATTCGAAGATCCATCATCCCGTCATGTTCAGTCTGGATTTCGATGTGAAAGAGGGGCTCAGGACCGGTTTTGTCATGCACGGAAAGGACGATGTCGGGGAGATGGCGGGAAAAGCCAGGGTGGGATATGTATTCTGAAGAGGCACGGGTGATTTCTGCAGTTGCTTTGTCTATGTGAATCGAAAAAATCCTGCTGATAAAATCGATTATTGCATGATCTGGTGCATCAAATAAGAACTTGGCAGTCTCATCTATTGCAGCACGGGAGTTATCTTTACTCACCCGAATGAGTCTGTTCAGGGGGCATTTGAAATTTGTGAAATGGTGGTGAAATTACGCCGGAATGAATTATGATGGAAAAACCCGGGTAGGAGGTCTAATTTACAACGCTTCCCGTTTGATAGTATCGAGCTCATCTGGAGTAAGGCCTGTGGCTTTCAGAATTACTTCATCAGCAGTTCCGATCATTAACAGATTTTTTGCTACGATCTTAACACCTTCGGCAATACCTTCACGTTTTCCTTCTTGTCTTCCTTCTTGTCTTCCTTCCTGCCTTCCCTCCTCAATCCCGATCATATGCCATTTTTTACTGATCTTCTGTGTGACGCTTTCTATCATATTCTCTACCCTCTCCTTACTCTTCCTATCACGTATATATTTCTGATGCAGCTGTGTATATAACTCAATTGTCGCTGAGAGAATAATATCCTTTGTTTTCTCATCCATTACACCTTTTTCTTCATAAGTTCCTGTAATTGTTGTGATCTGTTCAATGTCCTGCAATACATCCTGAACAAGTGCATCAAACTCTTCCTGGTTCAGGTTTTTCCGTCTGCAGATTATATCAAACCTCTTTCTGTACTTCACAAGTATCAGCGGAATTACCAGATAGAGATCCATTTCGCTAAGTTCATATGCTGAGTATGCATACAACCTGAAAACCGGAATATTATAATCTACTTCAGATTCATCGGGAAAAATGATCTTTACTTTCAGTTCATCACGTATCCGCTTATGCTCCTCAAGGTATATCACAACCTGATGTGGGATTGAGATAATCCGGGTATCATTTTCATCCATCTGTGACCGTGACGCACCGATGAGGTATCCGTATTTCACCATTCGAAGGTCCATCATCCCGTCATGTTCAGTCTGGATTTCGATGTGAAAGAGGGGCTCAGGACCGGTTTTGTCATGCACGGAAAGGACGATGTCGGGGAGATGGCGGGAAAAGCCAGGGTGGGATATGTATTCTGAAGAGGCACGGGTGATTTCTGCAGTTGCTTTGTCTATGTGAATCGAAAAAATCCGGCTGATAAAATCGATTATTGCATGATCTGGTGCATCAAATAAGAACTTGGCAGTCTCATCTATTGCAGCACGGGAGTTATCTTTACTCACCCGAATGAGTCTGTTCAGGGGGCATTTGAAATTTGTAAAATGGTGGCGAAATTACGCCGGAATGAATCATCAATAAATGAAGGAATTGTGATGGGAAAAACCCGGGTAGGAGGTCTAATTTACAACGCTTCCCGTTTGATAGTATCAAGCTCATCTGGAGTAAGGCCTGTGGCTTTCAGAATTACTTCATCAGCGGTTCCGATCATTAACAGATTTTTTGCTACGATCTTAACACCTTCAGCAATGCCTTCTTCTTTACCTTTCTCGATTCCTTTCTCGATTCCTTTCTGAATGCCCTCCTCAATCCCGATCATATGCCATTTTTTACTGATCTTCTGTGTGACGCTTTCTATCATATTCTCCACCCTCTCCTTACTCTTCCTATCACGGATATATTTCTGATGCAACTGTGTATATAACTCAATTGTCGCTGAGAGAATAATATCCTTTGTTTTCTCATCCATTACACCATTTTCTTCATACGTTCCTGTAATTGTGGTGATCTGTTCAATGTCCTGCAATACATCCTGAACAAGTGCATCAAACTCTTCCTGATTCAGGTTTTTCCGTCTGCAGATTATATCAAACCTCTTTCTGTACTTCACAAGTATCAGCGGAATTACCAGATAGAGATCCATTTCGCTAAGTTCATATGCTGAGTATGCATACAACCTGAAAACCGGAACAATATAATCTACATCAGATTCATCAGGGAAAATGATCTTTACTTTCAGTTCATCACGTATCCGCTTATGCTCCTCAAGGTATATCACAACCTGATGTGGGATTGAGATAATCCGGGTATCATCCTCATCCATCTGTGACCGTGACGCACCGATGAGGTATCCGTATTTCACCATTCGGAGATCCATCATCCCGTCATGTTCAGTCTGGATTTCGATATGAAAGAGGGGATCAGGACCGGTTTTGTCATGCACGGAAAGGACGATGTCGGGGAGATGGCGGGAAAAACCAGGGTGGGATATGTATTCTGAAGAGACACGGATGATTTCTGCAGTTGCTTTGTCTATGTGAATCGAAAAAATCCTGCTGATAAAATCGATTATTGCATGATCTGGTGCATCAAATAAGAACTTGGCAGTCTCATCTATTGCAGCACGGGAGTTATCTTTACTCACCCGAATGAGTCTGTTCAGGGGGCATTTGAAATTTGTGAAATGGTGGTGAAATTACGCCGGAATGAATTATCAAAAAATGAAGGAATTGTGATAAAAAAAGGAACAGAACTTTAATTTACAACGCTTCCCGTTTGATAGTATCGAGCTCATCTGGTGTAAGGCCTGTGGCTTTCAGAATTACTTCATCAGCAGTTCCGATCATTAACAGATTTTTTGCTACAATCTTAACACCTTCGGCAATACCTTCACGTTTTCCTTCTTGTCTCCCCTCCTTAATCCCGATCATATGCCATTTTTTACTGATCTTCTGTGTGACGCTCTCTATCATATTCTCTACCCTCTCCTTACTCTTCCTATCACGGATATATTTCTGATGCAACTGTGTATATAACTCAATTGTCGCTGAGAGAATAATATCCTTTGTTTTCTCATCCATTACACCATTTTCTTCATACGTTCCTGTAATTGTGGTGATCTGTTCAATGTCCTGCAATACATCCTGAACAAGTGCATCAAACTCTTCCTGGTTCAGGTTTTTCCGTCTGCAGATTATATCAAACCTCTTTCTGTACTTCACAAGTATCAGCGGAATTACCAGATAGAGATCCATTTCGCTAAGTTCATATGCTGAGTATGCATACAACCTGAAAACCGGAACAATATAACCTACTTCAGATTCATCAGGGAAAATGATCTTTACTTTCAGTTCATCACGTATCCTCCTATGCTCCTCAAGGTATATCACAACCTGATGTGGGATTGAGATAATTCGGGTATCATTTTCATCCATCTGTGACCGTGACGCACCGATGAGGTATCCGTATTTCACCATTCGGAGATCCATCATCCCGTCATGTTCAGTCTGGATTTCGATGTGAAAGAGGGGCTTAGGATCGGTTTTGTCATGCACGGCAAGGACGATGTCGGGGAGATGGCGGGAAAAGCCAGGGTGGGATATGTATTCTGAAGAGACACGGGTGATTTCTGCAGTTGCTTTGTCTATGTGAATCGAAAAAATCCTGCTGATAAAATCGATTATTGCATGATCTGATGCATCAAATAAGAACTTGGCAGTCTCATCTATTGCAGCACGGGAATTATCTTGACTCACCCGAATGAGTATGTTCAGGGGACATTTGAAATTTATGGGATCGTGAGGATTTATACAAGAATAAATATTAAAGTAATTGAGATAAATACTCACACTAAATGAGAAGAAAGGGAGAGATTATATCCCAATTTTACCAGATTATATATTATATCCGAAAACATTCTTTCATCATGTATCAGGCTTTATAACGATGTTCAGAATATAGCCGATACCCCTCCATCCCTTTGAAAACAAATTCATCCAAATACTTTTCCATATATTTTCGGTTCAGCATATTTGCAGGTATTGGGCAGGATATATCTCCGTCATATTTCTGATAAATATACAGGACAACTTCATCTCCAGGTTTGATGTACCCGTTTTTCAGATCGATTACGATACTCTCTTTATATGAGAAATATAATCCCTTGCACCCGGAGCCACCTATGTATTTGACACCATAATGGTGAGAGGGAATAAAATTATGGCCGTTAAGGGAATAAATGCATGCAAGCAACTCCTCATCATTGACAAATATTTTTGCCCGGAGTTTATCATTTTCAAGATCTTCCTTCCCGAATGAACGTATGGTTACCTGACTTTCAAATTTTGTCCCATGGTTTACTCCAATGATTTGAATAATTGGAGGTGCCAGTGAGTCATCACCCGGAAAAAAGTTTAAGAATCCCAAAAGGTACGCAAGAAGCAGAACCCCGGCAATAATTACAATTGCAACCAGGAGAATATTTCCATGAGAGGATGAATCTGCTTCATCATATCGCATTTTAAGCCGTATTAGTTTCATTTTAACAGGATAATTTCTTGATATTTCTTCTCAGTGGGTTTTCATAATTTGAGAGGGTATGATTTTATACCAACCCTGCATCGCCATCTTGCAATATTGAAGAGAATTTAAATCATTCAACAATCAAATCCAGTTTTTTACTGGAAGTACTATTTCTGAACATGATCTGGTGAGATACCAAATAAGTACCAGGAGATGTATACGAATGATTCATTGGTCTACCGTAAGTAATTGATCCATCGCCATAACTCCAGGATTCCCACAAAGAATCCGGATAATAATCTGATGTAAACATGATCTCCCGTGTGCCATTTTCTGTTACACTACTCACATTGAATTCAGCCCAATACGGGGAGATTTTTCGGTCTGATATGAGCCTGATAGTATGATCTGATTGCACTGACTGAAGGGTCCAGGAAATATTCACCGGAATTGTATCATTATCAACCTGAAGATATGAAGGTGTGAAATCCTTATGCGACACGAATTCGAATGGAACATCTGATCCTCGTTTCACCCGTATTGTTCCATTCGGCATAATTATCCCACCATATTCAGCGGTTACATACAAATTGCAGAATTCCGGCTCTTTCGTAGGAAGAGGGGTTGGAATGACGGTTGGAAATGGTGTTGGATGAGGATCATTTTTAGAAAAATCTACAAATACGCTGTGATTGGTAATAATATCAGTTAATAATAATTCGTTCAGAGGTCCCTGAAGTGTGGTATCAAGATAGACATTTTGAATTCTGTATCCAGAATCCTGTTGAATATGAATCCTGAGATCAGAATGAACAGGTACCTGAATGAGACCATTCGGGATTGTGGAACCACCCTGGCCCGCTGTTATATGAATATCATGTTTTTGCTTTGATGGTTCGCATATCTGAAAGATAATTTTCTCATCTGACACCTGGTTATCAGGATTGACAACATGAACCAGATATGAACCAACCGGTACATGGGACAGGTCAAAAGAACCCTGAACACACGTCCCGTCCGCAACTGTGATTGTGGGACTGATATTTACCAAGGTAATGGTATGTGATATGTCCGTAATATGAATGCTACACCCATCGGTAAAGCCGGAACCGGTTACAGACAACGACAGACTCGAGTCACCTGCTATCCCAGAAGAGGGATGAACCGAATAAACTACAGGAACAGGAAGTCTGACGGTGAAGATTACATCATCAACACTCTCCTGACCATCAGGGTTCTCAACATACACACCATACGAACCAGCACCGGCTCCGGTTAAATCAAATAAACCAGTAACCACCTGACCTTCATCAGACACAACTGTAGAACTCAAATTGGTGATCGAAGAACCACTCACCAGATCACGAAGATGAATAGAACACCCATCGGTGAAACCGGAACCAGTTACAGACAAAGAAAGACTTGAATCACCAATCAGACCAAAAGGGGGATTGACTGAAACTGCCGTAGGAGCAGCGTGTTTCACCGTGAATGTAATTTCATCATCACTCTCCTGACCATCAGGGTTCTCAACATACACACCATACGAACCTGCACTGACTCCGGTTAAATCAAATAAACCATTAACCACCTGACCTTCATCAGACACAACTGTAGAACTATAGTTGGTGATCGACGAACCACTCACCAGATCACGAAGATGAATACGACACCCATCGGTGAAACCGGAACCGGTTACAGACAAAGAAAGACTTGAATCACCAATCAGACCAAAAAGAGGATTGACTGAAACTGCTGTAGGAGCGGCGTGTTTCACCGTGAATGTAATTTCATCAACACTCTCCTGACCATCAGGGTTCTCAACATACACACCATACGAACCAGCACCGGCTCCGGTTAAATCAAATAAACCAGTAACCACCTGACCTTCATCAGACACAACTGTAGAACTATAGTTGGTGATCGACGAACCACTCACAAGATCACGAAGATGAATACGACACCCATCAGTGAAACCGGAACCGGTTACCGAAATATCCAAAGCACCATCGCCAATTCTTCCAATATTTGGGTTAATCCCGGTAACCATCGGAGGAGGACCATACACAACAAAATACACCTCTTCTTGGGATATCTGGTCATCAGTATTCCTGACTCGTACCAGGTATCGGTCCCCACCGTCCAACCGTCCGGTAAAAGAACACTGAATTGAATTCAATAGAACAGAGCTTACAGTCGCAGGGAAAATTTCACCTCCCTTGCTTTCCATCTCTACCGTACATCCGGACATGAATCCGCTTCCTGTTATCATACAAGAAAACGGTCCTTCCCCCAGATGACCTATACCCGGAGATATACTAACAACATGAGGGGAGGTTGCAAATAAAACTTTAAACTGCATTTGAGACGCATAACTTGCAGGTTTCGTGGTTTTGATGACAATTGTATATGGGCCGGGTTCTATAGAAATTAATGAAAAGGTAACAGCAAGTTCTGTGTCTGATCTCACCACTATCTTCGAGCAGGTATAGCGCTTTGTTACCGATTGATCCAGCAGTATATTTGAGATCTGCTCTGATTGAAATCCGGTTCCATGAAGGGTAATTATAACCTGACCAGTATTTATCGCGGACTCCGGGCTGAAGGAAGTAATAACCATCTCCGCAGTAACCGAATTGATGAAAGAAAGCCATAAAACAATCAGAATTATAAATAGCTGAAGACATCTACGATTCACTTTCATTTAATGAGCCGAGATGATAGGAAATGTAAGAATATGAATCTCTCGATTTTATATTAATGATAGAATGTCAGGATTAATATATTATGGCAGAGGAAAAATTAAAAAAATTATCCCAACTCAAAGGTAGTGACACCAAAAATTTCATTGAGAGGTAAAGCAGGAGCCATTTTCGTATACATCCGGGCTGTCCCGAATACCTCCACCATTGATCTTTCTTGTGCCATGCGGACCGCTGCAGTATTCGGTTCAGGAGTATCGTAAAATATTACCTCCCCAGGAATAGGTGCAGTAAGCCCTTCAAATATCTCATTGGCAATATCCGGAGTATCTGCGAAAATGGGGCCAATTTTGTACCCCTCATAACACTTTCGAATCACTCCGTACCCGGATATTTTCTCATCTTTATCCAGTTTTACAAGAGCGGTTGCTTCTGGCTGATGAATCCATTTTTCAAGAAATACTCTTCTCTCTACCGGAAAATGAGCAGTGTCATATGCCAGTAGCTCTTCAAAGGGAACATCCTGTGAAGATATAAGGTCGGGTTGCTCTATCCCAGCTGCAACCCCCTGCCATCTGATATTCCGGTACGCAAACCGAAGACCCATCTTCTCAGTATACTTATCCTGCATCTCATACACCCCGTCGACACCGAAATTTCTATCTCCTGCATGAGCGAAAATGGCGGAACAAATATCCCATCCGATTCCATGATGCCGGCAGTTATCCTTTACAATGTAAAACCCACCAAAACAGAAAGTTTCATCATAATTTGTCGCTACCCCGACCCCGATAACTTCACCATCATAATCTGCACAGAACCAGCCGGAGGGATCCACCTGGTAGTGACATGCTCCATCATGAAGACCAGGGTTCCAACCCTCTTCCCGTGCCCATTCGATGGGAATATTCACCTCATCTTCTCGTAAATTCCTGATCACATATGAAACTCTCATAATTATATACGGATAACAATGATGAAATAGGTATTAAAACCGGTGGATTCAATTTGATCTGCCCATCCTCTTCAACTCCCAAGAATACTATTCTATGCTGGCAGGTTCAATGCACCAGTACCAGGATGTGACAAGCATGATACATGACCTGATCCTCGTTATTCATAACTTCCTTGTGCCAATAATATTCATAATTAACATCATTTTTGCTATTACCGTCGTATTTATTGAGCGGAAAAACCCCACAACCACAATTGCATGGCTGATGGCCCTTCTGCTTCTCCCTGTCATCGGATTTGTGCTTTATCTCTTCATAGGACAGAGTTTTTACCGGGATCGGATGTTTCATGTGAAGAAAGAAGATGATGATGAATTGACTCAAATTATCGAGTCACAAAAAAAAGAGCTGTTTGTACATTCAGTCCCAGCTACACATCCCATTTCTGATTCATATAAGCGAATGATGTTGATGCTCATGGAGAGCAATAAGGCACCGGTAACAACAAGCAATAATGTGAGGGTTTTTGTTGATGGGAATGAAAAATTCAAAGCACTTATTGAGGCTATACAGGGTGCCAAAGATCACATCCACATGGAGTATTACATCCTGAAGGATGATGGAATCGGAAATGAAGTCTTTGCTGCACTTACCGAACGGGCCAGGGCAGGAGTTACCGTCAGGTTCCTTGGAGACGGACTTGGGTCAGCAGGGCCTCGGAAATCATTCTATGAACCATATCTGAATGCAGGAGGAAAACTGGCGTTCTTCTTTCCATCACTGATGAACATCTCTCATCCACGTCTGAACTACCGGAATCACCGAAAGATAGCAATTATTGATGGAAAAGTAGGATTCATTGGGGGATTTAATATCGGTGATGATTATCTGAGCAGAGTCCCGGAATGGGCACCCTGGCGGGACACAGCAGTTCAGGTTACCGGTCATGCAGTTCTTGCCATGCAGATACGGTTCTTCCTTGACTGGAATTATGCAGCGAAAGAGGATAAGGTGGAATATGCTGCACGATATTTCCCGGATGAGGGAGCAATGGAAGATGCATGGCTTCCAGTACAGATCGTATCAGGTGGGCCGGACACCTATTGGAACCCGATCAAAGAATCATATCTGAAACTGATTACCCTGGCATCAGAATCGGTGTACATTCAGACACCCTATTTCATACCGGATGAGAGTATTATGGATGCTCTTCGGATGGCGGCTCTTTCAGGAATTGATGTCAGGATCATGATGCCGGCAAAGCCTGATCATATGTTCGTATACTGGGCAGGGTATTCTTACATTGAACAACTTCTGGATGCAGGAGTCAGGGCATATACCTATGATACCGGGTTTATTCATGCAAAAACGATAGTTGTTGATGAGGCTGCTGCATCGGTAGGAAGTGCAAACTGGGATGTTAGAAGTTTCAGACTGAACTTTGAAACAAATGCCATCATGTATGATCATAAAATTGCACGGGAATTAAAAGAATACTTTTTGGCAGATCTCAATGTCTGTTCAGAACTCACAGCGGAACGGTTTGCAAACATGCCAAAAAAGATAAAATTAAAACTATCGATATCACGACTCTTCTCACCGCTCCTCTGATTTTTCCTCTTTTTCACCAGAGAGATTTTCGCAAAATCTACCTCTGCATGAAGATATTCGGTGAGACATTCTTCTTTTATGCACAGAATAATGTGCAAGAAGCCGTGTGGCTGAATAGGGGACAAAGCTCCAGGCAATAACACCGGCCGTCGCTCCTTTTGCAAGGTAACTACCCGGTTTCCCGATAACTATGTTCTTTCTTTTTCGTATGCCGTCCAGGAACTCATCGGTTGAGTCAGCTTGTACAGCGGTAACCACATTACCAACATCTGAAAGGATGTGAGCATCAGACCCGCCGGTAAAGGGAATGATATGGTTTTGGGCATAGGTTATCGCTTTCTGGTTCAGACTTCTTATCATGCCCCCACATATCACCTCAATGCCATCAATATGACTTAAAACACTGGGAATCATTTTTTTCTCCACGCATTTGAGAACCCCACGATTTATGCCATAATAGCCGTACGGATGAGCAGCAATCCTCAGGCAGTCAAATGGTTCAGCAAGATGCAGACATTCCATGACCGGCAGATTTTGGAGAAGACCCGGACTGTATTCCACCCTTTTTTGAGAGAAAATCTTAAAGAAATCCTCCATATCACCGGAAGAATAAAAATAAAAAAGCAGATGGGGGCCCTCCTCAGTTTCAAGCTCAATGCCAGGAATTACCAGGACATCAGACGAGTGGGATAGTGCATCAAGAGACCCGCTGATCTCATTATGATCGGTGATTGCAACTCCAATGTTCCTTTTTTTAGCATACGTGAGAAGGTCAGATATCTTCGTCATTCCATCAGAATGATTCGTATGCAGGTGCATGTCAACCGGGTAATAGCCCTCTGAAATCAGGTGAGAGATGTCAGGTGTACAACACCGGATTACATCCCCCTGTACATAATTGTTCATGATGAAATACCCTTGATAGATCTGAATACCTGAAATTCAGCTGTTTTATTACCTTTATTATTACACATATTCCCCCATATAGAGTTCCTGGGTTTTTATCCATGGAGTCACGAAAATCAGAATAATCGGAGACAGAATACTACAAACAGCCAGATTCACTAAAAACCACCCAATCATAGTCATCATAATCTGATTGATCTCAATTATGCCCCCATATGCAAGCGTATACGAACCCCAGACCGCCCCGGCAATATTGTTTATCATGACTCCAAAAATGAAGAAAATCATAAGATCACGCCTGGTTGAAAGAGCCGGATCTGCATGAAAGTATCGGAATGCCACATATGGGATGAGTGCCTGCCATAAATCAGCAAAAGACCAGTATAAGGAGACATCAACCGGAAGACCACTTAGGACTCCTGCACCAATAACACAACCGGTATATGCAGCCAGAACACCCCATATTCCAAACCAGAGGGCAAAAACTATCATGAAAGCGACAATCAGGTAAAATGATGAGACTCCGGTCACTATCGGATATGAAAAGACAAAATATTTGGCTCCGAGTGAGTTGATACAGACAAGCAGGAAAAAGAGAGATAGGTAAATAATAAAAGGGGGACGGGTGAATGAATCGACAGGATAGAGCCGTACTGCTGGTTTCACAGAATAGTAATTATGTAAGAAGCGAATATAAACAATTACCGGCTATTCATACTCAGGAGAGCAATATTAATGCAGGTGATACCAGAAAAATGGGAAAACAATCCATTATATGGCGCATTTTTCATATCCATCCTGTCTGCTCTCATTCTGCTTCCCTACTGGTGGCTGGCAGTGCAATGGTCAGCCACTCTGATTCATGATTCACCTACCCGGTTTGCCTTTACTTCAACGACCTTTCTCCTTGTTCTGGCAATTATTGATAGTGCCTTTCTTATCAGGTATTATCAGATTAGACAGAAGAATCAACTCGCCTCAGCAATACTTGAGATTCACAAAGGGGCAGAAAATTACCGGCTGCTGATTGAAAATGCTCCATTTCCAATCACTATTACAAAATTAGATGATAATACCATCCTTGTCATGAATAAAAGAGCAGTCGAACTTTTTTCTGTTGATCCATCAGAGAGAATCGGAAACCCGGTTAGTTTTCAGTTCATCGGACCTGATGACCAGAAGCGGATAAATGAAATTCTTGCCAGCAAAAACCATGTGTCGGGATATGAAATTACCTTTCTTAAGGAAACAGGAGATCGGGTTTACATCTCCCTCTCCGCAGATATAATCGATTATATGGGAGAAAAAGCAGTTTTTGCTGCGTTTGTAGATATTTCAGAACGTGTTGCTCTGGAACAGGAGATTATCAGGAGGGAAGAGAAGTTCTCTGTTGTTTTTCACGAAGTGCCAAACCCGCTCATGATCCTATCGGAAAATGATACCATAATTGATGTGAATCATGGGTTTGAACAGTTTTTCCACATGAGAAAAGAGGATCTCATTTCACTCTCAATTCTGGAAGTGAACTTTCTTACAGACCTTGCTCTTAAGAAACGGCCAAGAGAGTTTGAAGATCAGAATACATGGGAGTATGAAGCAAGCCTTCCTAACGGTGAAAAAAAATTTGTCATGCTTCATTACCGGACCATTCAATATGGTGAAAGTCTGCATACCCTTCTTCTTATTCAGGATATTGATGCAATAAAACGAGGACAAAATGCATTGACACAGGCGAACAATCAATTGCTCATACTGAACAGTGTCACCCGCCATGATATTTTAAACAGAGTTATGGCCGTCATCTCTTATTGTGAGCTGCTGCGACACTCCATACAAAAGGAACCAGATATTACCTGGCTGAATAATATCGAAAAAGCCGGAGACGATATTCAGACACTTATCGAATTCACCCGCCAGTACCAGGATCTTGGGATTCATCCGCCGGTGTGGCAGCGGATTGACAGAATTATGAAAAAGAAGGAAATTCAAACGTTCCTGACCAATATTTCAGTATCTCTGCCTGATGAATCCTATGAAGTATATGCTGATCCTATGTTTGGAAAAGTCCTGTATAATCTCATTGAAAATTCTATCCGTCATGGAGAGAAGGTGACACAGATTGCTTTGTCATATGAAAAAAGAAATTCAGATCTCATTTTGCGATACACCGACAATGGAACAGGAATAGCAGATGAAGACAAGAGTAAAATTTTCACAAAAGGTTTTGGGAAGAATACAGGATTAGGCCTTTTTCTGATACGGGAGATTCTTAGCCTGACCGGGATATCAATTACCGAACATGGGATACACGGAACAGGAGTTATCTTTGATATGCTCATCCCGGCAGGTTCCTATCGAATTTCTGCTACCAATAAGGATCAGTCTTATATATGACTTTACTATCCTCCATTAGGGTATCAGATCGGACATGGATGTTGACATTTGATGACGATATTTCGGTCATGATCATCATAGGAACACAGCATACTGTTCTTTGTGATACACATTTAGGCCCTGATTCTATTCAGGAGATAAATGGCTTTCTTGCATCAATTGATCATCCAGACAACCTGTTCATTTTTAACTCCCATTCTGATTGGGATCATATCTGGGGTAATTGTGCATTTCCGGATTCAATTATTGCAGCACATACAACCTGTCGGAAACGTATGAGCGAACGGAGTGCCTTCGATCTCGTTCGAAACGGGGGAAAAACAAGAGGACCGGTGCAGATTCTCCTCCCCAATCTTACATTTGATTCCAGGCTGTGTCTTGAAAATGATGATATTGAATTCATGCATGCTCCCGGTCATACCATTGACTCATCCGTCTGTCTTGATCGTAAGGGAGAAATCCTCTATGTAGGAGACCTGGTTGAAGATCCCATACCCTATATCGATTATGACCGGATCGATGGATATATAAAAACTCTTGAATCGCTTGTATCATCATCTATACAAGTCTTCATCTCATCACATTCGGGGATAATTACCCGGGACCTCATCAGATCGAATATCTCTTATCTCAATGCAGTTCTCACCGGGAAGGAGGTTGATATGAGTTCATTCGGAGTATATAAAGCAGTTCATCAGGCAAATCTCAATACACTCATCATTTTCAGATATGAGGCACTAGCACGGGAGATACTCGGGGATACATTTTCATTTGAGACATTCTGGTCCGGCATTCCAGACCAGGAAGGATCAGATCAGGAGTCGCTGGAGAATTTTCTAAATGAATATCTCCATGAAATCCGAAAAAGAAAGGGATTCCCGTAGCTTGTTTATTTCCATATTTTGGTTATTCCTGCAGAGATAATTTCATCGGTATGTACCTCATCATCTTTGATTGATAGGAGTTCAACTATGCCATTCAGTATCTGCTGGGTCATTACGAGATGATAATGTACCGGGTGATCGGTAAGCAGTCCTTCCCCGATAGCCCGGGTATAGATATCATGCATCCATTTGAATTCGTCAAATGCCTGGCTCTGGACTCTCTCACTGATGTTGGGTGAATGATGAAACTGCATTAAAAACCGTGCTTTTTCTGGATTCTCAATGGCCCAGTGTATATACCGGATAAATCCGCGTTCAAGAAGGGTTTTCACCGGCAGGGAAGCATCATCAGTGCCCCTGACAACATCACCCATCTCTTTTTTTATCGTGAGATATAACTCATCAATGATCGTATTTTTGTCAGGAAAATAATGGAATAATGTCCCGGTCGATATCTGTGCTTCTTTACTTATCTGTGATGTCGGTGTTGCATGAAACCCCTGGGTTGTGAAGAGATGGAGAGCAGCCTTTAGGATACGTTCTCGTTTATCAGAGCCAGAGACATTCTTCTGGTCAGATGAATCGTATTGAGCCATTCACAACACCAAAACGATGGGATTAGTCTTCATCATTAACCTGTGAAGAAAACATCCGCTTCGCAATAATGAGAACACATTTTGTGATCCAGTTATCCATCGTCTTTGCAACGGTTTTCATCTCACCAGGTATATTGATGTGCTGAGGACATGCCTGGACACATTTTCCACATTGCCTGCACAATGACGCATTAGCAGAAGTTCCCATGCCACCCATCAGTTGCATCCCATAAAATCCCCGAGTAATCATCTTATTACCGAGCATGTGGTATTGGTTATAGAAGTAAAAACACTGAGGTATGTTGACGCCGAATGGACAGGGCATACAATATGAACACCCAGTACAGGGAATTTTCATGAGTCGTGAATATACCGCTTTTACCTTTTCTATCGTCTCCAGATCGTTCAAATTGAGATAATCGGGTACGGCTTTTTCACAGGTCGCAAGATTCTCGGCAAGATGTCGTTCATCATTTAGTCCTGACAGTACCACGGTCACGTCGGGATGATTCCATACCCAGGAAAGGGCCCATTCAGCCGCTGTCCTGTTCAAGCCTGACTCATTGTAAATCCGGGAAACCTCTATTGGCAGGTTCTGTGCAAGCATCCCACCCCGAAGCGGTTCCATGACAATAATGGCGATATTTTTTGAGGCAGCATATCTGAGCCCCTCAGTTCCTGCCTGATTTTCCTCATCCAGGATATTATATTGGATCTGACAGAAAGTCCAGTCATATGCATCAATAATCTCTTTGAACGTCTTTCGGTCACCATGAAATGAAAACCCGATATTGATAATCTTCCCGGATTTTTTTGCTTCTTCCAAAAAATCCATGACACCAAGATCCAGAAGTTTTTTCCAGATTCCGGCATTTAACGAGTGAAGGAGATAATAATCGATATAATCAGTCTGAAGGCGTTTTAATTGAATTGACAGGATTTTATCCATATCCTCTCGGGTATGGACATTCCAGGGAGGAAGTTTCGTGGCTATCCGTACCTTTTCCCGATATTTATCTTTGAGAATTCTCCCCAGGACTTTTTCACTCTCACCACCATGATAGGGGAAAGCGGTATCAATATAATTCACCCCGTTATCGATTGCATTCCTGATAAGCCGGGTGGTTCTCTCTTCATCAATCCGGCCTCGTTTTGTCGGGAGTCTCATTGCCCCGAATCCGAGCGCTGAAAGGCTATCACCATTTTTTGAAACAGTACGGTATTGCATGGTTGACCTCATAGTATTTGACTGACTGGTTAGTCTAGACTGATTAGTCAGTTAAATTATATAGGTCATCCGGTCATGTATACTGATCAGCTACATCCTTAAATAATACCAGTTCTATCTGGTAGTACGGGGTGGACTCATGGACAATCGCAAGAGGGAAAACGCATTTTCAGGGCTTGAGGCAGCAATTGTCATGATTGCCTTTGTTGTTGCTGCTGCAGTTTTCGGGTACAGCATGATCAGTACCGGAATGTTTGCAACGCAGAAAGTCCAGGAAGTCACCTATGCAAGGATAAAACAGAGTGCATCAGTAGCGATAACAGACGGCCTTATTCGTGGACATTATAATGAAGGGCAGGGAGGCCTGATATCACTTACATTTTCGATATCCGTTCCTGAAACCGGAGAAGCATAGACCTGTCAAAAATGGTCTATTACTATGTCAGAGGAAATGAAGGGGGCAATCCAGTACCACTCAATTATGTCCGAATTCCGGGATAATTGAATCAGGAGAGAACACCAGAGTCAGACTTAATTTACAAGGTGCAGGACTTGCCGGGCCCCTTGCCGTTGGCTCTTTCACTCTTGAAATTAAGCCGCCGGTTGGTGCATCAACATTATTACAACGAAAACTTCCTTCCGGGTATAATGGTGGGTATATCTCTTGATTTATCCACCCCTTATCACAACCCGAGATTGAACAATCGGATGTATAATGTATACCCCAAACCAATGAGATATTGTGGGATAATCAACGCATTTTCCTGCACTCTATGACATACAAAACCCGGTCTTAACTTCGGTCAGGATCAATGGCGATTATGCAGAGATCATCTATGAAGATGATGGAACAGGCATTGCTCCTGAAGAAGAAACCAGAATATTTGACCAGAATTATGGGAAGAATACAGGGAATGGATTGTTTTTAATCAGGGAGATCCTGTCTATCACCGAAATAACAATTGAAGAGACTGGTGTGTACGGAAAGGGAGTCAGATTTGTAATGATAATACCACCTCGCGGATTTCAAATCAGAGGATAATCCGACCGATGGCAGAGGATCTGTTCTTATCTTATTGTAAAAATAGAGATTTGAGTATTACCGGATTGTAAACTCAACATATTCCAGTTCTTTCTCATTCTTTGGATCCCAGATATTGGAGAGAGTAGTACTTGGATAGGCTTTCTTTTTTATTACATCCCATCCATTTGGCATGACCGTCCCTGGACGTTCTATCTCCATTGATGCATCATAGACATTCATGTGATATTTTCCCTTCTGGAAGGGGACCTTTTTCACCTTTTCATTGATTTCAACATTAAAAGTCACTTTTCCTGAAGGGTCCTTCTTTACCGGAACAATGACCAGAGCATAATCATCAGGAATATCGACAGTCTGATATGCCTGAGTTCCATCCGGATTGAATCGTACCATGTTTATCCCGGTTTGGTTTGCTGAATCACCTGATGAAGCCAACTCCTTGAATCGGACTTTTCCGGCATTATCTTCTTTTGCATATGCAACCAGATTGTCCCAGAACTCTTTTGGGAAGATCTCAATTCCGATCTTTTTGACTTTGTCAATTGTCGTTGTTCCGCTGATGTTAAATTTTTCTCCGGCGGCAAGGGAGCCAATGGGATCCACGGAGATATTTGCCTCTGCACAAGCAAATCCGGTCATACCAATGATGACCATGGCAATTATGATGAATTGTTTAAGAAACATGGATTTATCACCTGTTTCATGTGATAACATACCGTTGTGTTTTTCGGTAAACCTGAACTCTATAAGAATCAGTTCTGTTTCCATAAGGGGTTTCTTATCTTATGAAAAATGTCATTTGTTATTAAACCTCCCACAACTTCCGTACCAGTAACGGTAAGTAAAACTGGGATGATAAATAAAACCCGTTCATCAGTAAAGATATCCCATTCAAACTCATCAAATACAAGTCAGGTTGTGATAAAACCAAAACCAGCCCCTATACTCAGAAGAAAACGATTACAAATCTGAAAAAGTGCATAGACTCAATAGTCATATATATGCAATAAAAATTTGTACAATTGAGGGGAGAAATCGGTATGAAAAAGGGATTATCTCCCAGAACTTACCGTTGCAGATCCCCGCTGCAGAGCGATCTTTCCGGTCCTGACTAATTCGAGAACTCCGTATGGTTTGAGGAGATCTTCAATTGCAGCAATTTTTCCACTATCTCCCGTCACTTCGACAACCAGCGTATCACTTCCGACATCGATGATCTTTGCTCTGAATATCCCTGCAATCTGCATTACTTCAGAACGAGCTTCACCAGGCCCTGCCCTGACTTTAATCAAAGCCAGTTCTCGTTCCACATGCTCTGATTCGGATACATCAAGAACTTTAATAACCTCTATCAGCTTGTTGAGCTGCTTTTTCACCTGTTCAATCTGGACATCATTTCCCGTGACAACAATGGTGATCCGGCTGGTATCAGGCTGCTCACAATGACCAACTGCCAGGCTTTCGATATTAAAACCCCGTCGTGAGAAGAGACCGGTAACCCGTGAGAGAACACCCGGACTATCCTCTACAAGGACACTGAATATATGTGCAGTCATGTTAGTTCTCCTCATGCTCGGCATGGTGGCCGACAATCATCTCACTGATATTTGCCCCTGCAGGAACCATGGGGAACACATTCTCTTCCCGTTCAACCCTGACATCAAGAACATACGGCCCGGGATGAGCAAGTGCGGTTCTTATGGCTGCTTCCACATCAGAAGCATTCCTGACCGTAGCAGCCTCTATTCCGTAAGCTTTTGCTATTCGTTCAAAGTGAACTTCCGGTAGTTCGGTGTATGAATACCGACGCTCATAGAAGAGCTGCTGCCACTGCCTGACCATGCCAAGGAACTGATTATTGAGGACGATTACTTTTACCGGGATGTTGTACTGTGCCACCGTCCCCAGTTCCTGGATGTTCATCTGGAATGAACCGTCACCGGCAAGGACGAAAACCGGCTGATCCGGGCAGGCAAAATGAACCCCCATTGAAGCTGGAAACCCATAGCCCATGGTCCCAAGGCCACCTGAGCTGATCCACTGACGTGGCCGGGTAAACTTAAACCACTGAGCGGTCCACATCTGGTTCTGCCCAACTTCGCTGACAATAATTCCTTTTTCGCCTAATATATCAGCCAGAGTCTTGATTACAAACTGGGGATACAGTTTCCCATCAGACCGGTATCTGAGTGGATGATTCTTCTTCCACATCGCAACTTTTTCAGACCATTCAGGATGCGGGCATGACTCAGGAATCTTTTTGAGAATATCAGAAAGAACACTCTTTGCATCTCCGACGATGGGAACATCCGGCTGTTTATTCTTCCCGATCTCGGCGGGGTCAATATCTATATGAATAATCTTTGCCTGTGGTGCAAAAGCCTCTATCTTTCCGGTTACGCGGTCATCAAACCTGACTCCGATGGAGAAGAGCAGATCTGATTCGGTGATGGCATAATTTGCATACTCAGTCCCATGCATCCCAAGCATACCAAGGTTGAGCGGATGATCTGTCGGTATACACCCCAGACCCATCAAGGTAGTAGTGACCGGCATGCACATCTTCTCAGCAAGGGCGACGAGCTCTGCAGATGCATTGGATGAGATGACACCACCCCCGGCATAGATGACCGGTCGTTTTGCCTGAAGCAGGAGATCTACTGCCCGCTGGATCATCTTGCTGTGACCCTGGTACTTGGGTTTGTATCCCCTGAGTCGTGGCTGCTCATCCGGGCCGTCTACATCCGGTACCATCGAAGTGCATACATCTTTTGGAAGATCGATGAGAACCGGCCCTTTCCGTCCGGTACTTGCAATATGAAATGCCTCCCGGATGATGCGTCTCAGGTCACGTGCGTCAGTTACCAGGTAATTATGCTTGGTAACCGGCATAGTAATCCCGGTAATATCAGACTCCTGAAAGGCGTCATTTCCCAGGAGTGATGTCGGGACCTGGCCGGTAATTGCAACCACCGGTATTGAGTCCATGTATGCGGTGGCAAGACCGGTGACCAAATTACAGGCACCGGGACCAGATGTTGCAAGACAGACCCCGGTCTTCCCGCTGGCCCGTGCATACCCGTCTGCAGCATGAATAGCGGCCTGCTCATGACGAACGAGGATATGGCGAATATCTGCATCATAGAGTTCGTCATAAATCGGAAGAACAACACCACCCGGATACCCGAAGATGATGTCAACTCCCTGTTCTTTTAAACCTTCAATCAGTATTTGTGCTCCGCTTTTCATGATATTCCCTCAGCAGACGGTTCATCCCGGTGATGACCGCCTCCACGCTGGCCTGAATAATGTCGGTTCTGGCTCCGCGTGATGTTATGGTTTGTCCATCTTTTCTCAGTTTTACGGTAACTTCTACCATTGCATCTGTTCCACCGGTGACCGCATCGACATGATACTCTTCAAGTCTGATATCCCCGGCTACAGCTACTGACTGCTGCAATACCCGCAATGCTGCATCCACCGGTCCGTCACCGGTTGCTGCACCAGTCACTTCCTTTCCGTTCACCTGCATCGTAACAGAGGCTGTCGGAATTACATTCGTCCCTGAAACCACGGTATACTGCTTGAGCGAGATGACCGGCCTGCATTCAAGAAGCATGACAGCATCAGCAATTGCCATAACATCAGTATCGGTGACTCTTCTCCCTTCATCTCCAAGCGCCTTGATACGCTTTACCATCTCCTCAAGTTGTCGTGGATTTGGTGAGTACCCAAGTTCAGTCAGGGCCGCCTTTACCGAAGCTGAACCAGAATGCTTACCCAGAACAATCCGCCGGGTTCTTCCGACAAGTTCTGGTGCTATCGGTTCATATGTCCTTGAATCACGGAAGAGCCCATGAGCATGAATACCACTCTCATGGGTAAACGCCATTGTACCGACGATCGGTTTGTTGGTTGCAAACGGGACTCCGGTCAGCCGTGATACCAGAGTTGACAAGGGGTATATCTTCCGGGTTTCAATTCCCGTATCAACCTTGTACAAATGCTCTAGTGCCATGACCACCTCTTCAAGGGGAGTATTCCCCGCCCGTTCACCAAGACCATTTACGGTCACATGACAGCAGCTTGCCCCGGCCTTGAGTGCGGCAAGTGTGTTTGCAAGGGCCAGACCAAGGTCATTATGACAATGGATACTCAGTGGTGCAAGACAGAGTGGCGGAATGATCTCCGCGGTAGCCTCAGGTGTCAGCACCCCGACCGTATCACAAAAACAAAGCCGGTCAGCTCCATGCTCAATGCCTGCTGCATACAGGGATCTGAGAAACTCCATATCCGCCCGGGATGCATCTTCACCGGAGAGTTCCACAATAAGACCACGCTCTTTGGCATATTCAACAGCATTCATCGCCATCGAAAAGACCTGCTCCCGTGTCTTCTGCATCTTCCGCTCAATATGCAGATCTGAAACCGGCACTACCAGGTGAACTGAATCTGCCCCTGCATCTGCAGCACAATCAATATCCTGTGGTAAAGCCCGGACATAGGTGCAGCATTCAGCAGACAGACCTGCCTGTGCGATAAGGCGGATGGCTTCCCGTTCTCCCTCTGATGCAACCGCAGACCCTGCTTCAATGACGTGAACTCCGATATCCGATAATGCCGTGGCTATCTCAACTTTATCTGCAGGAGAGAGAGAGACGCCAGGAGTCTGTTCACCGTCACGAAGCGTTGTATCCAGGAATCGAAACTTTTTATCGCGCAATAAAACAATCACTCATAGGATGTCACTCCCAAATCTATGTCGTCGTCAGAATGCATATAAATTTTCCATGAAAATGGTGTATGTTTTAAATATTGGTGCAAAAAAGTAAGAAATATGGTGCACCCTCGGCCCAAAAATCTGTCAGCCGAAGATTATGATAGCAGATTTACCTGGCTTTAGCCTGAACCCGGGGCTCAATCAAAGTCCATATCCAGTCAGCCATCTCGCGGATGTTCTTTGTCTGGATATATACCTCACCAGGACCGGTGATATCGGTAACCAGAAACTCGCCACTAAGCAGAGTCTCTTTCCATCCGCCAAATTTCGTAACCTGGTACTGGCAGGTATCACTAAAGGCAACCAGGTGGAAGTTATCAACAATCAGCCGCTCTCCAGGTGCAAGCACATGCTTGTCGATGGCTCCAAAGGTATTGATGAAGAGCAGACCCTGACCTGAAACTTTGATCATAAACAGACCCTGACCAAAGAGCCCCTTGGTAAATCCCTGCCATTCAACATCCAGATTGACATCTTTTTCAGATGCCAGGTACGCCGCCTTCTGAATGATATATCCCTTCCCCGGAGCAACCTGCATTGTGTCAACGTCACCGAGTGGTGCTGCTGAAAATCCCGCTTTTCCGGAGGCATTGGTAGCAGTAAAATCATTCACAAAGAATGACTGTCCTCCTATGAGGGCCATCCCAATCGACCCAAGGAGACCTTTTTTCCTCATGCGGGTATGAACTTCGATGGTTGGCTGCATCCAGCTCATAGAACCGGCTTCTGCGGTGACTGACTCCCCTGGCGCCAGGGTCACTTCAAGCATCGCATATGATGGCTTATACTTGATCTCATACTCCATAGTAATCCTGTATGATGACCTTGATGTATGATACGATAAGTACTCTGATCCCATCCCCCTTATACAGTGGTGCAAATAGTGCGCGACAATGCACCACACCTCGGGTGCAGAATATCCGGGGCCCTAGATATACTCGGATGAAAGGAAAAAAGATATCACGTCCACCCAAATGATTGTAAAGAGAACATTACCAGAGGCTATCATGTTAGAGAAATATTATGACAAGGATGCCGATATGTCTGCAATCTCCTCTAAAACGATCGCAGTCATCGGATATGGATCACAAGGAAGAGGACAGGCATTGAACCTCAAGGACAGCGGATTGAAGGTAATCATCGGACTCCGGCCGGGTAAGAGCTGGGATCTGGCCAAAAGTGAAGGCTTTGAAGTGATGGACGTTGCTAATGCCGCAAAGAAAGCCGATATAATCCAGATCCTCATTCCGGATGAACAACAGGGCGCAGTATACAAGACTCAGATTGCACAGGGACTTACCAAGGGTAAGACTCTTATGTTCTCTCACGGATTTAACATCCATTTTGGTCAGATTGTCCCCCCGGCAGATGTGGACGTTATCATGGTAGCACCAAAAGGACCCGGACATATGGTTCGCCGGACCTATACCGAAGGAAAGGGAGTTCCTGCACTTATCGCAATTCATCAGGATGTCTCAGGAAATGGTAAAAAAACCGCCCTTGCTTATGCAAAAGGTATCGGAGCAACCCGTGCGGTGGTCTTTGAGACCAGCTTCCGTGAGGAGACCGAGACAGATCTCTTTGGAGAACAGGCTGTCCTGTGTGGTGGGATGACATCGCTTATCAAGGCAGGATTTGAGACTTTGGTGGAAGCAGGATATGCTCCTGAAATGGCATATCTTGAAGTGCTGCACGAGACCAAGCTTATTGTTGATCTCATCTATGAAGGCGGGTTTACCAAGATGCGGAACTCCATATCAAACACCGCACAGTTTGGAGACCTGACCCGCGGACCCAGGGTTATCGGACAGGAATCATACCTTGCCATGCAGGAGATCCTTGAGGAGATCCAGACCGGCGCTTTTGCAAAAGAATGGATGCTTGAGAATATGGTAAACCGCCCGGTATTTAACGCTCTTACCCGTGCTGATGAAGAGCATCTGATTGAAGAGGTCGGAAAAGAGATCAGGGCGACCATGCCCCAGTTTAAAGACCTGAAGTAATTCGAAAATAAGGTATTGGATACTATCTTATCTTTTTTCCGGGAGACAGAGATGGTAAAACCGCTCGATATCCGGGAGTATATCTGATGCCCGTTTCCGAATCGATCTGACACTGTCATCCCGCTGGTTCATCCCACAGTGTGCAAGATTATTTCGAAGATCAGAAATTCTGGTCCATATCAGTACCATCTCTTTCCAGTCATCATACCGGATCAAATCATCCGAATACCGGGTTTTCTCATAGGGCCGGTTTTGCATGGCAAGAGATCCACCAGTCAGGGTCCGTGAGACTTCATGACGGATATCCGCATCTCTCCAGTCAGCATCAAGATTCATCCGGATCATGAGCAACGTTATCAGAACTTCCCTGCCAAGCGTGACGGCCTGAAGAAACAATCCCTTATCGAGCTGAAACCCGATCAGTCGGATCTGTTTTCTGACATACTCGCCCATGTTTCGCGCCATTTCCGGCTCTGCGGCCAGGTCTGAAAGATCCCGTGTCGCTGCAAGGACAGGGATAAGGGAGGGAGCAAAACGAAGTAGTTCTTCATTTATTCCATCAATGTCATGAATGGCACCGGATGCTGCATACAACGCATCAACCGGACGGGCCAGTCTGACCGCATCACTAAACTGCCACAAAAGACTTGCCCAGCTTGTAAGTCTGACGGGAGGCTCAGGATGTTCGCCTGACCGGTGAATATTCCCCTGAAGATCTTTTACGAGTGAATACATCGGCTCTGCATCAACATAGTTCGTAACTGCCTTTACTCCGGCAATCCAGTCCAGAATGCCCATCATCGGTTTCAAATCGACAAATCGGCAAAATCCATCATCTCCTGTGACTGGTGCATATATCACTCCTGCTATGGTGACATGGCAGACAGACTGGAGATATGAGGCTGCAAGGAATGTCATGAATGGAAGGGAATGGCACCCGGCGGTGATGTCAAAGAGAACCACTTCTTTATCTTTTACAGCACCACAGATCGTGCTGAATATCTCCCAGAGCTGGGGCTCATCGGTCCCGAATGGTATCCAGAGCTTCTGAATCGGGATATTACGCCCCTCTAAATCAGATGCTATCCCTGCCGCAGAGGGATCAGAGAGACAGATGATGATTTCATCAGGCCCATACAGGTGAAATATCGCTTCCTGAACCAGTTCTGTTTCAATGCAGACAGTATCCCTGCAATATCGTTTTTTTATGAACCGCCCCGGACCCGCGAAGGAGATACATCGCATCTGATTCATTCATTTGTATACAGGCCTATATGTACTTGAAGACACTACACAGCCGGTCCATGAAAATTGCATTTGTCTATGATGTCCTGTACCCGGAGACTATCGGCGGGGTTGAAAAACGTATTTTCGAGATTGGAACAAGACTTGCAGAGCGAGGACATGAAGTTCATCTTTTTCCCATGTTCGATGGATCTGATGTGAGCATAATAAATCGGGATGGGCTCATCATCCATCCGGTATGTCGGCCGATGGGATTGTACACCGGCGGGCGGCGATCGATCATTCAGGCACTCAGGTATTCCTTTCACCTGTTTCCTGTCCTTTTAAAAATGAAAGTAGACATCATCGATTGTCAGAATTTTCCCTATTTTCCCGTGATAGTATCCCGCTTGATCGGGTTTTTAAAAAAGGAAAAGTGTATCATTACCTGGCATGAGGCATGGGGGGCATACTGGTACCAGTACCTTGGACTATCCGGAATTGGAGGCCGGGTGATTGAAAAGATTGCACTTCTCCTTTCCAGTTCATCCATTGCAGTATCACATCATACCGCAGACCGGATGAGAGATGAAGGGTATTATGGAATTCCGGAGATCATCCCGAACGGTATACCCCTGCAGGAAATCCGGGCTATAAACCCAGCGGATAAGACTACCGACATTATCTTCATTGGCAGGTTTATCCCGGAAAAGCATCCAGAACTGGTGGTAGAAGCGGTCCGGGTTCTTATCAGGGACTACCATGATCTCACCTGTACCATGATCGGAGATGGTCCGATGATGACCAGAATAGTGGAGATGATACATGATTATGGCTTATCTGAAAACATTCACCTGCCCGGGTTTGTGAGTGATTACCAGGAAGTGATCAGACTGATGAAAGCCGCCCGTGTGTTTGTGCTGCCAAGTGAACGGGAGGGTTTTGGGATCGTATGTGTTGAAGCGATGGCATGCGGACTTCCCATTGTCACGACACAATATCCGTTGAATGCCGCACTCGATCATGTTCTCCCGGGGTGCGGGTATTGTGCACGAGCTTGTGCAGATGACATTGCAACGGGTATACGAATGTTCCTCACACAATCTCCGGATGTACCCCTGTTAAATGAATATGCAAAAAATCATGACTGGGACCGGATAACCAGTTCAGTTGAAGAGACATATTATCGGGTGGCTGATGAAAACCTACGAAGCCGGAAGATATGATCTTATAAAACCAGGGTTGAATACTATCATGGAAGAAGTAAAATTCTCACTGAAAGGACATGAAATAACCGGATATGTCATTCCTATCGGTGACGTAAATCTTGTTTTTGCCCGGACATCACAGGGTCTTGTCGGGTGTGGTGCCATTGATGTCATCGCTCTTGAAAAATTTAAGATACCTGCAGTAAAAGTTCGTCCGTCTTCAGGCGACTCGATCAGGAACATCGATGATCTCCTGAACGGCAAAGTTGCAGTTATCAACACTTTTGCTCAAAAATCGGGTGTTATGCAGGATATGAGTGGTGAAGAAGCACTCAAGACCCTCATGTAATTTTTGCAATATCGTACATAAGGCACTTATTTATGGGAGAATGAGAGAATGAAGAGTATGTTTTCCCACATTCTTATAGGAGTGGATGGCTCAAAAGAGAGCTTTCGGGCACTGAGTTATGCGATGACTCTTGCAAAGCAGTTTAACGGAACATGTGATGTCATGTATTCCATTCCTCCCCGGGTATATGCAGAGCTGGCCGAGCGTGAGGTAAAAATTGAAGAGCCTAGTGGTGATGTGAAATTTATCAGTATGCTTCAGCAGGAAGAGAATCATATCCGGGATCTTGTTCAGGATATTGCAGCAAAAGAAGGACTGACCATTGGATTTCATACCCGCGTTGGTGATCCGGTTGATGCCATGATAGAATATGTGTCGACATCCGGAGTTGATCTCATTGTTGTCGGATCATCAGGAAAAGGGATGGCAGATCGGTTAATTCTTGGGAGTGTCAGCACCGGCATCGTTCATAAAAGTCCTGTTCCGGTCCTGGTTACAAAACCGGAAGCCTGAAAAACTTTTTTGCCCTTTTCAGGGCCTGTTGTCATAGATATTACTGTTGATTTTTGCGATAAATACTGACCAGAGTGGTGTTAAGACGATTAATGCCAGCCAGCCGATGATCGGAATCATCGCAAGACCGGATACGATGAGGAACAGGACGGTCATCAGTATCCAGACGATAATCCACATGATGATGTAGCCTCCCCATCCGATTCCATCAGAGATTTGTCGTGTGATAGCACCGATACTGAATGCATCCAGAATTCTTCCGGATCTGGAAAAATGAACATATGCCATATTCATGATGAGGGTAATCAGAAGAAATACCAGAAATGCAAGGAGGATGCCGATACTCCCGACCATAAGACCGGCAAGGTGTGTGATCTTTCCTTCGGAGAAAAGGCCAGCCAGAGCAGATATGACCCCGATTGCACCAAATGCTATCGCAACAATAAATGCCGGTATCAGGTAGAGAATGGTTACAATGTTCATCTTCCAGCCGTCGATGAATAATTTTCCATACTCATCAATTTCAGGGGCGATGTCATCCGGATTTGCATACACACGAACAAGGTACCCACTTACCAGAGGCACGATGTTTATGGTGATTATCTGGATAATGGATAGAATGACGAGAACAATCCATCGTTTCCAGTGATCGATAAGGCCGGTTTTAACGTAATCAGATGCATTCGTAATAATTGCGGAATACGATGCCATGATACAAAGTACATTTTTGAAGGTAAAAGAGTATTTATAGTAAATTTTCTGATCCGGTGCTATTATGAGGGATATATGAGCATGAGAAAATATCAATGGCATTCCAGGTATGCCATGAACCTGTCAATGAACGTAAATTGGGTTTTTTGATTGGATTTTGGGAGATATGCTGATTCAGGGTGTATCAGAAATACAAAAATCACATTTCATATTGTTTCTGAAAAAGAAAAGGGAACCTTTTGAGATTTTTTTACCTTACCCACACATAATAAATCGCATCAGTTCATATAACCAAATTTTTGAGAGACATAGAAATATTCTCATTATAATTACCGAACAATTTGAACATTCGATTCATTCAATTTTTTCGGTAACAAAACATAGGATTGCTTAAAATAATATTAATAATTGAGACTATATGGGCCAGGCATCAGAGATTCGGTATTTGTATGATCTGAATGGAAATAGGACAGATGTTGTTATTCCAATATGAGCATGGAGTGAGGATATTGCACAGATTATTATGGGAAAAATTACAAATAAGGAGAAATTCGATCCTGCAGATTATATTGGAATTGTGCATTATACTGGTTCATCTGAGGATCTTGATAAAGAGGTCAAACAGCTTAGAAATGAATGGGAAAGGCTATGAGATATTTTATCGATTCAAATATCATCATTTATTTTATTACCGGTTCTGCATCCGATGAGGTGCTTATGACTATTAAGAAAATACTGATATCCTCATTTTTTACCTCAATAATTAGCAGGATAGAAGTTTTAGGATGGAATAAACATACCGAAAAGAGTTACAGAATGACTCATGACCTCCTTTTAGTACTGTGATTCCAGTTGATGAAGCGGTTGCAAATCACGCCATTCATATTCGACAAAATTCGAATATCAAACTTCCTGATGCTGTAATTGCTGCCACAGCCATGAACCTGTCAGCGACACTGGTAACAAGGAATTACAAAGATTTTACATCAGTTAAAGGGATAGAGATAATGAACCCCTTTGAATCTCTATGAATATTTACTAAATATTTTACCACTATTTATTTATAAAATACTATTTCGTATACAAAAAACATTAGATTTCAATCATATAAGCCCATAAAAAACAACAATCAAATACCATGCTAGAGCGAAATTATTTAATTGTTATTATCATTTCAGGTATTGAAAAGATGAGATAAAAGAATTATTCCGGATTAACCGGAATATCACAGGTATTCAGGATCGTAAAAGAAATTACACGTACAATGACCAGCCTGCTCAAGCTCATGCACATGATACACACAGGGACAGATGATAGCCTTATCTTTCTCCTTATCCCCGGACCTGATGCGACAGGGACAATATCGTTCTCCATGCTTTTCAGAATTCCGGGATAGCCCTTTTATCACGGCATTTGTCTGCTTTTCATCAGGGTTCAGGACCCATCCGTGCGATCGGGAATACTCCAGAGCCCAACTTCTTATTTCTTCTTCAGTTTCTGCCACAGGATCTCCCATGTAAGTGTCAACTCACACAGACTTCAATATAATGGACCATAAGGTAAAAAACTTTTTATAGACACACTTTAACCAGGGAATCAGATCATTCTCATATCTTCGAGAAAAGAGATTTGTCAGGGTATGGTTCATCTTAGTAGGATACCCAGACTGTTATACTCCGGAATCCGGAATTATCCGTTTGAGAACATTCCGGTACGCGGCAATGACATCGCCCTTGTCAAACCGGTACACATCCTTATCAAATGACTCTCCGGTTTTTTTGTCCCAAAGCCGCATGGAATCCATGCTGATCTCATCACCAAGGTAGATAGTGCCGTCTGCCTTTCCAAACTCAAGCTTAAAGTCGACAAGTCTGATACCACACTCATCAAAGAACCGGGTAAGGACCTTGTTTACATGTAAGGCCATCTCCTTAACCTTTCGGAGTTCATCAGCAGTCAGAATGTGCAGAACCTCAATAAGATCATCATTGATCATTGGATCGCCGCGCTCATCATCTTTATAATCAATAGTGACCACCGGGCGATCCAGCACCATTCCTTCCTTAACCGGATATTTCTTGGTCATGGAACCGGCAGCAACATTCCGGACAATGACCTCAAGCGGGATCATCTCCAGTCGACGGACGATCATAGTATCAGGTGCAGACATCCGGATATGATGAGTTGGAATTCCTTCGGCCTCAAGCATCTTCATGAAGAATTCCGACGCCGTTGCATTAAGTCTTCCCTTGTCAGTAAACTGGTCATGCTTGACCCCGTTAAAGGCGGTCATATCATTTCGAAAGACAACAATCAGTTCATCAGGATTCTCACTGGCATAAACTGATTTTGCTTTCCCCTCATACAGGGGTTTTGCCGGTATCACGGATGTACCTCTCATATGTATTGTGTTCTCAAGGCTGATGATACAATCCCTGAGCCGTGGGTGATACCACCCTCTCCGTATATATTCAGGATAAATACAGAGCCGTTCTTTAAGCGTGTACCCTTTCGTTAAGGCCGCAAGTTCATCAAAAGCCGGCCAGGGATGCTCAGGATTTACATAGTCAATCGTCACCGGGGAGATGCCACCAAGGTCTGTTACCCCACAAGGGAGGATTTGTGCAGCGTCGGCAAGATTTGGAGGGATTTGAATGGCAATATCAGAAGGAAGGATCTCTTTCGCCATCCGGACCGTCTCCTGCATATCACGAAGGGTTGCTCCAGGAAATGCACTCATATCAGTACCTGGCTTTGGGCAGAAGTTCTGAATGATGATCTCCTGGATATGGCCATATTTTCGGTGAAGACCGGCGATTACCTCTAATGATTCCCGCCGGTCTGACCGGGTTTCACCAATTCCAAGTAAAATGCCGGTAGTGAACGGTATTTTAAGTCTGCCGGCATCCTCAATCATGGCGATACGCCGTGCAGGTTCTTTCCCCGGGCAGTTCCGGTGCGCTGGGATGTCGGCGGTGGTCTCAAGCATAAGTCCCATACTGGCATTGACATCAGCAAGGTAGCTCATCTCGTCAGCAGTCATGATCCCGGCATTGGTATGCGGAAGAAGACCGAGACGGAGCGCCTCTTCTGCCATTGCATGACAGTATTCCAGGATCGAACCGAAACCATACTGCTCAAGGAAAGGCATAAAACCTGCCACCTCTTCAGGATGCTCACCAAAGGTAAAGAGGGCCTCTGTGCATCCGGCCTCTGCCCCGCGCCTCAGTACCCGTATGACCTCGTCAGGTGAAAGAACACAACCTTCTCCAGGCGGGCGACGGAATATACAGTACCCGCAGATATTTCTGCAGACAAAGGTGAGTGGCACAAAAACATTCCGCGAATATGTAATTACCGGTGACATGATACCACAGCTTTGTGCATGAGATCCTTATGGTGGTTTTGAACCTGCAGGGATATGCCGATCCTTATTTCCATTCCTGATGGTAACGTTTGTTTCAGAGATGCGGATACCTGTTGTCATTCCCTATAAGCCCATTCAGCCCAAGACCCGGCTCTCCTGTATTCTGACCGATGAAGAACGGGAAGATTTTGCTTTCATGATGCTTCGGGATGTGGTTAATGCCGTAAAAAATGCAGGCTGTTCTCCCCTCATCCTTGCAACCGCACCGGTCGAACTTGACGATGTGCCGGTCAGAATACTGGAAGAAGGTCTCAATGAAACAATAAATGGGTTTTGCGAAGGAAATGATGAGCCTCTGGCAATTGTCATGGCAGATCTTGCTCTTGCAGACCGTTCAGCAATCCTTACCCTTCTCACATCAGGAGGTGATCTTGCTATTGCTCCAGGTCGGGGAGGGGGAACCAATGCAATTTATGTACGATCTGCGAAAATGTTCCAGGCCCAGTATTATGGCATGAGCTATGAGAAGCATGTCAGATATGGAACTGATGCTGGTCTGATGGTTAAGATCATCGATTCATTCAGACTCTATTGTGATATTGATGAGCAAGATGATCTCATCGAGGTGTTCATCCATAATACCGGATATTCGCGGGAATGGCTTATCAGTCATGGATTTGAGATCGCTATGAAAAAGAGTAGAATCGGAGTGAAAAGACCTGGGTATGAGTAAACATCCCGTCTATTTCGGAGCGGGCAGCATAAGTTTGGTATCTTTGTTATAAATCATCGGGATATTCATTCCCTGACATTCGATGATCATCACTTCAACCAGGATAAATGCCTTAGCCTCACCCCTGAGACACCCGGTGAGTACCTGATCTCGTCTTCCTGCAGAGATGTGGAGGTGTATGGCAGGACCATCATCTCCGGTTCTGATAAAACCGGTCCCGATCAGTTCGTGAGCCAGAACAACTGATTCTGAGTGAGGTATTGGAGGGAGATGATCAACTTCAGGGCCGGTTACCAGCTTTGCGTTCTTTACTGCCCCAATGAAGTGGATGATACCTGCCTTGATCTCATGTTCCCTGACAAATGCGTTCATTGTCTGTATCGGATCTTCACCATGCTCTATATGGAGGTAAAAGATCCTTCCACAGGTTCCGGATGTATATTTCATCGATAATTATTTTTCATGAGACGATTTTAGTTCACTGGTTTATCAGAAAGGATCATTTTTCCTGCATGATGACGTCATCATGATACTCCCGTCTGGTATAGGAGTACTTGTCTGATATCCCACCCTGGAGGACGATATAATACCACTCATACAGGGTGTTCCAAAACCCGAACTCATGATACCTGCGGAAATCAAACCCGACCTTCATATCCGGAGCAAATTTTACTTTTCCCATCTTCCGCATCCGGACAGCAATTTCCAGGTCATCTCCAGCGTCCATTATCCGGTACATTCCTGCCTTAAGAAGAGCATCTTTCCTGAAAGCAGTATTGCATCCAAGTGTATAATAATACAGTTTTGAATGAGCTCCGAATTTTATAAGGCCATTAAACAGGAGTGCATATCGTTTATTAATATCATTTTTCTCAATCGGTGTGACAGGCCCAAAGGAGAGAACTACACGAGGATCAGACAAAGACCTGACAGCATGCTCAACCCAGTCCGGTGCAACAATACTATCTGCATCGGTCGTCGCAACCAGGTTGGAACGGGCACGAAGAAACCCATCATTTCTTGCCCCTGCAACCCGTTCAGACTCCTGAACAAAGACCATATCAGCATAATCCTCGGCAATATCATATGTTTTATCATGCGAACCCCCATCTACAACGATTATTTCATATTCATCACGCGGGATGGTCTGATGAGATAATGCTTCAAGGCTTCTTTTTATTCTTTTCTCTTCATTATATGCAGGAATTACGACGGATATCATGATATCATATGCATGTAAGGATATGAATGCTCCAGTATTATCTTATACTGCTACTCTCTTACATAGAAGGTTTATTCAGAAACCGTATTCATGACACATCCGGATGTTGTCCGGAAGGAGAATGATGTGAAGATTTCATCCCGTGGATTGTTTGCAATATCACTTATATTCAGTTTATCGGTCATTTTCATTGTATTTGGAGCAACGTTCACCGAAGAGACTATTCAATATATTCTCTCATTTAACCTAATCTTCCTTATTCTGGCCATCGGTTTTCGTATCCTGGCCCTGGCGCTCTGGGGGCTTCGGATAGTCCTCATGTCCCGATCTCTCGGGTATCATGTAGGGTTTTTCTACTCTCTGAACATGGTTCTTGCAGGATTGCTGGCCGGAACAATAACCCCCGGTCAGGCTGGAGGAGAGCCGGTCAGGGTCCATGAACTCTATCGGACCGGAGTAAAGGTAGGAGATGCGACTGCTGTCGTCATCATGGAGCGGGTACTGGACGGTATCGTTCTGACTGGCATGGGAGTTATCATCATGTTCATGACACGAGAGATCTGGAGCACATTCAGCACAAGTCTTATTATCCTCATCATCGCCGCCTGGGTCTTTCTACTCAGCTTTCTTTTCATTCCCTTCCTTGCCATGCGGTACCCGGTCCCCATGAAATGTCTTATTCTCCGTCTTGTATCGTGGATTACTGAAAAATTATCGCATACACGGCTTTCATCGTCAAAGATCTGTGCCTGTGCAGATACAGAGATTGATAACTTTTTTACGTGCTTTTCACGGTTTGCAGGACCGGCACGATGGGGCCTTCTTATCGGAGGAAGTGCAACAGCATTTTTCTGGGTGACTGAATTTATGGTTGCATCTGTTATTCTGATGGGTCTCGGATTGGACCCATATATTATCCTCTCCTTTTTCTTTCAGATTCTCATTGCCATCATCATGATGATCCCGACCACTCCAGGATCATCAGGTATTACCGAACTCTCCACCAGTTCTCTGTATGCATTGATTGTTCCGGCAGGAATGCTCGGAATTTTTGTCCTGCTCTGGCGATTTGTGACGTTTTACCTGAATATTATCCTGGGAGTTATTGCAGGGATGTGTATTGTTCACCGGGAGATATCCTGCAGAACAGAATATTCAAAAGAGATTACCCCTGACAAACCACAACCATAGGATCAAAAGAGGTGACGAAGAGGATTAAATACGGTTTACTGCTGCTGTTACTGGTCCGGTGCATTGTGGTTTTGGATATGCCACCTTTTCCCACCGGTCCAGAACCTCTGAACCCTCTATGAACGCAAGGTCATGACGTTTTGCATATCGTATTGCATCTTCTTTAGAGAGAGCATATCCTGAATCATCATCAAGCATTTCGCAGATGGTGATACTTGGGATAATACCAGACATCTCTGCCATGGCAATCGACAGTTCGGTCTGACCATGACGCTGGGACAAGAGATGTTCAGCCGCGATGAGAACCGGCATATGACCCGGAGTTCTGAAATGTTCCTTGAATGATGAAGGCTCTCCATTCATGACTGCCTGAACTACTTCAGCAAGTGCATTTACAGTTTTCGTCCGGTCCCGGTCGGTAATCCCGGTGAAGGTATCCCTATGGTTGACCCAGAGCGAGAACGAGGAATTATTGGACGGATCATAGGGGATATCTCCCAGTTTTTCAACCATGGCACAGTTTCGGAGGACTTCACGGGCAAATGGAAGACCTAGTTTCTTAGCTGCCTGGAAGGGTATTGCCGTGCAGATAAGTCCGCCGGCATCATTTCGCATCCGGCAGATGTCGCGGGGAGTTATCATATCAGACCGCATGGCAAAATCGGTCTCTCGTTCACGGTCATCAAAGTCATACAGCAGGACCATCTCACCCTGCCTGAGTGCAGTAAATGCGTCTTTTGTCATAATGTCACCTCAATTGTTACTTCATCGCCATCTTTTAAAGAAAATCGTTTTCGAAGGCCTTCAGGAGAGACAACTTCGATAAGTTCTTCAGGATAATGGGTCCGCCCGGGAATGATAATGCCACAGGGAACGTCCCTGATAAAACAGGGAAGACACCTGACATCTCCAAATGTCCGTCCTTCTGACTCAAATCCCTGCACGACCTTCCACTCTGCACTTGAAAGACGCTTCCTCTGAAGGGTTGCTCCAGGAAGAAGGCGGATATTCAAAGTACCGGGAAATGGGGTAAACCCAAGGATTCTCTGGAACTGATCAGCGTAGGGTTGAAGGCTCATATAATACGCCCCCTCTCCAAGACCGGACTGAACGGTTCCATTCAGCATCAGAGATTTTTCCTGCCGGCCAAACAGGCGGTAGTAATCACAGTATTCCTGACGGAGAGCATCTTCGCCGCCATGTGTTATGGTCACCTGTTGTCCGTCAGTTCCCAAAGTCCGGCTGATAAAACCCTGCTGCTCAAGCGAGCGTAATCTTCGGGATGCCGTCTGAGGACTGAATCCAAGTTCAGAACCAAGGCTTATCGTTTTGAGGAAAACCGGAGTGTTCAGACCGCCCATGAGGGCGATCCGTTTCAGACATTCCAGATCCTCCGGAGTAACCATGATATCATATGTGAGATGGATCCTATTAATGTGTTTCCATATATGGAGAGGATATCATAAGTGATATGATCCAGGTATTGATTCCGGAGTTCCAACCAGACTACATATCACACATCCCTTCATATATCACCATGAACATGAGTACTATGAAATTCTCATCTGCCATCTCTGTCATTGGTGAAGTCACAGCGAATGTCACTAAAAACCAGAGGTAATTGCCAGTTCAGTGAACACGACTATCTCATTTGCTACCATGCCCGCAGTTAATTCACCACCATATACTTGCAACCGATGTGGCTATTGCTGCAGTTACATGGGCGATGTTTTTGGCATCATGGAACAGATCGGACCGTTTGAATATCTTATACAATACCTTATCACCGGTGTTCGGCAGGTTGTAATCATTGATCAGGACAAAAGAGAAATTTTTTCCTCTACGACAATTCTCGATCAAAGACCACTTGCCTGCCCATTCCTCCGGTTTGATGACGAACAGCTTGCCATGTGCACAGTCCATCAGACACGGCCTGATCTTTGCCGCATGTATCTGTGTGAGAGATGCAGAGGGAATGAAAAATCCCATGAACCTTGGGACCCAGTATTAGATTCGGACTTTTCTCTCAACCCCCCTTTAACATATCACATGATTTGACAAACGTAACCCCAGCTGCCCAGTACATTCTCATCCTGATGATGCCACTTTTGATTATTACTATTGTCTTGTCGTTTATCACCCAGGCAAATTCATCTTAGACCAGAATTTTGGGAATCACTTGTAGAACTGCAGCACATCCTCATATTCTTTGTCCTTCATGTGGCAGCGGTCAGGATATGTTGCATCAATGCAGCACGACAAACCGGGGCATTTGAATTTATCCTGGCTCAACCCGATGTTTTTCATACATTCCTGACAGACGGAGGGGCCAATCTTTCTCAGGGAAAAAAGACGCTGACCATCGCCCGAGCCATGGTCGCCCATCCCCATAAGCTCATCCTTGATGAAACGATCAGTAATGTTGATACACGAACAGAGAAAGTTATCCAGAATGGTCTATTTCATCTGCAGGAAGGAAGAACATCGTTTATTATCGCCCATCGGCTCTCCACCATCCGACATGCAGATTGTATTCTGGTCATACATCAGGGAGAGATTATTGAGCGGGGAACCCATACTGAACTGATGGATAAGAAAGGGCTTTACTATAACCTATACATGAACCAGTTCAGAGGGAAACTGAGCGGTATCACCGGAGTATCCTAATATTTCCCCGTTTTTTTCATAGTAATTACTGGAACTTGCATTAACTCCAGGTACTCATTTGAGATCATTTCAAATCCGAAATGTTCATAAAAACCGATATTTTCTTCATTCTGCGTAGTGAGATAACAGTCAATTCCAATTTTCTCCACATGATCAAGAACAGGTCTGATAAGTCGCCCTGCAACACCCTGATTCTGATAATCGGGATGTACACCAAGTACAAAAAGATAGAGGTGAATATAGGGCATCTCTGTCATATGCTTTTTATCAATGTGATGAGAAAACTCCAAAACCCTGTTCATAGCTTCTTTTCCGATCTTCCGCTGAAGTCGTATTCCACCACTGATAAGACCTCTGAAGGTAGTAATCTCTGATTTGTCTGATGGAAGCCATAAGGCGACACCTCTCAAAGGATCCGGGGTAGTATATACCCATCCATATCGCAGGGTATATGTTAATTCAAACCGGAAGAGCTCGGATTGGATGGTATGGCCTTCTCCTTTTTGAGAGAAGAGATAAGCAATTTTTGGATCATTCTCAAAGGCTGATGTGAGGATGTCAGCAGCAACAGTGATTTGTTCTCTCCGTAGGGGCATTAAACCAGGGATTTTACCAGATATCATCGCATTTCATCTCTTCAGAATATCAGTAGCATTCATGAATGGGCTATCCATAGTACTGATCAGAGGGACTGTCAAAAGCACTCTGGATCTGAATCAATTTTTTCAGAGGGACTGATGGATTATGGTACCTCCGTTTATTCCTGTGTTTCTCTTCCAGTTGAATCGCCTCTTTGGGGCAGAGATTGATACATGCCAGACAGAAGAGACAATGATGCTGCCAAACCGGCTTATTGTCAATTATCCGGATGTTATCAGCAGGACAAACCTGATTGCATATACCACATCCATTACAAGTGTCATCAACATGAAACCGGGTATCAATTTCTGAAAGACTCCTGATGAACCGGGGATAAAGCAGGAAATGGAGTAGCTGACTCAGTACAGGAAATCCTGGCATCTCCTTCTTTTCTGCCTGAATGGAGTTTGCGATGTTGGCAAGCAAGCTCTCTGCATCTGAAAGAAGATTTTTTGAGTCTTTTCATCCGGAGCTCCCCCATACGGAATATAATTATCAACCATCCGGACCAGCCATCCTGCCTGAAGTGAAGACCCATTTTTTTTCAGCATCTTGTCAAGTTGAAGAAGGGCATATCTTCCAATACCTCCCGCTGTTGCAACGGCAAAAATATAGGGGACATGAGAGAGGGAGACTCGTGGAATAAATTCTGACAGTATAAATGGTACACCACAGTAATTAACCGGAAATACAAAACCTACCTTATTCGTATCAGGAATCACTACACCCGCCTTTTTCATCCGAATAGGAATCGACTCGATGACCGTGTCACCGAGTTTTTGTGCAAGGAACTCTGCCGCTGCAAGAGAATTTCCGGTTCCCGTAAATACATACAGAGTTGTTGTCATACGTGGGTAATCCACGGCAGAGTTTAAATAAATACTGGCTACTTATCACAGATATACAAATCATAAGATACCACAATATCTATCAGGAAGGAAAAATCTCTGCAGAAACTGCATATTCGAAAAAGCAGGGCCTTCCCATGATTGCATGGGTAATTACATCCCCCTCTATAATGAAGCGATCATCCGGATTATCGGAACATCATTTTAAAGAAGATTCAGGAGACAGGATATCTTGAGAATGAAGAGATAACCGTTAGAAAAAAAGACGGAACTCCTTTTATTGTTGAAGTCTCAAGTCATTATTACTACGATAATGAGGGGAATATCGCGGTGTTGAGGGAATTTTCAAAGATATTTCTTTGAGAAAGGAGATTGATATGGTACTTATGGATAAGAACATCTTGAGACGATAATTCAGAATGCACCATTCGGCATCCATAGTTATAAACTTCTGGACGATAAACGTTTAATCTTTACCGGATCCAACACGGCAGCGGATACCATTCTTGGGATTGATAATAACAGATTTATTGGGAAACCAATTGAAGAGGCATTTCCGGAATTGGCAAAAACGAATATACCGGACCTGTACCGGCAGGTAGTACGCACTGGAGAAAGAGTCAGAAAAAGACAGGTTAATGATGATGGGCAGAATATCGTGAGTGCAATATTTAAGGTAACGGCATTTCAGACCGGAAAAAATGCGATGGCGGTTTTTTTCCAGATAGTGCCAACAGATAATCATTAAAATTTATCAACCATTTATATCTGAATCTCTCCACCCAGAACCGAAAAAGGCAAAATAGCCCTGCCATCCGATATGAAGTACAACCGGTGTGTTATCATGGCTGGAATTATATCTGAACTGATTTGAAAGTCGAGAGTGATGGTGGGATTATCTCTATCATCACCCTGTGAAAGAGCTTTTTGAAGATTATCTTTTTCTAAAACATGGATACTTCTCCGGTTTCCTTATTAAGCACTTCAACTCGTGTCAAAGTTAATTCATCTTCTCCAAACCGTGAAGTTTCAAGGACATATGACAGGGTAACCAGATCTCCATTCTCCGAAATGCTGATAAGTGAAGAAACTGACAGAGATATATTTCGAATATCATGTTCTTCCGGTAAAGGGCTATGACGGGTGGAAGTAGTAAGAAGAATACCCGCAACAATAATCGCAACGATAATAAATCCCAAACCAGTAAGATATACTACTTTTTTATTCATACCTTCCTCCGGATTACGCAGTTACGACAGTACAAGCCCTTTCATGAAACCAGCACAGAAAATGAATAATTGAGAGATCATTATCCATCCCTTCCATAATGCAATGTGAATAATCCGACATACTCATCTCCGTAACAGGTCGAATCAGAGCGAAGAGAGAATTCCGGTTCAAGAACCTGACTGAACAGATCTAACCACTCTTTTCGAAGCATATGATAATCGGTTCTGATCCCTCTCGGTTCAGATAAAATTGATACAACCTCAGTCATGAGGAACGAATCGATACAGTCAGTGACAACCTCAACCGGGGCATCATGAGCAAAAACAAAATCCATGATCCTCCCATATGACTGATACACCGAAACCGCAAGTTCCGGGGAATACATCTCCGGTGTATCATTATTCGCATCCAGTTCAAACAGAAGAAAGTGGCTAATCCATGGCTTTAACCTTGAGAGATGAATTCGTTTATCCTCAACCGGCATATGATGATATGCAAGAGAACTCATCGCAATATCGTAATGTCTGTCAAACGATAATGAACAATCCTGAATCCTAGCATTATCCGTTGAAATAATCACATCAGGAAAGGCACTCCTCACCTTTTCTGTTGCCATGGAGATCATCGCCGGAGATGGATCAATGAGCAGGACCTCACCAATTTCCGGCACTTTCTTAGATTCCATGAGATGAGCCAGGAGACGGCAGGTAAGTGCACCATCTCCACATCCTATATCCATGAAGCGAATCGGATGATCGAATTCCGGAATCGAATGAGAAAACTGCTCGATATTCTTTCGGTTTTTTTCCGGCTTGAACAATTTCACGGACCAGGTGAGTCCAGAGTTCTATTTCCTGTTTTGAAAGGAAGGCATATTTTTACCAATGAAAGGAATGTAAGATTTTCAGCGTATCTCTGCACTACATAGGTTCTCTATACCCACGGCCACATACCCGGTTATCTCCTCTTTTTCGTTCCGTAATGCCCGGGTATTCCAGGTGATAGTATGCAGTCTTCCATTTTTTGCATGTATCTGTGTCTTCAAATTTGAAAAATAACTATCATCAGAAATGATATGAACAATTTCACTGGTTATCTCTTTCCGATATGAAGCATCGGGATACAGGGATTTCCATATCCACTTTTTTCCGACCACCTCATCGGCTGTATAACCGCTTATCTCTTCAGCGGCCTTATTCCAGATGACAATATTTGTTTCCTTGTCCAGAACCATGATCCATACCAGGGCATTCTGAATGACACTCTCAAGGTATTGCTTGATTGAGTGCAGCTCTTCCTGGGCTTTCTTCTGATCTGAAATATCCTCCAGTATCTCAACTGCCCCGATGATCCCACCATCTTCATTTCTTATAGGAGCTGCAGTAAAATAGAGCCATTTTCCATGCGTACCAAGAGACGGGAAGAAATCAACCGCCTCATAGGCTCCAGGTATTAATTTTGATGGGGAGTATTTACCGGCATACCACTTTTCAATCTGATCAGGAACATTATCAACCAGCAGGTCTGCAAGACAAGGCCTCTCTTCTTTATAAAAAGCCCGCCATTGCTGCGTGGATCCAACGATCTCTGAAGAAGAGATGCCACTATGCTTGGAAAGTGCCAGGTTCCAGAACATAAGTTTATGATCTTTATCAATCACGAATGCCGGAACCGGAGATTCGTGAATAACTGCGTTCAATATGAGACCCTCCTGTTCCAGTTTCCGGTAGGCTTCTTTCTGCTCTGTGATATCCTCAAGGGTTTCTACTGCACCAATGATCTCTCCATCCTCATTTCTGATGAGGGCAGCAGTAAAATAGAGCCATTTTCCTGACTCTCCCATCCGGGGAAAATAATCAACCGCCTCATAGGCATCTTTCACCAGGCCAGACCGGGAATATGTCCCCTTATACCATTGTGCTATTTTATCCTCCTGACCATCCACAAGAAGATCTGCAAGGCATGGCCTTTCGTTGAGATAAAATGCCATCCAATGATTTTTGGTTCCGATAACCCTGGATGAGGGAATACCACTGTACGCTGCAAGAGCCTCATTCCAATGAGTCACAATATGGTTTTTATCAATTACAAACTGAGGAATAGGATTGCCCTGAATAACCGCCTCAAGTTTGGATTTACTCTCGATAAGTTCTCTCTGTGCTCTCTTTTCATCGGTGATGTCCCGTGCAACAATAGTAAAGCCGGATATGGTATCATCTTCATCCAGACGAATTGACATTTTGGCACTATATGACCGATTCTCTCCTGACACATGCATGTCATAGTATATTTGTTCGGTTCGACCGCTTACAATCACCGCATTCATCGCAGATCCTAAAAGATCAGACAGATCAGGCGGGAGTATCTCACGATAATGATGCCCGATAAACTGTTCGGGAGGAATAAAATATTGCCCGGTATTTTCATTATAGGCATCAAGAAATACACCCTGTGTATCCAGAGTCAGGACCAGATCATCCATCGAAGCGAGCGTAGAACGAAGTTTTTCCTCACTTTGGCGAAGTGCCTTCTCACTCTGGGAGATAGCAATGTATTGATGACGCAATTCCTCCTCTGTTGCCAGTATCTCCTCATATGATGCCCCCAAATCCTCTGTTTTTCTTTCTAATTCATTCAGAATTCGTTTATGCTCGGAGATATCACGAATGATCGACAAAAGAAGATAATTTCCCTTTACTTCGATTCTGTTTAGACTCACTTCTACTGGAATAAACGTTCCGTCTGTTTTTTTAAGTTTCCATTCAAAAAACCGGGGATTACCATCAAGAGCTTCCTGTATCAGAATACCTGCCTTATCGATGGATAATGTATTGTCATCCTGATATTCCGGAGAGAAAGCAACCGGGCTCTTCCCAATGATATCCTTCATATCCGCTGACAACAGTTCTTCAGTGCGGTGATTACATTCGATGATCCGGTTGCCATCCATGAGAAATATGGCATCCTGTGCTGCCTCAAAGAGAGTATGATATAATGTCTCACTGTAAATAAGATCCGCTTCTGCTTTTCGTTGCCGCACAATCTGTTCAATATTATTTTTAAGTTCTGCAAACTGAGAATGGGGGTCTCCTCCCTTTTGGAGGTATAAATCAGCTCCTTCTTTCAAAGCCTCAATGACGATCTCTTCACGACCCCTTCCGGTAAAAATTATGAAGGGGATCGTTTTGTTATCTCTTCTGACCGCCTTTAAAAATTCAATTCCATCCATTCCGGGCATCTGGTAATCAGATATGATCGCATCAAAGGCCCCAGAAGTAAGAAGACTTAGACCTTCCAAAGCTGAAGTCGATGTGGTAACCTGCATATCTCCTGAACGTTGCAGAAACAATCTGCATATGTCAAGAAGCACTGGCTCATCATCCACATAGAGTACTGATATCATAGATGATTCCAAATTGTGAATGCATACCTGCAATTCAACTGATACACACATATAATCATTTACAGGGTTTAAAATATCTGCTATCTCAAAAGAGTGCTAAAAAAGAATTTCTAATTTTATTTTTATGTTGAAATATTTACTCAAAAAATATTAAAATGGAAAATATACTCCTTCCATCCAATCAGAATTGTATATGATATCCTTTCAGATACTCAGCACTATAAATATGATTAGGAGGAGATGTATTCCCATTCTTCGATTCAGATATACAATCACCGATAAGAAAAGGAGTAATAAAATAGAATGGTTAAGTTACTCACATTCGATAAAGGGAAAGTTACCGGCACTCATTCAATTGCTGATGCGTGTAGGAGACTTTCTTCGCTCCTGATGCGAGGAGATTTAGGTCTTGCAATTGCTGATATCGTCCTTACATACTCACCCAACGATCTGAAACAGATGAAAGTGAATTTTTCTGGAAAGATCGATTCACTCTCTCCGGATTATAAAAAAGAACTTGAAGAGACGATTGCTGTATTCCTTGACGGAACATACCAGAACATCCGACTCATGAACCAGCAGGGTTCGTTTGCAACGATTCAGGAACCAGTTTCAGATCAAGCGAAAGAATACTGGATGATGGTTGCAGACCGATGCTCAACCGGAGATATACCTGGAAACCGACTTCGTTTTTTAAAATTTCTCCTTTCAGGTTTTTGTATGTTCGTCCAGGAGATACCAGGTCATCCGGTTGGCATGCCCTTCCCCGGAGGAGATAAAGTCGATTTCATAGACGGGAAGTATTATTGCCCGGTCCGAACCAAGTCACATGATGTTGATGCAGCCCTTTGCCCGTTTTGCCCGGCAGAACAGACCCCGGATATCGGATATCTCAAGCCACCAATAAAGGGAAGTAAACATCGAAAGCAGGAGTATATTAAGAATATCTACGATTATCATCATTTTAACGGGTAAATCGGAGCAGTTCTCATATTCATTTCTGCTAATTGGAGGAGGAATAATTGGTAAGATACTCATTCTCCCTTTCCATAGCTTCTCTCATCCGACTCTCAATAAGCGGTGCATTCTTCCTGCGATAACCCGGAACACCGTGTCTTGAAAAGTTAGAAAAGCAAAGTCTTATTTCTTATACAAGTCCATATACGACAGATATCATGAGCGAAGAAGATATTACCAACGCAGAAATAGATGCGGCTGTCAGGAGTATGCCCTGGTGGCTCGTTCTTGTCTGGGGAATAATGGCTATCATAATTGGTCTGATGTTTATCACTACTCCCCTGATCACCACCTATTACCTGGTTCTATTCATGGGAGTATACTGGTTTGTTGGAGGAATATTCACCCTTGCGAGTTTGTTCAGTGATAAAACAAACATGGGATGGAAGATTTTTCTTGCAATCATCAGTATCCTCGCTGGAATCGCAATCATGGCACAACCCCTGTTTGGATCAATTATTGTCGTGACAATGCTGGTGTTTTTCATCGGATTCTGGGGTATACTCATTGGTGGAACAAAACTCTATGAAGCGATGCGATCAAAAGATGCCGGAGCAGGTATTCTTGGAGCACTCAGTATTGTCTTTGGTATCATCCTACTCATCTTCCCATGGGGAGCAGCACTTGCTCTTCCACTGATTGCTGGAGCATTTGCATTACTTGCGGGGATATGTTCTGTAGGAGTGGCTTTTCAGGTCAAGAAGGCACAGGCCTGAACCCTCTCCTTTTTTTTCGGAATTTTTTAAAATATTAACCAGCCTTTTTTCTTGATTTCAACTATGCATTATTTTTCGGTGAGAAAAGATAAAAGAGGGTTTTTATGGTACCCGTGTCCAGGTCCCTGCAGCAACGACCGAGTCATTATCAGTAACATGGCCATAGATAGCATACATGAAATCATCAGAAATTAATTCGCATGAGGTAAAAACATCCATATCGGCAAAGTGAACTGTTTTATCATCAAGACCGATTACTCCGATAATTGTCTCATTTAATCCTTTGTCAGATGAGAATTCGCAATATAACACACGGCCTTCCTGCTCAGTGATCTCTGCATGAGCAGTGAGGTTGCTAAACTTTCCTTCGTGATGCGTGAAATCACCACTTTTATCCTCTTACATTAAAACTGCCCCCTTTGACTCGACAATCCAGTAACCAACCAGACTGGGGATGTCTGAAGGATCTTCATCAACAGCAGGCTGATAAGCAATACCACACGAACATCCTATAATAAATAGGATAATAACAAAAACCAGACTTGTTCTCATACAAATTTTCACAGTTTCCTATTGTTTTTGGATATAATAATCCTTTACACCTTTGATCAATGAAATAGTATATACTCAAAATCTCCTGATTCCAGGTAGAAAACCGATCCTATTATACCCACAAAAATTAATCATGCTATGTTCACATATGAAATTTTTCAGGGTTTTGATCAGTATTCTCTGTCTCGTTTTGATATGCGGGACAGGATTTGCGGATAACAGGAATGATGCATCAGAGTACACCATTGCTATCCATGAAAAAATGAATGACACTCCAGCCTGGGATAACAATGATGAAGATTTTGATTTTGCAACCAGGGGTTTTATTGCGACGGATGATCCGCTGACTATCCCTTCGGTATATCCCGGGTATATTTCATGGGACATGGAGGCATATAAATATCTGAATAATGATACCCGTCCGGATACGATTAACCCGCTTTTGTATAGACAGAGCCAGTTGAATAACATCAACGGTCTGTTTGAAGTCACCGATGGGATATACCAGGTAAGGGGATATGATGTCACCAGTATGAGCCTTATCAAAGGAGATACCGGTTGGATAGTCATTGACCCGATGACTTCCGTGGAAACTGCACAAGCTGCAATGGAACTCGTGAATAGATCACTTGGAGATTTTCCCGTTAAAGCCGTCATCTATTCTCACCCCCATGCTGATCACTACCAGGGCGTAAAGGGAGTCATTACCGAGGAGGAAGTAAAGACGGGTGATGTCCAGATCATCGCACCCGAGCATTTTATGGAGCATGCTCTCAGTGAAAATGTATATGCAGGCAATGCCATGCAACGAAGAGCGACCTACCAGTACGGTATTCAGCTTCCAAAGGATGCAAAAGGGAATGTCGATATAGGTCTTGGGAAAAGTCCATCTGTTGGAGTTGCTTCACTCATCGCTCCTACCATTGATATCACCCATACCGGACAGAAGGTCTCCATTGATGGAATAGACATGGAATTCCATCTGACAACAAATACCGAAGCACCGGTAGAACTTGACATATGGTTCCCCCAGAAAAAAGCCCTCCTGATGGCAGAAGACTGCACGGCAACGCTCCATAATGTTCTGACACTCCGTGGAGCACAGGTCAGGGATCCGCTCGCCTGGGCAAATGCTCTTGATGAAGCCAGGCAGTTATACGGAGATCAAGCTGAGGTGGTCTTCTGTTCCCATCACTGGCCCAGATTCGGGAATGATAAAGTTATAGAACTCCTCGAAAACCAGAGGGATTTATACAAATACATCAACGACCAAACCCTGAATCTCATCAACAAAGGATATACCATGGATGAGATCGCGAGTATGATTGAACCTCCCGAATCTCTCAGGGAATTCTGGTACACTTACGGATTTTATGGCCAGATCTACATGGGAGTCAAAGCGACCTACCAGAAATATCTGGGCTTTTATGATGGCAATCCGATTAACTTAAAACGCCTTCCACCGGAGGAATTTGCCTCATACATGACCGAATACATGGGAGGGGCTGAGTCCACTATGATCCGGCTGCAGGAGCATTATGATGCTGGGGAGTATGAACTGGTTGCCTCAATTGCACATTACCTCGTCTTTGCCGATCCAACCAATATGGCTGCACGGGAGATAGAAGCTGCTGCACTTGAACAACTCGGATATCAGACAGAGTCAGGAACTGCACGAAATGCATACCTGTCAGCAGCCCAGGATCTCAGACGGGAAGAGCCGATAAAAGAGATGAGCGGGATTTCCGAAGATATTATGAAGGCCATGACCATGAGCCAGTTACTTGATTATATCTCTGTCAGGGTTAACAAGGAAAAAGTCAACGGTGAGAATTACCAGATGAATTTAATATTATCAGACTCCGGAGACAAGGCTTTGATACAAGTAAAAAATGATGTGCTTGTCTATCGGGTTGATGTACAATCATCCGAAGCAGATGTAACGGTGACCATGCCTCGAAAGACCCTTGAACAACTTGCCCTCAATCCGACACTTGCACTGGAAGATGTCACCGTAACCGGAGATTCAGGTTTGTTTGACCGGTTTGTCAGTATGCTTGATGTATTTGATCCAGGGTTCAATATTGTCCTTCCCTAACTTTTCCTTTTTTCCAGGATAATAACAACCTTTATCCCAACTCACTACAGAATCACAATTATTCTCTCTCGAAATAATGTGATTCATGATTCGGTGTGTGAAATTAAAACGTAACAGAGGTACCATGGATGAAAACCGTCTTTGTTCGGCAGGAGCGATGTGTCGGGTGCAGGCATTGTGAGGTTGCCTGTGCGATTGCACATTCGCAAAGTAAGAGTCTGATTCCGGCAATCTTGGAAGAAATGAAGTCTTACCCACGCATCTTTGTAGAGGCTGTTGACAATTATCTGAAATTTCCGAACCGGTGCAGACATTGCGACCCTGCCCCCTGTATGCAGGTCTGTCCGACCGGATCACTCAGCCGGGATGAAAGTACCGGTTCTGTTCTTGTTGATTACCTGAAATGTATCAGGTGTGGTGTCTGTGCCATGGCCTGCCCTTTTGGAATTATTGAGTTCCGGAAGGTTATCAAGCCAGCACCGGATCGGGAAGTCAATGCAAAATGTGACAATTGTATCGAAAGGCTTGGAGAAGGAAAAATTCCGGCATGTGCAGAGGCATGTAAGACAGGTGCTCTGGAATTTGGTGAGATCAATGATCTTATCCGGGTAGCGAGGAGTGATTTTACAACCCAAATGATCACATCACGGGGAGCTGAAATCGAAGTCCCCGTCATTCCAGAGAACATCAGAGCATTTCAGGCAGTAATGGAAAGACTTGCATCATTATCATAAGAGGAGGGTGGACATATGACAGAACAGGATATAAGAATAGAAGCGGAAAGGAGAGCATCAGACCGGACCGACCAGGAGATAATCAGGAAAACATTGGACGAGGGTGTTCAGACCGTCTGGGATAGATTTGCCCTTCAACAGCCTCAGTGCGGGTTTGGGCAACTTGGAGTCTGCTGTAATAATTGTGCCATGGGCCCCTGCAGAATAGATCCATTCGGTGGAAAGACTTCCCTTGGGGTATGTGGTGCGAATGTGGACACCATTGTTGCACGGAATCTTCTTGATGACTTAAGTGTGGGAGCTGCTGCCCATTCAGATCATGGAAGGGAAGTTGTTCAGGTTCTGCTTGAAACTGCTGAAGGACATGGACAAGGCTACCAGATCAAGGATGTTGAAAAATTACACCGGCTCGCAACCGAATACGGAATTCAGACAGATGGGCGGAGTCCAAACGATATAGCAAAAGATCTTGCTCTTGGTATCCTTGAAGAATTTGGTACTATTAAAAACAGGATCCAGTTGGCGGAACTGGCCCCGGATAAGACGAAAGATATCTGGAGAAAAACCGGGATCATGCCCAGAAGTATTGATCGTGAAATCGTGGAGGCAATGCATCGCATTCACATGGGAGTTGATGCGGATTATGTGAATCTGCTCCTACATGCGATGAGAACGTCGCTCTCTGACGGATGGGGAGGTTCCATGGCAGCAACGGAATGTTCAGACATCTTGTTTGGCACTCCAACTCCGCTCACATCAATCACAAACCTTGCTACCCTGAGCAGGGATAAGGTCAATATTGTCCTTCATGGCCATAATCCCCTGCTCTCTCAGATGATAGTCAATGTCGCAGAAGAACCTGACCTGAAAAAAATGGCTGAGGAAAAGGGAGCAAAAGGGATCAATCTTGTTGGCATGTGCTGTACCGGCAATGAACTCCTCATGAGAAGCGGCATTCCGCTTGCCGGTTCATTCTTTGATCAGGAACTTGCCATTGCAACCGGGGCAGTCGAGGCAATGGTTGTTGATTATCAATGTATATATCACTCCATTCCGCTGACAGCCAGTTGTTACCATACCAAAGTAATTACAACCAGCACCAAGGGAAAGATCTCTGGAACTATATACAAAGAATTCAGACCAGAAAATGCCCGAGATACCGCTCATGAGATAATAAAACTGGCAATAGAGAACTTCCCGAACAGAAATCCTGACCGGGTCAGAATCCCTGAACGGCCTATGAAAGTAATGGCAGGATTCTCTGAAGAGACGATCAGAAAAGCTCTTGGAGGAACCTACAAACCACTCATCGATGCCATCGTTGCCGGTACAATCAAAGGATGTGTGGGTATTGTCGGATGTAATAATCCACGGATTAAACAGGACTATGGGCATATAACCCTTGCAAAGGAACTTATCAAACGCAATATCCTGGTTGTCGAGACCGGATGCTCAGCCATTGCCTGCGGAAAAGCAGGCCTATTAGTTCCCGAAGCAGCAGATCTCGCTGGAGAAGGACTTGCATCAGTGTGCAGGCTACTTGGTATTCCTCCAGTCCTGCATATGGGATCCTGTGTTGACTGTTCTAGAATTCTGGTATTAGCGGCCAATATTGCGAAAGAGCTCGGAGTTGGAATCGGGGATCTCCCAATCGGTGGAGCAGCTCCGGAATGGTACTCTCAGAAAGCCATCTCAATCGGGACCTACTTTGTTTCATCCGGTGTCTATACAGTTCTTGGTATACCGCCGAAGATCTTCGGCAGTAGCAATGTTCTGAATCTGCTCGCAGACGGAGTAAAGGGGATTACAAATTCTGCATTCGCGGTTGAACCAGATCCCCTGAAGACCGCTGATCTCCTTGAAGCAGAGATCAACCGGAAGAGAAAGGCACTAAACATTTAACCTTCCTTTTGGAGAGCATAATGGATGAAAAGAGGCTTGACGAAATTATTGAAAAATATCCCTATCCTGCTGGCAGAACGTTAGGAGTTTTACGGGAAATTCAGATACAGGAAAGACACATCCCCATGGATACCCTGAAACTGGTATCTGAAAAACTGGACCTCCCTTTATCCGAGCTCTTTGCTCTTGTCACCTTTTACTCATTTTTCAGTCTGAAACCGGTTGGAGAGCACCTAATCACCGTCTGTATGGGAACCCCCTGCCATGTGAAAGGAGCAGAAAAAATATTAGAGACACTGGAAGAACATCTTGGGTTATCAGGAGAGGTACAGGACGGCAAGTATCTTCAGACAACACCTGATAACAAGTTCACGGTTGAGATTGCCCGGTGTTTTGGTGCATGCAGCATGGCTCCGGTGCTCCATGTTGACGGTGAACTGCATGGATATGTAACCCCTGAAAGAATCCCGGAGATATTAGAGATGTACGGGTGGAAGCGATGAGGATTCAGACATCCGAAGATCTAGACTCCATTCGGAAAAAAGGGCTGCAAAAGATCCAGCCGGGGAGGCTTAGGATCGGAGTAGGGACATCATCATGCGGGATAGCAGTCGGAGGCATGGCCCTGTATAACCTGCTGGATGAGATAATTCAGACGAAAAACCTTGATATCTCTCTCGTTAAGACCGGATGTATCGGGTTTTGCAAAGAGGAGCCGATTGTATCAGTAAGCATCCCCGGAAAAGCCCTTGTTTTACTTCGGAAGGTGAAACCAGATGATGTAGAGAGAATTATCTCTCTCGCTCTTCATGGTGATGTTCCATCTGATCGAGTGCTCTGTACAATTTCCGACTGGGACCATATCACCGGAAACCTTGTCTATGGGAATGAGTTCGATACTTTTCCAGAATATGGAGAGATACCCTTCTTCGCTCATCAGAAAAAAGTGATCCTTCGGGACAGCGGCCTTATTAATCCTGAGGACATTGACGAGTATATCGGTATTGGCGGATATTTTGCAGCATATAAGGCACTCACCAGTATGAAACCTGATGCTATCATCGATGAGGTAAAGCGATCGGGCCTTCGGGGGCGGGGAGGAGCAGGATTCCCTGCGGGTCTGAAATGGGAGATCACAAAAAAAGCACCAGGAGAAGAGAAATTTATCGTCTGCAATGCCGATGAAGGGGACCCTGGGGCCTACATGAACCGAAACGAGATGGAAAGTGATCCCCACATGCTTCTTGAGGGGATGCTCATCGGGGCATATGCCATGGGAGTTTCTGAGGGACTGATTTACATCCGGGCTGAGTACCCTCTCGCCATTGAACGTCTCATGCTGGCACTTGACCAGGCACGAACCTATGGGTTACTTGGGAAAAATATCTTCAATACAGGATTTGATTTTGATATCCGGATAGCGACCGGTGCAGGGGCCTTTGTCTGTGGAGAATCAACCGCTCTTGCAGCATCCATCGAAGGGAAAACCGGCCGACCACGCCTCCGCCCTCCACGACTTACCGAGAAAGGAGTCTTTGGAAAGCCGACTGATCTGAATAATGTTGAGACATGGTGTAATGTCCCGGTTATCATAGCCAAAGGAGCGTTATGGTATTCATCCATCGGTGCAAAAGGAAACACCGGAACCAAGGTCTTTTCACTCGTCGGAAAGGTTGATAATATCGGTATGGTAGAGGTCCCTCTGGGAACATCCCTGCATTCGATCATCTATGATATCGGAAACGGGGGAGCATTGGGAAAAGAGGTGAAGGCAGTCCAGACCGGGGGTCCATCAGGAGGGTGCATCCCGGTCAGACTCTTTGATACACCGGTTGATTTTGAAAGCCTGAATCAGGTTGGGACTATGATGGGATCAGGCGGTCTTGTGGTGATGGATGAGGATACCAACATGGTTGACATTGCCCGGTACTTTATCAATTTCGCTTCAGGTGAGTCATGCGGAAAATGTGTCCCCTGCCGGGAAGGTCTCAAACACATGCTTCTTATCCTGAATCGTATTGTCGCCGGTAAAGGCACCCGCCAGGATATCGGGCTGCTCAGAGAACTGGCTGAAACGGTTCAGAAGACATCACTCTGTGGCCTTGGACAGACTGCACCAAATCCGGTTCTGACCACGATGCAGTATTTTAAAGAGGAGTATGATGACCTCATCTCGCCGGAGGCCTGATATGTCACTCTTCGGATCCGTGAACCGGATGGTTACCATCACCATTAATAAAAATCAGTATTTGGCTGAAGAGGGAGAGATATTCCTTCTCACCGCTTTGAGGCTGAATATTGACATCCCTCACCTCTGCTATGAAAAAGCCCTGGAACCATATGGTGCCTGTCGTCTTTGTATGGTTGATGTGGTCACCTGTGGAAAGACAACAATGACTCCCGCATGCACCATCAAAGTTCACAATGGCCTTGAAATCCTGACCGACACTCCGGAGATCATAAAACACCGACGCCTGCTCTTTGAACTCTACCTTGCAGAAGCACCAAAATCAGAGGTAATCAGGGAGATGGCAGCGAAATACGGAGTCACAAAGACGCGGTTTCTCAAGAAGATTGTTCATGATGACCCGCTATTCGGAAAATGCATATTATGTGGATTATGTGTCCGGGTGTGTAATGAAATCATGGGCACAAGTGCCATTAATTTCATAAACCGGGGGCCATACACGGTTATCAATACGCCGTTTTTTGAACACAATCCGGACTGTGCAGGGTGTGCTGCCTGTGCTCAGGTATGTCCGACGAAAGCGATAGTGTTTGAAGATAGTGATGCAGAACGGATCATGCAATCATGGTCCGGAACAGCCGTCCCTCTTGCAACATGTTCATCATGCAAGAAGTCATATGCACCGGAGAAACTCATGGACAAGGTGCTGGACAAACTCGACCCTGCAATTATCGAAGAGCTACGAACCCTGTGCCCTGAATGCAGGCGCAAATACATCACCAGAATGGAGATCGGGAGAATCCCAAGGTCATAATATCATGGAACGAAAATCATTCGAGGAGTAAAAAAGTATAATGAGCACTCAAGGATTTCGGATAGTTATTACCGGAAAAGGGGGCGTTGGAAAGACCACGATAACCTCACTCCTCTCTCATCTTTTCGCAGGAAGAGGATATTCTGTATTAGCGGTTGATGAAGATCCCCAGATGAACCTCCCCTATGCTATCGGGGTTTCTCCCGAAGATGCTGAATCGATTGTTCCGCTCTCAAAAAACCTGGATTATATAGAGGAGAAGACCGGGGCCAGACCTGATTCCGGATATGGTCTCATGTTCTCCCTCAACCCGGATGTTTCAGATGTAGTTGAGCGGTTTGGAATGAAAGGCCCGAACGGTGTCAACATCCTGGTCATGGGAACCGTAGTAAAAGCTGCTACCGGGTGCCTTTGTCCGGAGAACACCCTGCTTGACGCAGTTATGAGACATATCAATCTTCGGGAGGGGGAGATAATTCTCATGGATACCCAGGCAGGGGTTGAGCATTTTGGCCGGGCCATTGCAAAAGGCTTTAATCAGGCAATTCTGGTTGCAGATCCAACATTTAATGCGGTCCAGGTTGTAAAACATGCAGCAGAACTTGCCAGAGAGCTGGAGATAAGGGATATCCATCTTGTCATAAACCGGGTTAGATCCCCAGGAGATATCACAAAAGTAACCAGGATGCTTGCCGGCCATGAAGAACTGTTCTCTGGAAAATATTACATTCCGTACGATGAGATGATGTCATTATTTGATCCGGATGTACGGCCAATACTCGATGAACCGTCAGAGTTTGTGGATGGAGTCAGGGAATTGATGATGTCACTTGAGATGCATGGGCTATTGAGAGCGTGAAGAACGACCGATGAGTGAGTTCATAATTTTATCTTTTCTCCGGATAAGATGCCAAATTTAATACCTAATAATACACTATATTTCATATCACATGTCTGCACTCTCACCTTCTGAAGATATTCGATCGGTTACTGATCTGAAACGTCATACCCGGGAGATCCTGGATCATATTCATACAACTGGTCGGCCAGTTTTCCTTACCGTCAATGGCCGGGCAGATTCTGTATTGCTAGATGTAAAAGAGTATGAAAAATTAATTCATGCCGGGAATATTGCCAGATTACTTGCATCTGCAGAACAGGATGTAGAACAAGGAAAAACCAGATCGTTTCATACCTTTATCCAAGAGTTCAAGCGTGATAACGCCATTTGAGATAGAAATTACAGAATCAGCAGAGGAGGATCTAGAGAGTATCTCTTTGAATCTCCGGAAGGGTTTCGGCCCCCTGATGACCTGATTCGTGAGTTCCTGAACTTCCGGATTCTTGATTTCTTCAATAAAGAGTTCCATATCTGCATGCCCGTCCCGTGAACCTATCCGGATTGGGAACAGAACATATCTTCCGGTTTCATCGTCATCAATCTCATCAAAAACTTCCTGAATCTCTTCAGAAGACATCATATACTCAGATAATCGGATAATTTCCTCCTCCTGCAGATCAATGATATATCTGGTGTCAAAGGTGCAATTATCCAGAGCTTCTGCTATCTCATCGATTGAAAGATGAACGACTCGTTGATTAACATCATTATCTTTGACCATCGAATTCCCCATTATCCCCAAATAAGATATCAGCAAAATATCCGGAATTCAGACTGTGCTTATAACTTTAGATGTGTTATTTGATAAACGTCCCATTCTGGTATTCGGTAAATGCCTGATCCACCTCTTCCTTTGTGTTCATGACAATCGGTCCTCCCCAGGCAATTGGTTCTCCTATTGGCTTTCCAGAGATCCACAAAAACCGACAGCCGTCTTCCCCGGATGTAAGATCAAGGACAGTTCCCGGAGCCAGGAGTGCAAGATTCCGGTTTTTCAAAAAGACCGGATCTCCAACCCCTACCGTGCATCTCCCTTCAAACACGTACATGATTCCGGTAAAACCAGGCCGGGCCTGATGATAAAACTTCGAATTCGCTGGGACTGACACGTCAAGATATTCCGGATCCACGATGATCTCACGAACCGGACCAGTTAATCGTCCATATGTACCTGCGATCACCCGGACTTTCGAACCATTCTCAAGAGTATCCACCGGGATCATATCGGGAGATATCTCCTGGTATCGGGGCACATGATATTTTTGCGACCGGGGAAGGTTGACCCAGAGCTGAAATCCTCCCATCTTTCCATCAACTGGCTTTGGCATCTCCTGGTGAATAATCCCTGAACCAGCCGTCATCCACTGAACCGCTCCTGCTCCAACTATTCCGGAATTTCCTATACTATCGCCGTGCTCAACCTTTCCTTCGAGCATGTAGGTAACCGTTTCAATGCCCCGGTGGGGGTGCCAGGGAAAGCCTTTCAGGTAATCAGCCGGAGAATCCCCCCTGAAATCATCAAGCATCAGAAATGGATCAAAACGGGGTATCTCATGGTATCCAAAGGCTCGATGCAGCCTGACCCCGGCTCCTTCGATAGTCTCACGTGCAATAAGAATCTCCTTCACCGGCTGATTTAACCCCATAAATCATAATCAACGTGAGACTTAATAAATACCAATGAAACGTAATGATTTTTATATTTTGTTAAGTTTTCAAAAGAGTATTGAGATGTCATGATGTGTTACCTGTAAAGGCTACCGGTTTTTACGCCCATACGGACAGACATACAAACATAATCCACAAACGGGTTCTTCCTGGTGTTCTTTCATATTCTGGAAATACTGGTCACAAAGAGCAGCAGCATACCTGACCTCTCGTGATTCTCCTTCCCTGAAAGGCTCACCGGTAAATGCCTGAACCGGACAGATATCAACACAGGCCTGACATTTCCCACATTGCTCATCCATCGGCTTTGAAACTGCCGGAAAAGGGGCATCGGTCAGAACACTCCCCCACCTGACTCGTGGTCCGTGTTCAGGGGTGATAAGCATACAACTCTTTCCAATCCAACCAAAACCTGCCTGCCGTGCTGCAAGTTTATGTGAAAATATTGAGCATATTCTCTCATTATCAAACCGTAATGATGCAGGGACAGGGAAAGCAGAAAATCCGTTCTTCTGGATAATATCTGCAACCCTGGAAGTAAGAATATCAAGACGGGTATTTATGACCTGATATGCATGATGGGAATAAATGCTCTTTGCTCCCTGTATATCAGAGGTAACCAAATTAACAACAGAATCCTGGAGCACTATTCCAAATACTATCGCTTTTGAATATGAGCGGACAAAATCACCACCCTGCCTATACACTTCATCATGGACCTGAGTAAGATCGGCAACTCCTAAATATTCTGTTCCATGATTCCTGCAAAGAGACTGGATCTCTTCAAAACAATTATTCATATTATCTGCCTGTAGCAATTTTTCTACCGTGGGTGGTATTTCAGTATAAAACCAGCGGTGATCACCTGGTCAGAATGTATATTAGATTTAAGGATTTTTTTGTGTCCGCAGTGAAAAAAAGGTAATTTCTCTTGTAAGGAACTCTGATAAAATTTAAGTCATTGAACAACGAGAGGTCTCTCATGGGAGCAAAACGAAGCTTTACGATTTATCTGGTCCTCTTCAGTCTTCTCGTATGTTCAGGAGTTTCTGCTATAGGAATCAGCACATTACTGGAAGGAAACGAGAAATTCGTAAACGGGACATTTACCGAAGAAAAGGAACAATTTGAACAATTACTTTCAGGACAAAGTCCGCACACACTCATTATCAGTTGCAGTGATTCACGCAGTGCACCGGAAATGATTTTTTCAAGCGGTCCTGGAGAACTCTTTGTTCACCGGAACATAGGTAATATCGTAGCGCCGGATGACTGGAGCCTTGCTACAGTGCTTGAGTACGGAATAAAACATCTGGGCATAGATACGATTGTCGTTATGGGTCATGAGAAATGCGGAGCAATGAAGGCTCTCGGGACCGGTGGAGGAGACGGTGATTCATTTGTTCCCGGATGGCTTGCAAATTCCGCTCCTGCTCTTTCAAGTCTTTTGGCAAGAAGCGAAAAGCCAGATTCAGGTGAAGATTTAGATTCATGGCTGCGTGAACTGGAAAAAGAAAATATCCGACTGCAGCTTGAACATCTGAAAACTAATCCGGACGTAAGTCTGGGACTTCGTAACGGAAACCTGCAAATAATCGGACTATATTGGAATATGACTTCAGGAAAAGTTGAACAGATTGGATAATTTGAGTGTAAAGGTATAGATATCCTGCAAATATCACTTGAATTATTTCCAAAAAAAGATTCGGATCATGGCTTGTACCTTAATCCTGCCAGTTCCCCTTCTCCGGTCATGTATACCCAATATCCATGATAAGGAAGCAGCATCCGGTTATCTGAATATTCACCGGTCCCGCCGTTCATAATTATAGTACCATACTGCTGTCTGAACTCATCAAACGGAACACAATATCTCCAGAGATCCTGAACAGATAGCAGGCTGTCCCGGCCGAATATGAAATAGTTCAGGAAAATCCGATCTAATTCCATCCCTTCCCAAGAGAAACAACTGGTAGAACCTGAACAGGATATGGATCAAACTGAACTGGAACATGGTTGCAGCCATAGAATAAATCCAAGATTCTTCAAAAGGGCCAAAAACATATGAACCCTCAGTAATTTTTAGTCGGGTGGAGAAAATCGCGAACAATGGCAGGAATTCCTGCATCATACACCGGGCAAATAATTCCTACACGGCCAGAGGGGGCTGTAATTGCCTTATCAGTTTTCATCTGTGAAACAACAGAGATGAGTTCTGCATCTTCAATTTTTTCAGAGATTTTTCTGGCGACAGAGAGAGAATTCCCATTTCCGGTAAAATAATAGAGGGTAGTCTTCATAGATTATTCCATGCGGATTTGATATCGGCAACGATGGTATCAATAGCAGCATTGTCAGTGGAGGTATTCCTGTCGAGGACAGCAGTATTCGATATCACAAGACCCTTCTCTTTCATCCGGGCAATAAAGGGGACTAATGCCTCATTGCCACTTTGTGCACTTTTACAGGTCAGGATTCCATAACTCTTTTTCCCCTGGCATCCTGTCAGGCTTTCAATAGCACCATTGATAACCGGGGTTGGTTTTCCCGCCCAGACCGGTGACGCGATGATGACCATATCATAGCCGGTAACATCAATTTTTTCTGGTCTGACTTTATCAGCAAGGCCCTTCATAGCCCGAAAACATCCTTTTGGAACCACCATCAGGCTTGAATATTCTTTTTCCGGAGTCACCTCAATGGGATCTCCAGATAGCTCTTCACCAATCTTTTCAGCAACTCTGCGGGTAACACCAGAGTGTGAGTGATAAATTATTATCGATTTCATATTTCCACCATTTCCATTGTTCATACTGAACAGAATGTTACCACTGTGAAACAGGCATGGTAGCATAATCCCAGCGTTTTCCTTTCTTTCCCGTGATCCAAAGTTAGCATCAGGTTAGACACGAAGATCACTAAAGCATATAATTAATTGCTTATATTCTTATATTAGGTTTTTGTTCTTGTAATCCAAACAAAAAAGAGAGATCAGTTATATTCTTTTCATATAACCTATTTTATGAGTAATAAATGTCTGAATTTGTATCCCTGCTTACTAGTGAAATCGGTGAAATCGCAGTAATCCCCATCAGTGCCCTGAATAATACCGGCCTAGAACATCTGAACCCATTTCTGGCACCAGGGAACACGGTCATATTTCTTGGCTCTTCCGGAGTTGGAAAATCAACGCTTATCAATACCCTCAACGGAACATCTGTTCAGAAAACGGAGGATATCAGAGAAGACGATGGAAAGGAAAGGCATACCACGATGGTCAGGCATCTGGTTTCTCTCCCTTCAGGAAGCTGTCTGATTGATACGCCTGGGATGCGGGAGATCCGAATCTGGACTGCTGAAGAGTCTGTTCAGGATGCATTTGAAGACATTGCAAAGTTTTCACAGAGATGCAGGTTTTCAGACTGTGCCCATGAACAGGAACCAGGATGTGCAGTCAGAAAAGCCGTTGAAGAGGGAGAGAGATCCGCTGGTCGTCTGGAGCGATACAAAAAATTGCTGAAAGAAGCAGCATTTGAGAGAGGAAATGCAGAGATAGGGCTAAAACGGTTTGAAAAGATCAGATACAAAGGAATCAGTCAACTCGCGAATGAATATCGGGAGAAGAAAAAATGGGATGCATACCGGTAATACCTGACATAGCCGAACTCTCCGGTCCAGGATAGAACTGATCAACTAAAAAAACAAATTCATTCAATTCTTCTGCTACCTAAAATGATAGGATGACGATCGATTGGTTCAATACATTCAGGCCTTCATAAGGAGAACATAGTCAGACATATGGACATACATACATAATTCTTGTAATCCGGATGCTATTGATAGTATAATGGCAACCGGCCATATGGGTTTGTCTTAAAACAACTCTTCTTTTCTGGTGATCAGAGTACACACTCATATAGATATGGAATGCCAGGCTGGATACTTCCCGCGGATTGGCGAAAACATTATCATTTTATCGGATGAGAATGATATTCAGAGGAGGTTATTGAGATGAAAACAATTTTTCTTGTTGCCCTTGCAACGATTATTCTCCTGTGCAGCTCATCTATGGTTACTGCAGAAGAAAAACCCGGTATAGATATTCTCACTCAAAACTCATGGAATGGATCCTGGGCATCTGATGAATACTCACTTCTTATTCTTCAGAATGGTTCATTCATCGCTGGCAGTTATACGCCGGATAACATTACTGCCCGTGATCCTGGTCTGCTCAAAGGAACCTTATCAGAAGACGGATGTACCTTTTCAGGAATCTGGTCTGAAGCAGGCACTGTTTCTTTGATTCTTGCCGATGATGGAGAGTCATTTTCCGGCACAGGAACGGTGAACCAGGAGGGGCTTATGGAAGAGCCCTTCACCTATACGATACATGGAACCAGAGAAGGAACGAGACAAGATGTGAATAACACCTGGACAGGAACATGGAAAACCGGGAGTAAAACATATAATCTTACGCAGAATGGAACCGCACTCTCCGGCTCATATATACCGTTTGACCTTGATTCTGACGAACCCGGACTGATTGACGGAGTCATATCTGAAGATGGAAAAATAATGAACGGGACATGGATTGAAACGGGTAAATTTTCGTTTATTATGAGTGATGACGGTCTGACATTTAATGGAACATATACAACAGAACTCACCGAACAGGCTGTTACAGATAGCTGGAATGGAATAAAAATTTAATTTTTCCTAACCCATCTTACTATCTTTTCTGTATTTACCTTTGGGAACATCGATCTCAAACCGGCATCCTGTACCATACTGTCCATTTTCGATAATTGTAATATCAGACATTGCAAGGATCTCTCGTGTCAGAAACAGACCATATCCGGTATTCTTACCAAAACCTCTTTCAAAGATATACTTTTTCTGATCATCCAAAATCCCGGTTCCATCATCCTCTACCGTGATAAGAAAACCGGTACTGGTCTCGGTTCCACGAACTTCAATATATGTCAGATCTCCCCCATGACGGATTGCATTTTCAATAAGATTATAGCAGACCTTCTCAAAAAGGGGATCACATAAAATTGAAACCCCGGCTACATTCACACGAACCTGCACGTCTCCCGTATCAATCTGGTGAGCAACCCGTCTGAACACCTCTCCGATATCCTGCCACTCAGGTAATTTCAGTCCGAGTTCCTGGTATGTCTTTGAAAAGGCAACAAATTGTTCAATTTCAGTCAATGAGCGCCTAATACGATCAATATAGTCCTTCTGTTCCTGGTGTAACTCATTATCATCCAGGAAGGATAGGAATGCTTTTGAGATCATAATCTTATTCAGGATATCGTGCCGGGTAATTCCGGATAAAAGGTTTAACTTTTTATTTGCAACCAGTAGTGCTTCTTCTGCCTGCTTATGAGAGGTGATATCTCTTACCGACTCTATTGCACCGACAACATTCCCATTCTTATCATACAAAGGGGCAGCGATAACAGAAATATATGCCATCTTTCCCTTAATTTCAACCCAAAGACTTGTTGATAACAGATCTTCAGACCTGTTGATTGCCGGGTATAAACCATCATAAGATAACTCAGGATGTAATGCATAGTCTATGAGCAGGGGCCTTTTCTCTGAATATATTGCATATGAGTATTGGAAATCCCCTTTACCAATCATGGACCCCGAGTCATACCCAGTAAACTTCTCCATTGCACGGTTCCAGAAGAGAATGACCCCATTCTTATCGATGACAAAGGTAGGATCTGGGAGGAGTTCAAGGATCATCTCTACCCGTGAATAGGCATCACGAAGAGCTTCCTTTTCTGCAAAAGAGATGATTGCCTGACGTTCAATGGTGATATCACGGATGTGGACCAGACTTAAGATGTCACCATCTTCGGTGACCTTGGTTACTCGGATATTCAGATATTGCTCAGCATTATCTTTGGTTCGTGATATTGTTCGGCTTTCATATCCATCCGAACCGGCGTTCATTGAAGATTCAATCATCTGGGCAATAGTCTTGCCAATTTCATCGAATAAACCAGTAATTTCTCTTCCAGAAACTATGTTACCGGACAGAGAAAACATCTCTTCAGCTGCATGATTCATCTCAAGAAGTGTATATCCTTTACAGAGGATGATCGCATCTACAGAGGCCTGAAAGAGACTCATGTATCGCTCTTCACTGGCTTTCAACGATGAAAACATGGTCTTTAACTGATCAGCCATAAATTTGAAGGAATGTGAAAGTTCACCAAGTTCGTCTTTTCGGTTAATATCAGTCCAAGAGGAGAAATCACCATCAGCAAGGGCTTTTGCGGACTTGTTCATCGCAAGAACAGGACGGGTAATGTACCGTGCAAGGAGAATACAGAGGATAATTGTTCCAAGAAGGGAACCTAATAAAATCAGCAGGGTAGTCTTATTGTGAGCTTCAATACTCCCCATGAAATCAGATTCAGGAATGACAACCACAATAAGCCAGTCAAGCCCATATGAGTCTTGGTATGGAGATAACTCAACACGCAACGGACCCGATTCAAAATCACAAATAAATTGTTTTCTGGTCGAAATATTGGTACTATTTTCCATATGATGACTGATAAAATACGTCACTTTCTGAATGACCGGATCAGTACATTCAGCAGCATAGAGACGAACCAGCTCGCCATTAACCTGATGATAAGGTTCTTTGATGGTTGAAGCTGCAATTATCTGACCATTTTTATCTATAATGAACGCCTGCCCGTTTTCAGAGATCTTGATCTGCTGCAGGAAGTCTCCAATCCCACTCAATGTCAGGGATGTGTCCATGACTCCTATGAGAGTTTCCTGATCAGAATATGCAGGAGTAACAGCATCGATACTGACCACTCCTTCAAGCCACATATAAATCGGTGTCCATGCCGGACCCCCTGCCCTGACTGCTGCCTGATACCACGGTCTGGTCCGGGGATCATAATCAGGTATTGTCAGTGTCTTTTCCCCTAGACTTCCATCAGGTAACAGGCGGTACTCTATAAAGGAATGATTTGTCAGTGAGTTTGAAACGCCGTAAAACCGCTCGGTTCCGTTTACCAATCCAGGGGCACCTACCTTTGAAATGATGGTATAATTGCCATCCTGCTGATTAGCATAGCATACTGCTTCAATCGTATCAAATCGAAATGATAACTCTCTGAAATACGAGATCAGGTCGGAATTTTTATGGACATGTATATGCCCGAGCCTGATACTGTCAAGACAAAGTTGGTTTACCAGATGAGGGGTTTTGAGATATTCATTCAATTGATCGGTTATCCGATCAGAGACCTCACCCTGAACCTGTCCGGCCAGTTCATTAACAGCGAACTGACTGGCCTGAAATGAAAAAAATCCGGTGATACAGATAGCAAGGAAAACTATGAGTGCAAAACTAATGGTGAGGACGGTTTGTAATTTAAATCTTCCAATAAAATGACTGCTTTTTTGAAACACCGTTTCTTCGGACTCATTAACTGAAGAATCAGAAGAACCTTCTTTTGGAATCTCGTGAGAGTTCATGTATCAGGTAGGTAAAGATCTATCATTCAAAGTATAATAGGATAAATATATCCATCTTATCCTGGCTATGGAGTAAAATAAGATTGAACTGAGAGATTTGCCCAATTTATCACAGAAGTAAAATTAAAAAAAATGACCGGATTTATCTAAATATCATTTCCCTCAATATTTTTAAGAGGCATTGACCATGTCGGTATGAATCACCAAAACTTTTAATGGTATTCCAACCGAATCCAGAATCAGGTGAAGTACTGCTATGACAACACAACTCATAGAATATTTTAACAAGTCACCACGGATCGGAGTACTAAGTACGGCAGATAAATCAGGCCATGTTGATTCTGGTATTTTTGGATCACCCCGGATGACTGATGAGAAAACGGTGATCATGGGACTTTCAAATAACCGGACACTTGCGAATCTGCAGCAAAATCCCCATGCAGTCTACCTGATCATTGAACCGGGAACAACAATTACTGACTGGAAAGGGATTCGAGTTTACCTGGTTGCATTACAGATTGCAACCTCCGGAGGGGATTTGGATGCGTTTAAAAGTCAAATCGCTGAGGTGATAGGGAAAGAATCTGCAGATATGATGGTAGCACTGGTAACTTTTGAGGTCACTGGAGTCCGGCCGATAGTAGACATGGGTCAGGGATGGGAACAATCAATATAGTTTCTCTTACGGACTTCCTTCAAAACCGGCTATTCAATCCCAATTTAGAGAGATCATTTTTCATAAAACCCTTCAGGGACCGATCCTGTACCAGTTCATGCATGCTCTTGCAAATGGAACATTCATGGTCTTTTACCTCTCCGGAGCGATTACACTCCTCTGCACAGGGATATTTTTCCGGTTTAATAGGGCACAACAGAAATGTCAAAAAGGATCAAATCATGAAGATTGATTACTCATCGGAAAAAAAGGAGACTGTTTTTAGATCTCACCGTTCAGGTATTTCGAAATACCAGGGACCCATCCTTTTCATCCACAATGATCTCTTTCTCTTTCGTAACCTCTCCGGCAAGTATCATCTTCGAGAGTTCATTGAGCAGGTTTCTCTGGATAACCCGTTTGATGGGACGTGCTCCGAACAGGGGATCAAACCCGAGGTTTGCTATATGACCGATTGCTTTCTCTGTGACGGTGAACCTGACATCATTCTTCTCAAGCATCTTCCTGACGATATCAAGCTGCAGTTTGACGACCGTACGAATCTCATCCATGGTCAGTGGCCTGAACATGATGACTTCATCAATCCGATTCAGAAACTCCGGACGAATCGTCTTCTTGAGAAGATCAAACACCAGGTCTTTGGTCTGATCATAGATCTCCTCCCTGTTTTTGTCAGTGACATGTTCCAGGTTTTCCTGGATGATATGTGACCCGATGTTTGAGGTCATAATGATGATGGTATTCTTAAAGTCTACCGTCCGCCCCTTATTGTCAGTCAGTCGGCCGTCGTCCAGAACCTGAAGCAGGATATTAAAGACATCCGGATGGGCCTTCTCTATCTCGTCAAGTAATACCACAGAGTAGGGTTTTCTCCGGACCGCTTCAGTCAGCTGACCCGATTCCTCATATCCGACATATCCAGGCGGAGCACCAACCAGCCTGGAAACCGTGTGCCGTTCCTGGTACTCGGACATATCAATCCTGACCATGCTGTTCTCATTATTGAAGAGAAATTCTGCAAGGGCTTTAGCTAGTTCTGTCTTCCCGACACCGGTTGTTCCGAGGAAGATGAATGATCCGATTGGCCGCTTTGAATCTGACAGACCTGCACGGCTCCGGCGTATGGCATCAGATACCGCCCGGATAGCTTCATCCTGACCGACAACACGCTTATGAAGTTCTGCCTCCAGGGTGAGGAGTTTTTGTTTCTCACTCTGCAGCATCCTGCTAACCGGAATGCCGGTCCACCTGGAAACCACTTCGGCTATCTCTTCTGCATCCACCTCTTCATTGACCATGGCCGAATCTTTCTGCAGGTCGGTCAGTTGTTGCTTCAGACCCTCGATGATCTTTTCTTTCTCAGGGATCCGGCCATATCTGATCTCAGCAACCTTTCCGAGGTCTCCGGCCCGGTTGGCACTTTCTGCCTCAAATTTGAGATCTTCTATCTGATTTTTCAGCAACTGTATCTGTTCGACAATATCCTTCTCTGACTGCCATTTTGCCTTCAGCCGGTTCCGCTCCTCGGTAAGATTTCCAATCTCCTCATTGAGAGCATCAAGTTTAACCTGATCCTTTTCCCGTTTAATGGCTTCCCGCTCTATCTCCAGTTGCCTGATCTTCCGCTCAATTATCTCAAGTTCTTCAGGAACGGAGTTTATCTCAAGCCGGAGTTTTGACGCTGCTTCATCGATCAGGTCAATCGCCTTGTCAGGGAGGAACCGGTCGGAGATATACCGCTGCGAGAGTTCAACGGCTGCAATTATGGCTTCATCCTTGATCCGGACATGATGATGTGTCTCGTATTTTTCCTTGATACCACGGAGGATGGATATCGCATCCAGGGTATCAGGCTCGTTTACCATCACCGGCTGGAACCGTCGTTCCAAGGCCTTATCTTTCTCAAAGTACTTCTGGTATTCCTTTAAGGTCGTTGCACCAATGACATGCAGTTCTCCCCTGGAAAGAGCGGGCTTTAAGATATTGGCGGCATCCATTGCCCCTTCACCAGCCCCGGCACCGACAAGGGTATGAATCTCATCAATGAAGAGGATGATTTCGCCGTCTGATGAGACAACCTCTTTTACCACACTCTTGAGTCGTTCCTCAAATTCTCCCTTGTATTTCGCTCCTGCAATCAGGGCACCCATGTCAAGGGAGAAGATCTGCTTCGTCTTCAGGTTATCAGGAACATCACCGTCAATAATCCGGTGTGCAAGACCTTCTGCAATTGCAGTCTTTCCAACACCAGGCTCACCGATCAGTATCGGATTATTCTTTGTTCTCCGTGATAGGATCTGTAAGACCCTTCTGATCTCATCATCCCGGCCAATGACCGGATCAAGTTTTCCGGAGAATGCAAGTTCATTCAGATTCCGTGCAAACTGATTTAAGGCATTATAGGTCTCTTCTGCAGTCTGGCTGCTAACTGTGGACCCTTTCCTCAAAATTCGGATAGCCTCTTTCAGATCCTTTTCAGTCACGCCAAATTCTTTGAGCAGTCGCGAAGTTGGCTCATTCACCGAGAGAATACCGAGAAGGAGATGTTCAATCGAGACGAAATCATCCTTCAATTCCTGGGCATATCCACTCGCTTTCTGGAGGGCTTTTGATGAATCGTGTGAAAGGTACTGTTCCCCTCCAGTAATTTTTGGTAATGCCTCAATATTTCGATCCAGAACCTGGTTTAACCGGTCAAGATTGACATTGAGTTTTTTGAGGAGGTAGGGGATGACATTCTCATCTACAATAAGCATCCCTTTGAGAATATGAGCAGGTTCTATCGCCTGGTTCTGTTTACCAGCAGCGATATCCATCGCTTTCTGAATTGCTTCCTGTGATTTGAGTGTAAAATTGTTGAAGTTCATAATCATGATCTCTTTGTTATTGATTTGTAATTCTATATATAGTTATTGTAAGCCATTCATATTTTTTCTAAAGAGAACGGATCCACTAAATATCATAAAATAGGGTACATTTTCAAAAAAACCCAAAATATTGATATAAAGGTTTTTTTATGAAGGGGAGTAGGATAGGTACAACCAACTCTCAGTTCTCTTCAGATTCTGTGATTTTCATAAACCGGGTAAACTGGTAGACCTCTGGTATCCTCCCTTTCTCCCAATTCTTCCATTTCCATCGCAAAAGGATGTATGACCTCAAATATTGGAGATAAGGACAAATAGCTAGTAAAGACGGACATTAATAGATACATTGATAAACGTCCGGATTATCACTAGTTATCCATACCCACAATATTAATATTATCAATCTCCATAAGGATAAAGTAAGGGACATCTCATGGGGAAAAACCCTAAGAAAATACTCATTATCGATGACGAAGCGGTATTCAGAGAGGCAATGACACGAGCGCTGACCTCTTGCGGGTATCGGTGTGTTCCAGAGGAAGATCCAGCGAAAGGGATAATGAGACTGAAACGAGAACCATATGATCTGGTTCTCCTTGATATCATGATGGACCCTGTTGATGGATGGGATACCTTAGCTCATCTCCGAACTTTCTCAAATGGCAGAGAAACACCTGTTATAATGGCATCGGCGAAAAAACTCAATATCGACGAGGTCATCAGGTATGGTGAATATCTTGCAGGTTTTGTCGAAAAACCATTTGTAGATACAGAATTCTGTGATGCAATAGATGAATTCTTTGACTGGTATGATCCCCTTATAGCAAACGCAAATGCTGCACGATTACAGGGCGTCTCTCCGGATATATGTACTTCCTGGATTCGTGTTGGGAGGCAGATAAAAGCAATCACCCAGATGTTGGAATATGTGAATCCATCCTGCATACCTGACGAGTCAATGTCAGAAGATGAATGTATGGACCGGCGGATGGCCCAGGTTAGGGAGATATTAGAAAGAAAGAGGAGAGAGCGAGACAATATAAAAATTCTCTATCCGGTTTTTTCTATTTAGGTACATGGTTTTTCCAGATGAGTATCATCAAATAATTAGATTAGAATTTTTCTCTCTTTAAGGAGAGGAGGGAAGGGGAATCCCTTCAATCCCAAAGAAGGTCAACCTACCCATATTATCTGAAGAAGTACATAACCGGCCATCATCCAACTTTAACTCGAAAGTTCCAGGTGGGGCTACTTCTCGGATATAATCTTCCATGACGACACAATTTTCGCATCCTTCTGCTTTTTCATCCTCATCAGGTTTCAAAGTACCCCTGTACCAGGGTTTTCCATTCCAATACAATGTATATGGAATGCTGCCAGACTCATCAGGTTTCATTGCCACGGTACTTATTTTAAATACCTCTGAATAATCCATTTGAGAGGTTTTTGCATGAACTTCCTGAATCGTGCAGCAATCTTTACATGGCTCTTTTTCTCCTGCCAGGACTGCTATCTTATAGACAGGTTCAGTTCTTTTAGGTTTAACTTCCCCACCTGTATCTGGAACCTCAACTACCTGGTCTTCATATCCATCTTCATGTTCAAAGGTTAGGAGATATTTCCCTGGATCTACTCCAGTTATCAGTAAGGGAGTCAATCCTTGGGGTTCTCCATTAATGTATACCTCAATATTTTCAGGCTGTTCCAAGAGGTTGATCGAACCATTCACAATTTCTATTGATTCAATTTGGGATGGTTCTTCAGGAATTTTGCTTAATAATCCTTCATCCGGATTTGGAGTAATTATTGGCTGAATTTCTGGAGTGACCTCTTCGGTAGGTTCAGGAGTCAACGTAGGCTCTGGAGTGACCTCTTCGGTAGGTTCAGGAGTCATCGTAGGCTCTGGAGTGACCTCTTCGGTAGGTTCAGGAGTCAACGTAGGCTCTGGAGTGACCTCTTCGGTAGGTTCAGGAGTCAACGTAGGCTCTGGAGTGACCTCTTCGGTAGGTTCAGGAGTCAACGTAGGCTCTGGAGTGACCTCTTCGGTAGGTTCAGGAGTCATCGTAGGCTCTGGAGTGACCTCTTCGGTAGGTTCAGGAGTCATCGTAGGCTCTGGAGTGACCTCTTCGGTAGGTTCAGGAGTCATCGTAGGCTCTGGAGTGACCTCTTCGGTAGGTTCAGGAGTCATCGTAGGCTCTGGAGTGACCTCTTCGGTAGGTTCAGGAGTCATCGTAGGCTCTGGAGTGACCTCTTCGGTAGGTTCAGGAGTCATCGTAGGCTCTGGAGTGACCTCTTCGGTAGGTTCAGGAGTCAACGTAGGCTCTGGAGTGACCTCTTCGGTAGGTTCAGGAGTCAACGTAGGCTCTGGAGTGACCTCTTCGGTAGGTTCAGGAGTCATCGTAGGCTCTGGAGTGACCTCTTCGGTAGGTTCAGGAGTCAACGTAGGCTCTGGAGTGACCTCTTCGGTAGGTTCAGGAGTCAACGTAGGCTCTGGAGTGACCTCTTCGGTAGGTTCAGGAGTCAACGTAGGCTCTGGAGTGACCTCTTCGGTAGGTTCAGGAGTCATCGTAGGCTCTGGAGTGACCTCTTCGGTAGGTTCAGGAGTCATCGTAGGCTCTGGAGTGACCTCTTCGGTAGGTTCAGGAGTCATCGTAGGCTCTGGAGTGTCCTCTTCGGTAGGTTCAGGAGTCATCGTAGGCTCTGGAGTGACCTCTTCGGTAGGTTCAGGAGTCAACGTAGGCTCAGGGGTGACTTCTTCACCTAACTCTGGAGTGACTGTTGGCTCTGGAGTAACTTCTTCTGTAGATTCAGGAGTCAACGTAGGCTCAGGGGTGACTTCTTCACCTAACTCCGGAGTAACCGTGGGTTCAGGAGTAATCTCTTCGCCTAACTCCGGAGTGACCGTGGGTTCAGCAGTAACCTCTTTACCGAATTCCGGAGTGACTGTCGGTTCAACAGTGACCTCTTCGGTGGGTTCGGGACTGACCGTAGGTTCAGGGGTGACTTCTTCACCTAACTCTGGAGTGACTGTCGGTTCAGCAGTAACCTCTTTACCGAATTCCGGAGTGACTGTCGGTTCAACAGTGACCTCTTCGGTGGGTTCGGGACTGACCGTAGGTTCAGGAGTAATCTCTTCGCCTACTTCAGGAGTGACTGTTGGCTCAGGAGTAAACTCTTCACCGATTTCGGGAGTGACCGTGGGTTCAGCAGTAACCTCTTCACCTACTTCAGGAGTGACCGTGGGTTCAGCAGTAACCTCTTCACCTACTTCAGGAGTGACCGTGGGTTCAGCAGTAACCTCTTCACCTACTTCAGGAGTGACTGTTGGCTCAGGAGTAAACTCTTTACCGATTTCGGGAGTGACCGTGGGTTCAGCAGTAACCTCTTCACCTAACTCGGGAGTGACTGTTGGTTCAGGAGTAACCTCTTCGCCTAACTCCGGAGTGACCGTAGGTTCAGGGGTAACCTCTTCGCCTAACTCCGGAGTGACCGTAGGTTCAGGGGTAACCTCTTCGCCTAACTCCGGAGTGACTGTCGGTTCAGGGGTAACTTCTTCACCATACTCCGGAGTAACCGTAGGTTCAGGGGTAACCTCTTCGCCTAACTCCGGAGTGACCGTAGGTTCAGGGGTAACCTCTTCGCCTAACTCCGGAGTGACTGTCGGTTCAGGGGTAACTTCTTCACCATACTCCGGAGTAACCGTAGGTTCAGGGGTGACTTCTTCACCTAACTCCGGAGTAACTGTCGGTTCAGGGGTGACCTCTTCGCCTAACTCCGGAGTAACTGTCGGTTCAGGGGTGACCTCTTCGCCTAACTCCGGAGTGACTGTCGGTTCAGGGGTGACTTCTTCACCTAACTCCGGAGTGACCGTGGGTTCAGGAGTAACTTCTTCACCTAACTCTGGAGTAACCGTAGGTTCGGGGGTAACTTCTTCACCTAACTCCGGAGTCACTGTCGGTTCAGGGGTGACCTCTTCGCCTACTTCAGGAGTCACTGTCGGTTCAGGGGTGACCTCTTCGCCTACTTCAGGAGTGACTGTTGGCTCAGGAGTAACCTCTTCACCGAATTCAGGAGTGACTGTTGGCTCAGGGGTGACTTCTTCGCCTAACTCTGAAGTGACCGTAGGTTCAGGGGTGACTTCTTCGCCTAATTCAGGAGTGACTGTTGGCTCAGGGGTGACTTCTTCGCCTAATTCAGGAGTGACTGTTGGCTCAGGAGTATCCTCTTCACCGATTACGGGAGTGACCGTAGGTTCAGGGGTGACTTCTTCGCCTACTTCAGGAGTGACTGTTGGCTCAGGAGTATCCTCTTCACCGATTACGGGAGTGACCGTAGGTTCAGGGGTGACCTCTTCGCCTACTTCAGGAGTGACTGTTGGCTCAGGAGTAACCTCTTCACCGAATTCAGGAGTGACTGTTGGCTCAGGGGTGACTTCTTCGCCTAACTCTGAAGTGACCGTAGGTTCAGGGGTGACTTCTTCGCCTAATTCAGGAGTGACTGTTGGCTCAGGAGTAACCACTTCACCGAATTCAGGAGTGACTGTTGGCTCAGGGGTGACTTCTTCGCCTAACTCTGGAGTGACCGTAGGTTCAGGGGTGACTTCTTCGCCTACTTCAGGAGTGACTGTTGGCTCAGGAGTATCCTCTTCACCGATTACGGGAGTGACCGTAGGTTCAGGGGTGACTTCTTCACCTAAATCCGGAGTGACCGTAGGTTCAGGGGTGACTTCTTCACCATACTCTGGAGTGACTGTCGGTTCAGGGGTGACTTCTTCACCATACTCTGGAGTGACTGTCGGTTCGGGGGTGACTTCTTCACCATACTCTGGAGTGACTGTCGGTTCGGGGGTGACTTCTTCACCGAATTCAGGAGTGACTGTTGGTTCAGGGGTAACATCTTCGCCTAACTCCGGAGTGACCGTAGGTTCAACAGTGACCTCTTCGCCTACTTCAGGAGTGACCGTAGGTTCAACAGTGACCTCTTCGCTGAGTTCAGGAGTCAACATAGGCTCTGGAGTAACTTCTTCGCCTACTTCAGGAGTGACTGTCGGTTCAGGAGTAACTTCTTCGCCAAATTCCGGAGTAACTGTCGGTTCGGGGGTAACTTCTTCACCGATTTCAGGAGTAACCGTAGGCTCAGGGGTGACTACTTCGCCTAATTCATGAATGACCGCGGGCGTACTAGTAACGGTGGGCATTACAGTCGGAGTGGCAGTCCTCTGACTGTTGACATTAGCATTGTCATTCAATTTCCCGGAATTGCCAGTAGTGATTACGGGAGTAGAGGTTGGAGACACAGTGGCTACAACAACTGGTGTTGGAAGAGTGACCACGGGTGTACTTGTAACGGTGGGCATTACAGTCGGAGTGGCAGTCCTTTGACTGTTGACATTGGCTTTGTCATTCAATTTCCCGGAATTGCCAGTAGTGATTACGGGAGTAGAGGTTGGAGACACAGTGGCTACAACAACTGGTGTTGTAGGAGTGACCACGGGTGTACTTGTAACGGTGGGCATTACAGTCGGAGTGGCAGTCCTCTGACTGTTGATATTGGCTTTGTCATTCAATTTCCCGGAATTGCCAGTAGTGATTACGGGAGTAGAGGTTGGAGACACAGTGGCTACAACAACTGGTGTTGTAGGAGTGACCACGGGTGTACTTGTAACGGTGGGCATTACAGTCGGAGTGGCAGTCCTCTGACTGTTGACATTGGCTTTGTCATTCAATTTCCCGGAATTGCCAGTAGTGATTACGGGAGTAGAGGTTGGAGACACAGTGGCTACAACAACTGGTGTTGTAGTTGTGACCACTGGAATGACAGTTACAACTGGCTCGACACTGGAGGTCTTTTCAGATTCTGGTTTCTCTTTCTTGTCCTTATCTGGCAGTAAAACCTGAGCACCGGGCTTAATTCCAGTTGTACCGTCATAATTCGGAGTGGCAAGAGTTGCACCTTCATCAGTGATCTCCTGAGAACCGGAAGGAGTAGTGACCTGGGCTCCTTTCTTCTCCTTATCTTCCTCAGTCTCCTGAACGGTAACAGGAGTCGGAGTGACATCAGGACTAATAGTTACAACTGGCTCGACACTTGATGACTTATCAGATTCTGGTTTCTCTTTCTTATCCTTATCGGGCAGTAAAACCTGAGCACCAGGCTTGGTACCGGTTGTGCCGTCATAATTCGGAGTGGTAAGAGTTGTACCTTCATCAGTGATCTCCTGAGAACCGGAAGGAGTAGTAACCTGGGCACCTTTTTTCTCCTTCTCTTCCTCTGTCTCCTGATCAGGGACAATAATCGGGGTGGCTTCGGGACTGACAGTTACAACTGGCTCGACATCGGAAGCCTTTTCAGATTCTGGTTTCTCTTTCTTGTCCTTATCTGGCAGTAAAACCTGAGCACCAGGCTTGGTACCGGTTGTGCCGTCATAATTCGGAGTGGTAAGAGTTGTACCTTCATCAGTGATCTCCTGAGAACCGGAAGGAGTAGTAACCTGGGCACCTTTCTTCTCCTTCTCTTCCTCAGTCTCCTGAACAGGGATTATAGTTGACGTGGGCTCAGGACTAACAGTTACAACTGGCTCGATATCCGAAGTCTTTTCGGATTCTGGTTTCTCTTTCTTGTCCTTATCTGGAAGTAAAACCTGTGCACCAGGCTTGGTACCGGTTGTACCATCATAATTCGGGGTAGCAAGAGTTGTACCTTCATCGGTGATCTCCTGAGAACCGGAAGGAGTAGTGACCTGGGCGCCTTTCTTCTCCTTATCTTCCTCAGTCTCCTGAACAGGGATTATAGTTGACGTGGGCTCAGGACTAACAGTTACAACTGGCTCGATATCCGAAGTCTTTTCGGATTCTGGTTTCTCTTTCTTGTCCTTATCTGGAAGTAAAACCTGTGCACCAGGCTTGGTACCGGTTGTACCATCATAATTCGGGGTAGCAAGAGTTGTACCTTCATCGGTGATCTCCTGAGAACCGGAAGGAGTAGTGACCTGGGCGCCTTTCTTCTCCTTCTCTTCCTCAGTCTCCTGAATAGGGACAGTAGTCGGGGTGACTTCAGGACTGACAGTTACAACAGGCTCGACATCAGAAGTCTTTTCTGTTTCTGGTTTCTCTTTCTTGTCCTTATTGGGCAGTAAAACCTGAGCACCAGGCTTAGTCCCGGTTATGCCGTCATAATTGGGGGTGGCAAGAGTTTGACCTTCATCGCTGATCTCCTGAGAACCGGAAGGAGTAGTAACCTGGGCACCTTTCTTCTCCTTATCTTCCTCTGTCTCCTGAACAGGGACAGTAGTCGGGGTGACTTCGGGAATGACCGTTACAACAGGTTCTACCTCGGAAATCTTTTCGGATTCTGGTTTCTCTTTCTTATCCTTATCGGGCAGTAAAACCTGAGCACCGGGCTTAGTACCGGTTGCACCATCATAATTCGGGGTAGCTAGAGTTGGACCTTCATCGGTTATCTCCTGAGAACCGGAAGGAGTAGTAACCTGGGCACCTTTCTTTTCTATTTCACTTACAGGCTCTTCAACCTGAAGCATGAACGGAGAAATTCCGCTTTGAAACTCTTCTTCCAGTATTGAGAGAGATTCGCCAAAAATTGCTCCATTGGCTGTTGAAAATTCAAAGTTATCCTGCTCTATTTCATTTTCACTCTTTTCAACAATCAAAACCGGCTCAATCGTCGATAGAGCTTCTATTACAGGGGGACCCTCTTCGGATGCCAGTCCTTCTCCAAATATCGCCCCATTCGCAGTAGAGAGCTCAAAATCAATATCGAAATCAGCCCATGAACCAAAAAAATCCTCTTCAACAGACTCAATGGAAGAAATTGATTCAAATTCCAGCAATCCTTCTTCCTCATTCAGTCCGACCCCATAAACTGCACCATTAGCAAGAGAGATTTCATACTCAAGATTTTCTACAGGAGCAGTATCAGTTTCCGGAGCGGGTTCTGTTTCTGGAGAAGGAACTGGTTCATCCCAGTCGAGAGATTCGGAAATATCTATCTCCTCCCAATCGACTGGTTCTTCAAACTCTTCCTCTATTAATTCATTCCAATCAAATTGACCTTCAGGTTCTATTGGTTCGGGCGTAGGAACATCAGTAAAATTATCAGCACATGCATAACTACCGATTAATAAAAATAAGAATATTAATAGCGGACCTGATAATTTGTAATAATTTATTTTCATTTTGGTCACCCCTTCCGTTTCCTTTGCCATCATCCTATTTGTCTATTCATTTCTGTAGAACTTACTTCGAATAAAAAAATTATCATTTTCACACGATATGACCATGGGATAGAGAGATTTCATGATACAAGGTTGGTCATGGATGGAAAAACAAGAGGATGAAATCTCATAAACTTTCGATAACTGTTAGTAGGCTATCAATCCATAAATACATATCGACAATTTTTGAAAATTTGCTAAAAATGAGCTGAATGGTTTTTAATTATTTATTTTTATATTATCTTTTTATTGCTATGTGAGCGATATGAATTTATATGACCTATTCTAACAATACCATATGAAAGTAATAACCCTGTTTGCGACATTATTTTTTTTTGCGAGTCTTGTGGTAACAGGGACTACTGTTGAAATAGACACAGACAACCCCCCTGAATGGAAAGAAGGGTATTTTCCAACGTATCCATTGGATCCACAGATTACCTGGATTGGAAATTTATCCCTGGAAGCAGGATATCCCCTTGTCGATCATGCATTTGGACCGTTTACTGAAAAAGACTGGGAGATGTATGGTGTTGGAAAAGAACATGTCATTCGAATAATTGCATACGAAAACCCACCACTCTTCCCAAACAAAACAGCATATGCGATTTATCATGAGGGGATTGAAACGATGCCATGGTTAATCGAGATGAAAAATCCGGTGACTGGAGATGATATGTTGGCTCAGGTTGCTTCAACCCCCAAGGGAAAATATAATCCTAATTTAACTCCTCATGAAAATGATCTTGCAAATAATATTGGCTGGTATGTTGTTGATGGAACACTATATCCACGAACCTGGATAAGTGGTCACTTGGCAGAAGGACAGACCTGGGTTGAGTACTGGGGGCCATTTAATCCGGACAAAGATGGATCTAAACTGAGAAAAAGAACCTATACCATATCAGAAGAACCTGTTCCTTTTGCTGGAAAAACGTATGATGGCTATAAGGTAAGAATTGTCGGACCTCATGTTATCGCAAATGTACCAGTAGAATCAGTTGAGGAATTAACCTTGGTAGACGGTATCGGAGTCACATCACGGTTATTGACGCACACTGCAACCGAACCATTTGTTAGAAATTCGTCAATCACCGGAAAACAAACAATGCCGAAAGGAACTATGATATTCCGTCATCTGGTGACGATGCACTCAATGGAGAATAAAACATCATAAATGCTTTTTTATATATTATCATTTATGAACAAATGCTAAAAAAGGAAAAACACAATAAAAGAACATACAGAATCGATCAATTATCAATTGGAAACCTAATCATGAGAATAAGAAGAATATCATGAAAATAATTTCTGTCTGTTTATTTTTTTTAGTAGGATTAAACCTCTTTTTTTTTGCCAGTGCTGACCGATTGCCAACAGAAACTGATGAAAACCAGATATTTTCTATTGATACTGAAATCAAAGCAATTGGAATAATAAGTGAGGAGAGTTCAGTTGACTGGATAATTGATTATCAGCGGTTGTTTGTGAATGGAACATACGATTATGGAAATATCCATGATGGAAAACTCAATCGAACCGAGAGCATTGCAATACTCCAATGGGATGATTCACTCCGTAGTTCTGGCGGGAGTATCGCAATGGGTAAAAAAATCTCCTATAATTCGAAAAATAAGGCATCCTCGCGATATAATCTGCAAGCTGAAAAAGTTCTGACATACCGGACAAAAGAAGGATCACATCTTTTCGGTGAGGAGTCGTGGTCGCTCGATGTTGCTGGCGACTGGGATCTGAAGCGTGAAAATATCCGATGTGTCTTCGCAGATATAGAACCGAATTATTTCCCTGCATTCTGTACCATTGTCAAAGCAGGAAGCAGCATTGTAAATCTGAACACCGGACAACTTACCACAAAAGGAGTATCTAGAGCGGTGACGTATTATGCACAATACCCGGCGGCTCTGAATTATCTCATAGCAGTCAGACCAGATTCCAGCATGAATAGTCCGGCAACGGGCACGATTAAGACAAACTTTGGAGGGGCCATTATGGAGGCAAGGAATCAGTCCAATAATGTTTCTGCTACGAATTCCTGGAAAGACTCAACAACTGCAACCGGTGGAATAGAGAAGTTCCAGAAGAAATTCACCTATGAATCGGGATTAAAAATTTGATTTATATGGAAAGGGATCATAAGAAGAAGGATCGATAAGAACCCTGATTCTATTTTTTTGAGGGCATAATAACTCGGATATCTCACAGAGCAGATTTCTTCAGGATAATTCCACTATAAAAAAGGGTTCAGGTAAGACCTCTTCCCAGGTAGATCCCAGACCCAACAAACCAGTCCTCCCCTGCCGGAAGAACATAACAGAGTTTCAGTTCATTGTTCCCCGAATCCGGATTGTAATACACAACATAAACAAATCCTCCACCCCGCTCAGCAGCTCGTACCTCCTGAGTTATTATCGGAACTCCATAGACATCAGTTAAGTTCATCCGGTTCGTACCAATAAGTTCAGGCTGATGGGGAAGAGCCAGGGTAGTCCCATCATACCCATAGGCAAAGATGTATGACCCGCCATCTGCAAAGGACTGGTTCAGGTCATTAAAGTCCATAATCGCTTGTTCCTTTCCGACCAGATCTGCATGACGGACGGCTTGTCTCACCCTGCTTATAAGGGCATCAATCTCTTCAGATCCGAATTCTGCCTGAATCCAAGGGATATATAATCCGGAGCCAATAAACCAGTCTGAATCTACCGGTTCAACATAATAGATTTTCAACTGGTTCTGAAAATCCTGATCAGGATTAGGGTAAACCCCATACATAAAGCCCCCTCCTTGCCCAGCGGTATCAATCAGGGCAGGCATGATGGAAAAGCCATTCATATCGAAAAGATCAGGCCGATCCTTTCCTAACAGTCCCTGCTGATAAGGTAGGGCGAGGGTGGTACTATTCATCGTATAAGCAAAGATATACCGATCTCCGGAGACATATGGACCTGAAAGATTGTTAAAAGCAGCACAGGCAGATTCCTGCCCTGTTGTCCGCGCAAATATGGCTGCATCCTGAACAAACTGAGTGAGATTGGTCAGGCTTGCATTCAGATTATCTGACCCTAATTCCTGGTCTTCGGCCCCCTTCTGTTTCTCTGCCTCTTCTAGGTTTCTGACGACAGCTACTCGCCATTCCTGATTATCAAGGGAAAGGGTATCCCAGATTGCCTGACGGGGGACCTGTCGGTTCGAGTTTTTATCCCAGAACGTATAGGTGACGGTTCCATCCTCATTCTCTAGTACAGCATGCGATACATTTCGCATCTCCGGGATATCATAGATGGGATCGGTCAGGAAATTTTTCCCAACCTCAAATTCATTTGTTGCATAGACCGTCATACCATCTGTCTGAAGGATAAAAACTTCATAGCCGGTCTGCTCAGTAAAGGGACCGATAACCGGTCTGAAGAACTCTTCAGGACGGATGGTAACATCAGTATAACCAAGATATTCATCGCCTTCTGAAAAAATGGGATAGCTGATAGAGATTCCATAAAATCCTTCTTCAAGGTAGAAAATATTGCTTATGACTGGTTCTTGTCTTTCGTTCGCAAAGCTGGTTTCTGGCTGATAACTCAGATCAGTACCGATAAGACCTGAAAACGTGACCGGAGCTGCAGCAGTAACGATATTATCTGGAGAAATAATAAGAGAGGAATGTCCATAGTGAACGGATTCTAACTTTCTTTCCAATACAGAGGTTGCATTTTCTCCCGATATTCCAATGGTCCGGAGAGATTCAGCACTTTTTTGGTTCTCTTCTCTGATAATTGCCAGATCATTCGATATCTCACCAGTAATTCGATCCAGTGCTGAAAGCATATCCGAAGGGGGAACCAGGTTCTGGTTTAATGAAGAATCTGGGGCAATATCATCTGCATACGCGGGATTCAGAAAGATCAATATGAGAAAGATGAGTACGGACCATCGTTTCATACTCATCCATCTTCTGATCAGGAGATAAAAACTTCGATTCAGATCACAGGGATGAAAAGGACATGTGGGCATAAATGAAGATTGAAGCCCATATCATCCGGAAAAATGAGGAGGCTCCCCATGTAGATTATAAATGATGCAGCCATTTCCATATCGTTTGGCTACCCAAAAAATTTTTTTTCCCAATTCCCTGAACGAAGGTTTTCATCATTTCACGTGCAAAGAGGGAAGTATGACGCTTGATCACAGGGAAGGATTCGTGGAATTTCAGGGGCGAAATATCTGGTTCAGAATGGATGGAGCACGTAATTCCGGGATTCCACTTCTCATTCTTCATGGAGGACCGGGTGTTCCCCATGATTACCTTACCCCCCTCTCGGCCCTCTCTGGAGATCGACCGGTCATCCTATATGATCAACTGGGATGTGGAAATTCTGATAAACCAACAGACGTATCACTGTATACCCTGGACTATTTCACGCAGGAACTTGAAGCGATTCGCCGGGCACTTGATTTGAAAGAAGTTCATATTCTGGGTCAGTCCTGGGGTACCATGCTGGCGGTTCATTATATCCTGACTATGGATCCGCAGGGAGTTCGTTCACTTATCCTATCAGCCCCCTGTCTTTCAGCGTCCCGGTGGCATGATGATCAACGTCGGTACATCAATGAACTTCCAGCAGATGTCCGGGAGATAATTCTGACAAGTGAAAGAGAGGGAACCTGTGATACCCCGGAATACCAGGAAGCGATGATGGTATTTTACCGGAAACATGTCTGCCGGATGGATTCCTGGCCCGAATGTCTTCAAAAGTCCATGGAAAAAATGGCTTTTGATGTGTATGAACATATGTGGGCCGAGTGAATATACCATAACCGGAACTCTGAAAAATTATGAGCGGGCTAATGACTTAAAAAACATAACAATACCCACTCTCTTTACGTGTGGCCGTTATGATGAAGCATCCCCAGAATCAACCACGTATTATCAGAGTATGCTCCCAGGCTCCAGAATTGTCATTTTTGAGGATGCATCCCATTCCCACCATCTTGAACAGGAGGCCGCATATCTCAATACGGTCAGGGAATTTTTGTCATCCGGAGAATGATGCTTATATTGTTCACATTCCCATGTATCATTTCCTTGGCCTTCCCTGGGAGTTCTTATTGAATCCAAAAAAAGTAATCACTTTCCGAAGGCTGCCATAAACAAAATCCGATTCACTTCATCCCGGCATTTCAGCCATCGGAACATGAGAGGCTGGGACCTCATACCAGGTCCACTCTCCGTCAGACAATGCAATTTTTTCTTTAACAGCATGAGAAAGAATGGAGAAATTACTGTTTGAACAATACACATGCGTTTTTGGTATTGATGCAATCGTTTGGGGATCAAATACAATTCTCTACATAGGGGGGATCCGGGACAAAACCCGCGTATGATGAGGGATCCTGACCGCCTGAAAGCATCATATCATAAAGCGATTGTCCGGATTCCGGGTATGCTGCATCAATATAGACCAGGTGGGAGATTTTTTCAGGCATTCTGGCTGCAACCCCAGTTATGATCATCCCTCCATAACTATGACCGACCAGGATAATGGTATCCAGATCATGCTCATGAACAAGCGAACAGATCTGGGTTATATGATCAGTGAGGTTGGAAATCTTCTCATCTCCAAGGGTGGGAGCATATCCCTGAATGCCCTGATCAGCAAGGGCAGATAGTGCTGTATCCCAGATCCTACCTCCCATCAGGCCATCGGAAGTATGTACCGGATCTCAGGTGGTGCGTTCATTCCAGGCCTCTGTGGATATATTCCCCCCATGAACACAGATGAATGATACCATATTGTCTCCTGTATGCATTCAATGATGCCTTCAGTTATATAAATCGGTTTTGATTCCCCGATTATATTCAAAATTTCCCATCGGATTATTTTCATGTGGAAACCTGAATATCAAACACTGAATATGGGGAAGAGAGTGAGTGAGTGATGGCACTTGATTATGAGAGAGGACCATCTGGCATGAAAAAAACAACCTGATTTCAGAAATTGGGTCAATGAACCATAGATATAGTGCTCATTACTAATGAGAAACGATATATCATTTTACTAATTAGTAATTAGTATGGTTTCTAAGGAGCTTCTGAGACATCTGGTTCGCCAGCAGAAGACACGGATTGATCAGAAAGATGATTCAGTTCGCCGTAATATCCTTGATCAGCTCCTTAATTCGTTTGAGGATAACCGGGTAATCATTCTTACCGGTATTAGGAGATGCGGGAAATCAACGCTCCTGAAACAGATCATGCAGACAAAATCCACTCCTGTTATGTGAATTTTGATGATGAACGACTCCTTACATTTCCTGCAGAAGAGTTCGAAATTCTAAACGAAGTTCTGATAGAGGTATATGGACCATCTGATATCTATTTTTTTGATGAAATCCAAAATATTGCCGGTTTTGAGACATTCGTGCGGCGGCTTTTCGACGAGGGAAAAAAGATAGTTATCACCGGTTCAAACGCATCCCTTCTCAGCAGGGAATTTGGAACCAGGCTCACAGGGAGATATAAACTCTTCGAAATATTTCCATTCTCTTTTGCTGAATACCTCTGCTTTCAAAAGGTAAACGTGAGAAAGGACTCCCTGTACATACCAAATGAACGGGTCACCCTGATTACATCATTCGCAAAATATGTTGAGAATGGTGGAATGCCGGAATATCTCATTCATTATGACCCTGAATATATTAAAACACTCTATGATAATATCCTGTATCGGGACATTATTGCCAGGTATGCAATTCGGAGACAACGACTCATTCGTGAACTCGTGGGAATTCTGATATCGAACATCTCACTCCCCTTTACGTATAACTCACTTAAAAAAACTCTGGGGCTGACAAATGCCATTACAGTCAAGGAATACATCACCTACCTGCATAGTGCGTACATTTTCTTTGAACTGTCTCGATTTGATTATTCAGTAAAAAAACAACTCAATTCACCAAGAAAATGCTATTGTATTGATACTGCATTTGGGATACTTGGGGGTTTCTCACTTTCACCTAATAAAGGGTGGCTTTTAGAAAATATTGTCTATGTGGAGCTGCTTCGACGCGGAATGGACGTGTATTATTTTCAGGAAAAACGAGAATGTGATTTTATCACAAAAGATGGCCCACATATTACTGGAGCACTTCAGGTATGCTTCGAACTGACGAATGAAAACCGGGACCGGGAGATTGGAGGGATATTGGAGGCTATAGAATTCTTTGGTTTAAAAGAAGGGTTTATTCTGACCAACGATGAAGAGGATCTTCTGGTAATGGGTGAGGTTAGAATAATTATTATGCCAGTCTGGCGGTGGCTCCTGAACTATATTCCCGAGTAAAAAAGAATGGATCTGTTATCCTTTCTATTACCGCCCCAATTATATAACAGGTTATTTCAAGTCCATTTCATGTCCCGGTATTCATCGAATGCCAGAGGGTTCATCATTCACTCTTTGAACACCATAATCTATCACTTACCAATCAAATATCGATATAAATAACTTGGATATTAACTCATTTACTAAGCAGCAATCATAACAGTTATAGCACATGGTCGAATTTTAAAATTTTCTATGCATAACATGAATGAAAAATTGAGATTCAAGATTCGCGATTTATTGCTTTTCGCGTGAAATTTATACACGCTCTCCATGAAGATGATGTTCCATTTTATTTTGCCAATAATAAGGGGGAAAAATTGACAGAAGAGATTGCTTTTGATAAAAACAATGATGAATCCTATGGAATTAGCTCATTGGAGATTATATCTCCAAATGTTGCTCTCAAAACACTTGACAAATCAACTTTTTTTGCAGGTGGCCTAGCAATACCTAAAAAGTCGTATAAATATTTTGGAATTGAAAATTTACAATCAAATCAGAGAAAACCAACCACAATAATCTATAGAAATAAAAAATTTGAAGCATATTTTACTGCACAAAAAAGTTACAAGGCTTTACAATATTATAACGACTTCATGGTAGAAATAAGAAACAAATATCCCTATGCTGCGAAAAAATTAAGAGAATATCGAGGGAAAATTGACAACGGCCCAAAAATGGAAATTACCATAAATCTTGAAAAAAATGAATTGAACATTGACTTCATTGGAGATGATATTATGAATGATTACATCCCCTTTTCTTCAGAAGACTTTTTAAAACTTTTTTCAGACATTAAAAAGTTCGTTGCGCAATCTCATTCGCATGATCTTACCACAAAAAGTTATATTGAATATTTTGGAGAATTCCAAGTAACAAAATCATTTGGACAAGGAACTCCTGCTAAGGTTTCATGGTTATCACTAAGTGTTTCTTCAGAACAACAGAAGCGATATTTTGTTTCTTTTTATTATGATAAATTCGGTAAACTTTTTCTTGTTCTAGGCATTAAAGAAGACATCCAAGAAAAATACGATTGGCCTAGCGATATTCAAAAAATTTATCCAAGATTTTCTGACATTAATGTATCTGATGCAATAGCAAATCGATATCCAAAATCAAGAATTTTCAAAGAATTCTCTGTTGATATTAAAAATATTGATACCTCTTTAGAGGCTCTCAAAGAGGATATAGAGCAAAGCCTCTCTAATGCCCTACAATTATTATTTCAGGTTATTAATAGCAGTGAAAAACCTAAAATTATTTGGAGATTGTCTCCGGGTAAAAAGGGAATTTATTGGGAAGAATGGAGAAATGCGAATATTTGTTCTTTAAACATACCTGAATACAAACCATATTTCAATGAACTGGACCAAATAACTGACAGGGACTCATTTAAAACTCGCTTGAAAGAATTAGCAAGAATAGTTCATCCTGAAAATTCAAATTTTGATCTCTCTATTAGTCACCAAAATACAATTTGGTCTTATTTTCATGAAATGAAAATCGGAGACACTATTATCGCATCTACTGGAAAAAGTAGAATATATGGCATTGGAACAATAAAATCGAATGTCTTATTTCAAGATTCTGAAGATTGTCCTGTGATTAGAGAAGTGCATTGGGAATATGATGATCTAAATATTCCGATCCCTTCAGAAGTAAGTGGTAATTTTCTTAGTGCGTTAAATAAACTATCATTAGATGATTACTCAAAAATTATTACATCTATTGAGAGCGGTTTTTCTACTAATCTAGATTCAATAATTCAGTTATTAGAGAGAAAGGGACAGATTATACTTTATGGGCCTCCTGGAACTGGAAAAACTTATTCGGTTCAATCATTAATTAAAAAAACAGCATCAACACCCTATATATCAACTACAAAGGATTATGGAAATATCCAATTCTTTTGGCTAATTACCTATAAAGACAAATATGACGATATTTCTACGATAAATTCTAAATCAATTTACACCTATCAATGGAAATCAAATTATAATTATTCCAAATATTTCTACATGATTAATGAGGGAGACTATTTTGCAATTTACCTTTGGGATGAGAATAAAATTATTGGATATGCAAAATGTATCAAAAAAGATGAAGAATCTTTTCAATATCAATTTATCACCTTACTTGATGGACCGAAATATGGAATACTTAAGTCAGATCCTGAATTTAGCAAAGGAAAGATAATCCGCACCAAAGGGAATGCACGCATCACCATATTAGAGAATGAAGAATTTGAAAGACTCATTTTCCTTTCTGGAATAAAATATGAAGAATTAGGAATCAAGATAACTGGAAATGAAATTATTCAATATCCTTCAGAGTTCATTACATTTCATCAATCATTCTCCTATGAAGAATTTATTGAAGGCTTACGACCCATAACCGATGCGGATGGCCGGATCAGTTATTCGGTGAAAGAAGGAATATTCAAGGATTTATGTAGAACTGCATACAACACCTTACTTACGCTTGCAAACATTGATAAAAGGTGGAATGAAGATCAGGACGTTCCACATCTGACTGATGAAGAGACTCAATATGCACTTTCTCTCGCACCAAAAGTCCCATTTTACCTTGTTATCGATGAGATTAACCGGGGAGATATCTCCAGAATCTTTGGCGAACTCATCACATTGCTTGAAAAAGATAAACGCTTACTTGCCCCACATGAGATCACGACAAAACTTCCCTCATCCCGGACGAGATTTGGAATCCCCCCTAACCTTTTCCTGATCGGAACGATGAATACCGCTGACAAATCTATTGCCCTCATTGACATCGCATTACGGAGAAGATTCGGATTTATTGAAATGATGCCGGATTATGATCTCCTCTATCGGACCTTATCCAGCGATGATGAAAGTCTTCTTGAAGTATATTCCATCGCAATTGCACTCCTTCGAACAATCAATCAAAGGATTCTTGAAGAGCATGATAGAGAGCACCAGATAGGGCATAGTTTCCTCCTGAAACTCAAAGATGCCAGGACAAGGGACCAGGCTATATCAGAATTGTCCATGATCTGGTATCATGAAATCATCCCCCTCCTCCATGAATATTTTTACGATGCTCCCAGGAAATTATTCAAGGTCATAGGACCTGAGTTTATGAAGTCAGATCCAAAATGCATCTACTTTTACCCGGAAAAAGAAGGTGAATCCTTCCTGTCTGCATGCAAATCGATCTCAAAGGGTTATGATCTGAATGGGTTATCCTCCACTGACGCTCTTTGAATGGGTGGAATATCCGGTCACCATTGGATCCCACCCAAAGATTACTGATGGAGTTCTAACTCTTCCCCAGGAATTTTTTGATATTCTGGATGAATGTGATCCAAAGCAGCAAATATTTGCAAGAACGACAAAAACGCTTACCCCCATCAATATGGTAGGAGTAATTCGGATTGGTGACGTAACTATCCAGATTTTACCAAAGTTATTTCGCGACCATCTGAATGAGCATAAAGGGACCATATTTCGAAACCTTGCAGTCATGCTCAGTTATACCAATCTCAAACCCTTATCGAGCGATCTTACATCCATGGATCAGGAGGATATAGACATGCTTGAATTATTCCTCCGGATCTTTTCAGAGCAACTCCACCATCTTCTCTTTCGGTGTCAACACCGGCAATATCTGAACAGGGATGAACATCTGAAGTTTATTAAGGGTCGAATTCAGGTCAATAAATATTGGAATCCCGCACAGTTGGAGAGAATTCCCTGCACTTTTAAAGAACTGACACAGGATACTCTTCTCAACAGGATCTTTAAGTTTTGCGCCACTCTGATGTCCCGGCACACACAAAATGAGGAGACGAAGGAGCATCTAAAGGGAATTTTACAGATCCTGGAACCAGTTACGTATACTCATGTTACCTCATCAGAAACCAGATTCGTCATTCTTGACCGGTTGACAGAACAGTTTGCCCCTTTGCTCCGGTTTTGTGAGATTTATCTCAGGCATAGCACCATTACCTTACAGGCATCACAGGTTGAGATCTTCTCTCTTCTTATCCCAATGGAAAGAGTCTTTGAACAATTCATTTCAGGAGTTTTATCAGAGCAGTCACACCTCCTTCCTGAAGGAGCAACTGTTTATTCACAATACCCAGGGGGACATCTCGCTCAAACCCTTGACGGAAGAGGTATTTTTGAATTGAGGCCTGATATCTTTATTGATCATCCTCGCATTCCGGTCATCATTGACACGAAATATAAAATGCCTAAAAAATCATCTTCGAATTCTGGTATTAAACAATCCGACATTTACCAGATGTTTGGATATGGAGCGAAAAAGAATGTTCCAGCCCTGATGCTCCTCTACCCGGACATTGGAGAGAAAATTGATATTGACTTGGAATTTTCATATGACAATTGCCGGTTATCTGCATTATTGATACGGTCCATAACACTGACGTATGATCTCGCTGACCCAGTGCAATGGGAAATGTGGTTAGAGGAACTGAGAGGAATTATGCATGATATGTATGATCGGGCTTCCCACTATGCACAGGTGGATACATCAATTCCAGTCCAGATCCATGTATGACATGAAATCCTATTGACCACGATTAACCCATAATTTTTACAGATTTTTACTTTTTTCCGCAATCATCTCAATCTCAACCAGTGCCCCTTTCGGAAGGCTCGCCACCCCAACCGTTGATCGTGACGGAGTTTCATTTCCCATATAGCCGGAATATATCGCATTCACCGTCGGAAAGTCAGAGATATTCGTCAGGTAGATATGAGTATTGACAACATCATCAAACTCCAGCCCTGATACAGCAAGAATTGCCCGGAGGTTTTTCATAACCTGATGAGTCTGATCCTCTAATGTATCCAGGAGAACTCCCGTCTGTGGATCAATCCCGATCTGACCTGATGTATATTCATAATCATTCACGGCAACCCCCTGACTATACGGCCCGATTGGTTTTGGAGCCTGATCGGTGTAGATAGTCTCCTTATGTGGCATATTGATCAGTACCATAATCAGACTCATAAGAACCATTCCAAGGATAATACATGCAATTGCGAGCAGGAAAGTATTTTTATCGTTTTTCAAATCCATAAAGAATGTCATATTTCTTTCATAATATACATACTCTGTCACTCAAGAACCATGCAGAAATGATGTGAGTATCATCATATCAGAAAACTCATCATGAAAAGGGATTTATCTACCGGACTGAAGATTTTCAGTTCATTAGGAGTGGAGAAGGGAGTACCACAGAAAAGACTATCTGGATGCATCGGGATCAATACTATGATTGATTGTTTCATTGCCATAATTGTGTATACGAACCAATCAACCAAACCAGGGGAATAAAGGTAATTCCATGAATTATCAGGATCAATCCGGTATTGACGGGATCAAGACAGACCATCTCCTGTAGAAAGATCCGGTAAAACACAGCACCCCGGTATACCGAAAGCAGCACAATGATAATGCTTAACAGATGGAGAATACCCGGAACCCTGTACCACCCAGTGGTCAAAAATGGATTCTTTGAATGTTTCTGGTGATACCACAGGAGCATTGATTAAGAATTCCCAAAAGCCAGGAAAGAAAGACGAGAGGCGAAAGATTGAATTTGAAGACCTCAACCAAAGAATACATGAAAAGGAGACAGATTAAAATGAGAAGAACTACCCCTCAAAAAAAACCATCAACCTAACTGGTATTCAGGAGATGGGGCATAATTTCTGATGTTGCATAGACGAACTGAACCTCAGGCTGCATAAACGTCAGACTCACAACACTAACGAAAAAAAGACATATCCAAATACTAGAGAGATAAGGATAAGGAAACAGATCAGAGGAAGATACCTGATCCTCATTTCAAGTATAGCCCTAATCCATATTTACCAGTACTCTCATCTGAAGTATCGTCGCGTAACATGCAAAATATCAGAAAAAATTCATGAACCAACGATATTATGTCACAAAAGCAAATATTTTATTGATTGAGAACTGACACTCTGATTTAAAAAGAAGGCTAAATTAAGATAGGCCGAGGCCGTTTGATAGCCAGTCTATCTCTTCACTCACCTTTCTCAGCTGATTTGGATACGTTGTCATATGATGAGGCTGATCCTTGAAGAGAATCATCCGTACATCCGCTTTACTTGCCATCTTATATGCCCGGTACGTGGACAGAGCACTTGCCGGAGCAACAGCATTATCCTCTGTTCCCTGAAGCATAAGAAGAGGAGTCTGTACATGCTCTGCTTTATACACCCCCATGATCGGAATATAATATTCAGGATTCTCAAAGGGCGTATATTCATGATACATCAGGTTCATCACAATACCATTGGTATTTGAGACCTGTGAGTTCTCATCTGCATATCCGGCACCAGCAACCGCTACCTTGAGGGATGGATCCTGGGTAATCCAATAGAGAGTGAGAATTCCTCCATTTGACCATCCGGTCACACCAACCCGGTTCTTATCAATAATCCCCTGTTCTGAGAGATATTCAATACCCTTCATGAAATCTTCTGTCGGGTAATCGTGGATATGACCGCCCTCAATGGACTGTGCAAACTCAAAGCCCCAGTTACTGCTTCCATGATAATTCGTAGATAGGGTAATTGCTCCCCGGTCGGTGATCAGATGGTACGGAAACTCCCAGGTATCACGCCAACTGTCAAAATCAGTATATGTCGGTCCGCCATGGATTACAAAGACGAGCGGATACGGTGTTCCTGGTGTGTAACCCGGAGGGAACCGGAGAATACCCTGAACCGTATCACCCCTTGCACCGGTCCATTCAATAACCTCCGAGGTTCCGAGCGGTTTCTTCAGAAGGTCTTCATTCAGGCTTGTCATTCTTTTCAGATTCCGTATCTCCCCTGCGATAACATCCGCTGCATAGATCTGTGGCGGCACTGATGCTGAATTAAAATTATAGAAGATCCGTGAACCATCTCTGCTTGATTCCAGGGCAAAGATGTTCCCCTGATGCTCACCGGAAAGCAGGGTCTTTGTCCAGCCCGTATCGTTCTTATCATACCTTGCCAACTGTGGATTTGTTCCGTCAGCAAGAAGGACATACACACCTCCGTCAAAAGGTCTCATCTCTACATCATCATTGAAGAGATCTTTGTGCATTTTTTTCTCCCATTGGAGAGGGATCTCTTCCAATATCCGGGTTGCAGGAGTATATACCACGATATCACTCGCATACGAAACAGGATATCGAAGGCCGCCATTCAGATTTCGTCCGATATAGACCATTGAACTATCCGGAGACCAGGCAAACTCATTCTCATCCTGGTATCCCTCAATACGGGTCATGACTTCATCTTCAGTCCCGGTCGTCGTGTCAAGCACATAATAGGAAAATGATGGTTTCTCTGTCCAGACTTCAGGATAGATGGACGATTTATATGCAATATACCTCCCGTCAGGAGACGGATGATATGCGTAGATAATATCAGTATTGGATGTCAGCTCTGTTACTGCTCCGCTCCTGATGTCATAGGACTTCAAAATCACCGGGTCAGGGATCTCATCCATGATGATGACATCACCAGGCCGGGTATCCTCCGGAGTATCAGGAGAAGCTCCTGCATATACCAGAGAATGATCTCCGAGCCATGCAAAACCGGAGAGGAGCTCATCAGATACCTTTTGTTTCTTCTCCCGCTGCATCGTGGAGAGATCAAGGAGAGTCAATATCTCTTTCCCGCCATTCCGGGGCATTGATGCGTAGGCAAGAAGCGGTCTCAATGAAGATAATGCCCATACCGTAACCGATTCATCAGGACCGGTAAGGGTGACCACTTTTCCGGTTGATGTATTCACCATCATCAGGGTCCCGTTATCAGCCGGGGGTGTAAAATCATCTCCGGTTATGAGCATGAACACAATATTTTCTTCATCAGATGTGAGTGCAAAATGACGAAGAGAATCCATCTTCAGGATATCATCATAATCGAGATTTCCAAAAGGCTCAGCTGAAACAACCGGGAATACCACCGCTCCACAACCAATTATTACCATCAGGATAAAAATTACGTTCAGTCTGGACATGCCATAACCTCGGTTTCACGATAATACGATACCTTCCACCCTACCCTCTTGTTGAGTGATACATTACTACTCCATCATGGTATCATTTATAAGTATCAGGGGGAGAGGGATCTCATATTTGAAGACCTTATCACCATATAAGGTTCAATCGTCAGATATACTGCCTGAAAAAGAAGAGTTTCAGTCCGAATCCGCTCAGGTTCAAAGGATCGGAGGAGGGCATCCCCTGCAACCAGGCCATCGTATTCAGCCGGAAGGCGTAAAATTATATGCCAAAGTGTCCAGAAAAAGACTTTCCCAAACCGGCGGGGGCGTGATAAAAAGTAATATTTTCCTGAAGAAACGAGATCTGCCAGAAATGGAGTTTTATCAACATATACATAGCCACCAGTACGTATTTCGGAGTAAGACTGGATACCGATCGGAAGTTTATGGAGTACCATGCACGTTTTGGATGATATAGAAAGTATGAGAATATATCAGCTTGCAATGAAGAACCAAAGCAAACTCCACCATGGATGCACATACACCATTCACAGAACCATGGCATTACCCATCAGGAGCCAGAATTAGTACTCACAAGAAAAAGGGTACTGGTCAGTATCCTGAAACCAGGGTCCCAATCCGGTCAACAAACTGCTGATATTCTCCCAGACTTCCTGAACTCAATGCCTGCTGTGCCTGCTTGTACAGTCCAGATATCTGCCCGAGAATCGAGGATGACTGATCATCACCCGGTTGTTCCACTCGTTTGGTGATATCCTGCCTGGCTTGTCTTCCCCCAAAGATGACCTGCAAAGCCTCATTCAGGGTGGGCTGCATTGTCAGCTTATCCCCGTATGATACAATAACCCGCTGGAGCTGGGGAAGAGTTCCCTTCTGAGTCGCTTCAAGATAGAGGGGTTCAACATAGAGGAGGGACTGCTCAACCGGAATGATCAGGGTATTCCCCCTGACGACGGATGACCCTGCCTGTGACCAGAGCGTAATACTCTGTGAAATATCGGTATCCTGGTCGATTCTCGCTTCAATCTGCATCGGCCCATAGGTCAGCTCCTGCTTGGAGAACTGGTATACTATCATCTCACCATATCGGTCAGGATCACATCTCACTGCCATCCATCCGATGAGATTCTGCTTATTTCGGGGTGTGAAAGGCAGCATCAGGATGAATTCCTCTCTCTCTTCACCCGGCAATTTCATGATTACATAGTATGGTTCAAACCGCTGCTGCGTTTTCCGATAGATCTCATCAGGAATAACCCAGGCATCTTCCCGGTTGTAAAAGACACGGGGATCAGTCATATGATATATTCCATAAATTTCTGCCTGAATGTTAAATAATCCATGTGGATACCGTAAATGGGAACGGAGATCATCAGGTATATCATCAACCGGACGGAACAGACCTGGGAACATCTTTGCATAGGTCTGAATGACCGGATCATCAGGATCAACGATATAATACCTGATATCTCCGGTATATGCATCAACAATAACTTTTACACTGTTCCGTACATAATTCATGGATTTGGCAGATAATTCCCCCGTTCTGACCGGTTCTGAATAGGGGTACCGATCAGATGTGGTATAGGCATCAATGATCCAGGATAATTTTCCATCACTCATGACGACATACGGATCAGAGTCATAGGTAAGGAAGGGAGCGATTTTAGAAGTCCGTTCCAGAATATTCCGATACAGGTGAAGTTTACTATCCGGTGTCAAAGAGCCGGAAACAAGGAGCTCTACTGATCCCAACTGAATGGCATACACGAGCCGGGGAAGGAGCGAAAGTTCGACCCCTGCATTCCCGTCATACAAACTATAGATGTTTTCATCGCCGGATGGGTAATCAAACTCTTCAGTCCGGGTATTGGTAATGCAATAAGGGATGTCTCCTTCCCCATAGTAGATCTGTGGATGATCAAGGGAAAGGGACGGGAACGGAGATGATGGCGGTATATCTTTAACAAAAAATTCAGGAAGACCATTGGTCGTTATCCGGTCAACCGGACTCATAACCGCCCCATACCCGTGGGTAAAAACAAGATGACGATTCACCCAGGTCTGTGCCTGCTGTGGAAGATTGTATGAGTTCATCTCACGGGCAGAGATATGCACCTGTTTATAATTGCCATCCAGCCAATACCGGTCCACATCCACGTCATTGAAGGTATAATAGGTCCTGAAGAGTTGGAGTTGTTCAAGGGTCGTTTTCATCGGCCTCCAGTCCCAGAGACGGATATTTGATATTGTGGCATTATTATTCCTGATATCTGTTTCAGTGAGGTTGTAAAGAACGGGAAAATCCCGTGCATTGATATTTGCAAGATTGTATCCGTCAAGCGTGCTGTTGATATTGTATCCAAGATACGTCCGTTCAAGATTGAATTCATTCGGTTCAACGATGAGGGTCTGAACCAGAAATCCTGCCCCGGCTGAAAGAATAGCGATTATGAAAAATCCACCTATTCCGTAGGCTATCATCTCCGAACGCTTTATCTTCTCATTCAAAAGGAAGAGAAGCCCGATAAGGAAGGCTATGACGGTCAGGATAGTGAGTGCAGGGATGGTTATGGTAACATCGGTATATCCTGCACCGATTACAGTCCCTTTCGAGGTATACAAGGTTGAATATCGGGTAAGCCAGAGAAATGCTGCAAGGGTGGTGAAGATGAGAAATAACAGGCAGTTCACCTGGGGAAGGAATCTCCCGACCGTATCTTTCCATGATAATCCGAACGGAAAAGGTCCGGGGATATACTGGAATACACCGTACTCATCAATTCTGACACCTGCACGATGAGCAGCATACATGACAGAAGAGATGATGAGAGTAAAGACAAAAAGGGCCAGGAGGTACTGGATCAAAATGGTATAGAACGGAAGCGAGAAGATGTAGAAACTGATATCCAGGCCAAACACCGGGTCGGATATATGGAAAGGTGTCTGATCAAGAAATGCCAGAATAATCTCCCATGATGATGAGAGGGAGAGACCGGTAATACCGGCTGCAACAGCACAAGCAATTCCTCCAAGATACTGGATCTCTTTTTCCACTCCGAATGCCCCTGCTCCGGTGCGGGCGGCCAGGATGACATTTCCATAACTGAACGCGAAAAAGAGCAGTGTTCCGATCACAAAGAGGGCTGCCGATGTGATCAGGATGGTCAGGAAGACAGGGGAGTATCCAACTGACGCATACCAGAAGAGATCGGAGAGCAGATCGGTGAGCAGAAAAAAGAGCAGGATGACTGCTGCCGGGATGAATATCAGAAGTTTTCGAAGTCGCATAGTGACGTATGCATCTTCCCTTTGAGATGAAATAAGGTTTTTGGAAAAACCCCGGAAGAAATATTTAAACTCATACGGTCATCATGTATTCAATCAGGAATGAATACCATGAAAGAGAGAGACATGCATTCCCATAGAAAAACGATGATGCGAATCATCGCGATTCTTACTTGTATCTGTCTTTTGAGTGCAATCGGGTACGGGTCTTCGGTTGACCGCTCCTCTTGGAAAAATAAAGGGACTGAACTTTTATTGGTGAATCAAAAAATTTCCTCTTTAGATTCATTTGGCAAAGCATTTATGGCGTACAACTATTACTGCACCACAATGACAAACCAGAATGCTCCCCTGAACTCAAACCTGGAAACCCGGGCAACATACGGGACTGATTATACCTGTGAATTCCACACCGAAAACCTCATGGGATTATTTGAAGGACTTGGAATTCCAAGCACCGATATCTATTATATTGCTGCAGATGATGCGGACTGTCTGGCTACCATGATGAATTGTAACCACATCGCTGCAATGATTCAGTATAATGGCAACTGGTATGTCTTTGATCCATGGGAAGCAGCATTTACCAACAATGGATCATACACCGGGGGAACCACCCTGGAATGGAATGCAATGACGAGTGGTGAGTGGAATAACAGGATGGTAGAGCAGGGATATGACAGATTCTCTCTGGATGGTGGTGATAGCTGGTCGCCCACGGTATTTGATGCTATAACTGATTATCAGGAGACATTTGAAGGAAAAAGGACTCCTATACCTACACAGATCATCTATGATACGTCCCAGATTGTGTATCCACCCGGATTATAATCTCTTTTTCCCACAGGTGATTGCGAGTCCCGTTTCGTCATCGAATGAATCCTGTGGATTTGGTATGATCATCTCTTATGCATACATTAAGAAGGGAGTGGGGATGATTATTACAGATGAATATATACACCACATCATTTCATCCGGAAAGCCCTGATGAACCGGTTCCATGGTATGAAATCGTTGAGAACGAGATTTATACAACCCTGTACCATCCGACTCATCCCCAGGAACCAGTCTCATGGTATATAATACGGAACCAGGAAATTTTTACATCCCCTGATCACCCGACACATCCGGATGAACCATTTCCATGGTTTGAAATCAATAAGAATCTTATTTACCCTTCAGAAAATCATCCGACTCATGCAGATAATGATCTGCCCTGGTTTGAAATACGGGAGATATAAAAAAAGGGGAGTGAGGTCTGCGACGGACCTTTTCCCTATGGTACAAGAGAGGATAATTCAGGCGGTATATCACCAATACCTTCAGCAGGCTGGATAGGATCCTGACCTAATCCCTGTAACACGTCTTTTCCTTTTTCGCTCAGCATGAGCCTGATAAAATCAATTCCGGCACCCCTGTTTTGAGCATTGACCGGGATGGAAACTGTAAAGACAATGGGTGGAGAGTGTTTCATTCCTGAACCGGTGTCAACTCCAACACTCCAGTATTCCTCCTGAAAATCAGGAACCGACAGGTCGATCTCTTTTGGAAGGTGAATCATATGTAAACCATGCTGAAATGCACCCCCCTGTTAATTCCAGGCATAATCTACCGTGCCATTCTTTGTATATTCGATGAGCTCGGTTGTTGTATTCAGAACCCTGAAATTACCATGACTGTGGGGAGTGACTGCTGACAGCACGGTTCCATTCTCTGATTCTAAACGGGTTATATCAGACTCTGATGGAATAATAGTACTGAAGACTGGTTTTTCATAATAATCATCTGCAAGGCTCATAGTCACCAGCGAACGCCAACCCCTGGCATCTGCATCAGGGTGCACAATGGCAGTTGTTACATTTTTTTGGCTTAAAATATCATACCAGTTGTCAGACGTTATCATTTCAGCACAGGCACTGTCCGAGGTGTATGAAAGCACCATAGCACAATTGCCATACCTGATATCCCATGTGATTTGAGATGGCATCAGCCCTTTTTCAAAGGACACATAATCTGGAACAATGAGAACATCATAACCGGATTCACTGTTCTTAACCATGGAAACCAGCTCACCGGTCCCGTTAGTTTTCACCGGATGAACCTGGATATCCGGGTAGTTTTCTTCGAAGAGTGCAATAATTCCTTCCATTTGAGAATCGATGGAAACCGGATATATAACCTGAAGTTCATTACTGGCTGAATCTGCAGTACCAAAACATCCCAGGAGAGACAATAACATAAGTATCCAAATGAACATTGACCACTTGAAGATCATATCATCCCTGATATTATCTGGAAATTCTAATAACTATCGGTAATAGTGAAAAAAAAGGAAAAAATTAATATCCGCGAATTTCTGCCCTGACTTTTTCAAGGTTTTCAATCCGCTTCTCAAGAGCCGGGTGAGTTGAGAAGAGCCCTGCAAGAGTTTTTCCAGACAGAGCGGGGATGATGTAAAATGCATTTGCTCCTTCTGCCTGAACTTTTGCCTGTGTTGGCAGACGTTCCATCTTACCGCTGATCTTCTGAAGAGCTGAGATCAGGGCATCGGGATTATTGGTAATATATGCGGCTCCCCGGTCGGCTGCAAATTCCCGGTACCTGGAGAGTGCCATCATCAAAAGCGTTGCAATAACCCATACCACTGCTGCAACAATACCTGCAATGATCCATGCTCCTCCCTGTTCCCGGTTACTGAATATTGATGCGAACAGGAAATTGTTCATGATCATGGATGCAATCATGGCAACAAAGCTGGCAACCGTCATGGTCAGGATATCACGGTTTTTTACATGAGAGAGTTCATGTGCCAGGACCGCCTCAAGTTCATCGCGGTTTAAGGTCTGCATGATGGAATCCGTCACTGCCACCACGGCATGATTCGGGCTTCTGCCGGTTGCAAATGCATTTGGCATCGGGGAGTGCATGACAGCTATCCGTGGCTTTGGAAGATCTGCTTCCTGGCATAACTTCTCAATAGTGCGGTGAAGGTCCGGTGCTTCATCATATTCAACAATCTTTGAACCGGTGGTCATGAGCACCAGCTTGTCGGAGAAGAAATACTGAACAAGACCCATGACGACTGCAATCAGGATAATAAATCCGGACGGAAGTCCCAGGGCCATCAGGATACCCATGAACACAAGATACACGAGTAAGAGCAGTGCCCAGGTCAGGAAAATTCGTCCTGTCAGGCCTGCATCACGTTTCCACTTCATATCGGTCTAAGGTACTTTTATCTTTGAGGATAAAGAGTTATACCATCCAAAAGGGGATTCCTGCCGGAACACAAGAAGAAAGGATTTATTCAGGGATCAATTATCGCCCGATGCACTGCTTCATCAGGGTTTTCGCAGGGTATCACTCCGGGAATATCCCAGGTTGAAATTCCATATACCGGGATCCCTGATTTGAGAGCAAAAGCAATCTCCGATAGTGTCCCATATTCTCCACCAATGGCGATAACCGCATCAGCTGATCCAACAAGGATGACATTGCGAGCATGATCCATCCGGGTTTTTACTATTGCCGATAGATAGGAATTGCCTTCTGAACCGGGAACAATCCCGACCACCATGCCTCCTGCATTGGAAGCACCACGACATGAGGCCTCCATAACTCCACCCCTTCCTCCGGAAAGAAGAACAATTCCTTTGTGTGCAAGAAGCACACCGACCCGTTCTGCATGGATCAGGTCCTGCTCTCCTGCATGGGATCCTCCGATTACAGCGACCTGTTTTCCAGTATTTCTTGTCCCGTCACCCATATACACCCACGACTCCTTCAAATGGTAAGAGATTTATCCTCTATCCGGCTGATCCGAACGTTATAATTCGTTTATGCACTACCCGAAAAATTTACCCATGAACCTTCTTTTTCCGGATATCGGAATACTATACTATAACCGGTGATGCAATCGCATCTGCATAGATCCCGTTTGGAATACTGATATCAAACCTGGCACCTTTCCCTTCTGTTCCCGTCTCGGTAATTGATATCCCGGTTAAAGCAAGGATCTCCCTGACAAGAAAGAGTCCAAGACCTGTGTGTTTCCCATGTCCACGTTCAAATATTGCCTCTTTCTCATCATCCCTGACACCGGTCCCGTTATCCTCCCACGAAATAGTGTACCCGTCAGGATGCCTGGTTCCAGAAACCAGAATATGAGATATTGTTCCCCCATGACGAAGGGAATTATCAAGGAGGTTGAAAAAGACTTTTTCCAGCATCGGATCAGCAAAAACAGAAATATCTTCCAGAGTAACATCCAATGTCAGGCCCTCGGGAATCTGCAGCCCCTTTATGATCATGGCCGGGGATTGCCAGGCAGGTTCATGGATTCCCAGATCCTGGTAGAGACGGGTAAATTCAATCTGCTTTTGTATTGCAGTTGTGGCAGCTTCAAGGGTTTTGAAGTAATGGGAAATTGTGGGATCACTGCATTCCATCTCTGCAATCTCAATTGCACCCAGTATGATGGTAACCTTGTTCAGAATATCATGCCTGGTGATGCTGTTCATGAGATTTATCTGCCGTGATGCCTTCCGCAGGGATTTTTCTATCTGTTTCCGGTCAGTAACATCACGAAGTGAGAGAAGGATTGCAGGCTTATCCTCATATTGAATCAGTTTTCCAATACTCTCTACCGTGACAGGCCGGCCATGAGACGTAACCGCTTCATATTCGGCAATATAGGAATCATGCCCCTGTGCAACTTCAGAAAAATCACGAATGACCGCTTCATGTGATTCAGGAGAGATAAATTCCATGACATTCCGGCCGAGATTGCCAGGGATATCTGCCACTTCAATCATCTGTGCAGCAGCATTATTCGCAAAGAGAAGCCTTCCGTACAGATCAACAATGAGTATGGGCTCTAAGGCATGGGTCACCAGGAACCGGTATTTCTCCTCACTCTCAAAAAGGTCTTTTTTTGTTTTGTACCGTTCGACGACCTTATCAATGGTATAGGCCAGGTCAGAAAAAACCGTTATTGGATCATTCCCTTTCCTGACGTAATAATCCGCTTTCTGCTCAATGGCATGGATCACAACCTCCTCATCACCCTTTCCGGTGAAGAGAATAAAAGGGATATCCCCATGGTTCTTTCTGACTTCGGTAAGGAGAGAGATACCATCCATTCCCGGCATCATGTAATCGGAAACGATGACATCATATCGGGTCTGTGAAAGAGAATCCAATGCTTCTTTTGCTGAAGAACAGGTTGTTACAGAAAACCCCTTCCGGGTCAGAAAAAGAGATGAGGCAATACAGAGATCCTCTTCGTCATCTACATATAATACCGAAACCAAAAGACTCCCCCCACCGTATCCACTTTTATCCGACCTGGTGAACCCTTCATCCCCCTGTATCGTGTTCACATGCCCGGATTTAATTATAAATTATCCATCTTTTTTCCTTCATAATATATATGCATATGCCTCCCGACCAAGGAGAGGAGACTTGGACACATAATATTCGAAAATTTTTTCGGATACATCAGGATTCTGATCTCACATTTCCCTCCATGCAGGGCAAATACTTATTGCTCTCGTGTTCCTCATAATGGAGGAAGATATCATGATCAAGAAGATTTTATCAACCGATAAAGAATCATTTGAATGTAAAATTCTCAATCCGATTGAGTACTGGCTTTGGAAATTCCGGTATGTATCATTTCTTGCAGTCATATTTTGTGCCATTGCGTCAGTGGCCCTGTTTGTCATGGGCACTCTGGAGATCATCCACCCGGTTAAGGAAATATTGCTGAGTATTGCGGGTGTTGCAACAGAACATGCAAGTCTTGAAAATGAAGAGATACTGAAAGGCTTTATCGGTGCACTTGATCTGTACCTGATTGCAGTATTCTTCCTAATCTTCAGTTTCGGTTTATACGAGCTGATTATTTCGAAGATAGATGTTGCACGTGATGCATGCGATGACGTCGAGCACCCGCTTCTTCAGATTACGTCACTGGATGAACTGAAAAGTAAAATCATCAAAGTTATCATCATCATCCTGATGGTTGCATTCTTCAAGAATGTCATATCAATGAAGATGATTGCAGTCAGTGATGCCCTGCTCCTTGCACTCGCGATACTTGCCCTCTGTATCGGGTCATACTTCCTGACAAAAGAACATTAAAACGGGTGGAAAAACCCTCACATCTTTTTTGGATCGTACGAATTATCAGAGCATTTCACCAGTATGACTGGAGATCTATCTTCGTTTAGAGAACTTCTGATTCGAAAAAAAGAGTTATTTAAAGGGATAAGAAAAATGGGTATTAATAGTTATCGCACCAGAGTTCAAAGTGTGCCTGTGCATGTGCACAAACCGGGCAGGGATTTGGTGCTTCTGATCCTTCATGGACATACCCACAGTTTCTGCATTTCCACCTGGTGGGAGTGTTCCGCTTAAACACGGTTCCCTGCTCAACCGCTGCAAGGAGTTTGCGGAACCGTTGCTCATGAGATACTTCCACTTTCGCGATGTGACGGAATGTCTCTGCAATTTCCTTAAAGCCTTCCTTTTCTGCAGTTTCTGCAAATCCGGGATAGAGGGCCCCCCACTCATGGCTCTCACCATCTGCTGCGGCCTTAAGGTTCTCCGGGGTTGTTTTTATCATTCCTGACGGATAGGATGCAGTTATTTCTGCATCTCCACCAGGCAGAAGTTTAAAGAAGAGCTTTGCATGTTCCTTCTCATTATCTGCAGTTTCGGTGAAGATTGCAGATATCTGTTCATATCCTTCCTTCTTAGCAACACTTGCAAAGTAGTTGTATCGCATCCGGGCCTGGGATTCCCCTGCAAATGCTGCAAGGAGATTCTTTTCGGTCTGGCTTCCTTTTAACTCCATATTGATCAGCCTCTACCATAACATGATCTGTTATGTCGTACAGATAATAATCTGCTCTGGGTCAATAAATAGATGACAGATAACGATATACAATAGAGGTTATATGATAGCCGATCCTTTCGTCTTTATAATCGCCCCTTTTTTTATCGTCCTCTCCATACTGGTGATCGTCCTATTTTTCGTTGTTTTCTATATGTTAAAAAACCTTGATAAATCGGGTGGATATAGCATACTGGTTGAGCAATGGCCAGCAAGTCAGGAACCTACGGGCACGCTGTTTTCACGTCAGACCCTTGGGCTGGGAAAGGTCTGGTATAAGAACTGTGTGAAGATCGTGATCTCCAGGGAAGGACTCTTCATCTCATTAGGGTTTCCTTTCAGACTTTTATCCCTCATTCATTCAGAGAGTGGAAAGAGTGCCCTCATCCCCTGGGGATCATTACGGTACCGACAAAAAAGCAGTGCATTCTGGACACATGTGTATGAATATGAGGTTCAAAGTGAAAAACCAGTTATTCTTACCGTTTCAAAACAGATTGCTCACTCATTTCCTGAATATGTAAAACCGCCAACATGAGTAGTGATGAACGTTCAGCTTTTTTTCAGAACTATTTTTTCAAAACGCTTTTTCAGGGCAGGATCTGTGCAGCATTCCTCAATAAATTCGACTACTCCCAGGAGCTTACCATACGATTCCGGTGATAATCCATGTTCCATGATACAGGCATCATGGTCTGCAACGGTTCCATCTGCCCCTATTAGTTCAAGAAGCGTGCGAAGTATGGTGTGAGATTGTATGGTTCTCTCTGCAATACACCGCCCTTCATCAGTCAGGGTCACTCCCCCGTATGGCTCGTAATTCACCAGTCCTGCATCCTGTAACCGCTTGAATCCGTCGGTAACGGTGGCAGGGGTGATATGTAATGCCTGGGCGATGTCCCGTGATTTTGCATATCCTTTCTCTTCGGAGATTTCAAAGATCACTTCCAGGAGATCCTCGTTCCGTCTCGTTACTTTCTCTTCAGCCATGTCAGATATTATATGTAAAAATGCTCTGATACTACTCAGTCACGTTTGACTCGGTAAACTATGTGTTCTAATCTACCATATAATAATAAGAATCAGAGCACAATCGCATTTAAGTTTAATGGAGAAAGCAACACTATTATGAGAAGAGGTATGCGATAAGAAAGAGCAATAAGACCGGTTACAATGGTACGACATAAAAGCACGGTATTACCGGTCAGGCTGATGCTCATATGCAAAGGCGATTTTTTCGAGGAATCTTATCATGTTGGACCTTGTTATTCTGCAACCTCCAGACAGATCCGGACATACCGGTTGTCTGATCAATACTTCCTTTTTTGGTTGATATGAGAGGTTCCCAAACCTTTTTTCAGAAAAGCATACTGGGTATAAAACCTCTCGTTCAAGGGGAGAGGATCTCAGAAATTCGCAGAAGAAACACACAATATGAAAAGTGTATCACTATCGGCTACCAAATCTTTCATAAAAATCCCCCTTTTTTGGGCAACCAGGTATCTTTACAAAGTCACCCCCTTAAAACCTTCAATTTGACCCCTATTATCAAAAATACGGCCATTTGATATATCAGACTACCTGCGACTTAAGGTTGCACCAGATAAGCGAATTAAATCGATTATTTTGCTGAATAAAGGCTGAATCGCAGAGTTATAGAAGCACGCTATCATACATGAAATCTACCCATGAGTTAGTATACCTGAAGGTGAGATCCTGCAATAGAGGGCGGATATATGAATGTTATTTTTGAGAATATAAATATATATAATTTAATACAATGGCGTCGTATGGATGAAAAACGGTGATTGCATATTTTTCTCTTTAAGGTTTATCAAACGTAATCGTTCTTCCCATGTGATCGGTTATTACAATCGGGGATTCAAAAGACAGAATTATCATAATTTCAGCACAGATTAGAAGAAATCCCAAAATTGAATAAAACAGAATTTTGTTGCCATAATGAAATGATTCTCCATTGTTTGATTGCTCTCTGTCAGGTGCTGATTGTAAAAAAAGGATTTAGCAATAGTATGATTTTAAAAGTTTTATTCAAACTATCATTTTCTATACCCGATTTGGTCAATAATAAAGTAAGCCAAAATTGAGGACGTTTTTTCAATAAAAGCTAAATCATTGCTGAAACCAGATAGCCAATTTTCTCAATCACAGGTCCCAGCCTATCCTTCCATGCCAAGAATTGCAGAGAGGTGTTCCATCCTTACATTCACGATTTTTGTGCTAAGACAAAAAAACCGAGATTATATATTCTGAAAATATCATAGTATATTTGCAACCGTTGTGAGATGACTAATTGATGAAAATACTAGATAAAAAAACATGTTCTCATGTTACACGTATCAGACCATCATTATGCATTCTTTTGATCCTTTTCCTCACTGTCTGCATGGTTAGCTCAGCTGACACAAACAGCGGAGATACTGGCAGTGTAACGATAACAGATGACTGGGGAAGAGAAGTTATCCTTGACCATCCCGCTGAACGAATTGTCTTTGGCCATACCGCTGCAGGTGAAGGAATTCTTCTCGCTGGTGGCTGGGATAAAGTAGTCGGAAGGGACGCTTCAATCACGAACTACAAATTTTATCCAAATCTTGATTCACTTCCGGTAATAAACGGGCTGAATCAGGCATTTACCCTGGATTTCGAAAAAATTACTGAGTTAGAGCCGGACCTCGTAATTCTCCAAAAGAAATACTCAGACCGGGAAAACTTTGATGTAATTGCTGAAACACTGGCACCGGACATTCCGGTTGTGGGTCTTGATTTCCTTGATCCGGAATCTGCTGATAGTATTCAAAAGTTAGGCGTTCTCCTTGGAACAAGTGATGTTGCTGATGAATATGTCAGATTTCATGATGATACCATCACAAGCATTCGGGAAAAAACAAGTTCACTTCCAGATACTGAAAAGCCACATGTATTTATCGATGCAGTCGGAATGGGTCCAGAACAGATTTCAACCTACGGAAAAGAGGCTTCGTTCTGGAATAAGATATGTGACATTGCTGGAGCAAAGAACGTAGCACAGGATTTACCTTCGGATTTTGTAAAAACAGTAGATCTGGAATGGCTGCTTGAACAGGATATTGACAGTATTGTTGTTCAGGTGTGGGACAAAGAAAAGCCGGAATATGTTGGCTATACCGCAACACAGCCCGCAAAGGCAACTGAGGAAGCAGAGGTTATTATTCAGGAAATTTCAGAAAAAGATATATATTCACATACCGACGCAGTTCAGAACGGACAAGTATTTGTCCAGGACTATCAACTAGCAAATAACCCGAAATCTTTCATTGGAGTTGTGTACCTGGCCAAATGGATCCATCCGGACCTGTTTGCAGACATTAATCCTGAGCAGATTCACCAGGAATACCTGAAGAAGTTTATTGGAACAGACCTTGATTTGAATAATGCCGGGATATTTGGGTATCCCTGAATAATTTTTGAGAAATATGAATGAATTTCCTGTAATGAATGAGTCCCTGAATCGGATATATGAACAATCCCTCTCGATGATTTCAGCAAATGCTCTTGCCGCAGGAGTGAAACTCTGTGTTTTCGATAACTTAAGGGAACCCGTTACCGTAGAATCACTGGCAAAGAAACAGGGATTAAATCCCGGAGCGACACAGGTTCTCCTGGATACTCTTACATCTTGTGGACATCTTCATAAAAAAGATGGAATGTACAGGAATATGCCAGATACTGACAGTTTTTTGGTATCAAGTAGCCCCACGTATTATGGAGAGATCCTGCTTCGCGAATACCAGAGAAATTCAATAAGTCCTGATGTCATCATAGAGCGGGTCAAATCCGGACCGGTTCCCCAGTCACACACAAATGATATGTGTAACGAAGGGTTTTGGGAGAGATATGCCCGTTCCATGGCAAATTGGGAACGAGCCGGAACAGCCCAGATGCTGGCATCCGAAATATCCGGCCTCCCTGAATTTCAATCATTCAAAACCATGCTGGACCTTGGCGGGGGGCCAGGTCTGATGAGTATAGCGATTCTCAAAAACCACCCTACGATGACCGGGGTTGTATTTGATCAGCCTTCCGTTATCCCGGTTACGCGGCAGTTTATCGCAGAATATGGCATGGATAATCGTATGAGCACTCAGGGAGGAAATTATCTCGAAGAATCATTTGGATCCGGGTATGATCTTATCCTCTGCAGTTGTACGCTTAATTTTGCAAAATACTGCATGGATACTATGGTAGAGCGGATTTATGATGCCCTTAATCCGGGGGGAATTTTTGTGAGTTTGCATGATGGGATGAATGAGGAAGGAACATATCCACGAGTTCATGTCCTGAACATGATGACCAGTGCGTTATCCGGGTTCTCCTGCAGTCTTGAAAAAGGGTTTATTGCAGATGCAATGAAAAATGCGGGGTTTTCCAGTGTCACCTCTAAGCAGGTCATAATGGATGTGGGACCATTTGAATTGGATATAGCCCGGAAAGACACATAGGAGTGAATCTTACATAGTGGTTTTTTTGAGTGTGAATAGAAGATAAACTTTTTTGGATATAACTAAAGAATTTTAGATAAAGTAAAATAGAATTATCTTCAAATAAGTATTCATGAAACGGTTATTACCTAAACCATTCATTAAAGATTCACTGGAATACAAGAGTAAAAAATCAAATGGCTTTTTTATAATTACTTATTTCCTTATGATTATTGCCATCGCATCCTCTCCGGTGAGTTCTGCAGACATAGAAAAAACAGCGGGAGATTCCAGTATCACTATTATCGACGACTGGGGTAGAGAAGTGACCCTTGATAAACATGCTGAACGAATCGCATTCAGCCATACAGCAGCCGGTGAAGGAATTCTCCTGGCGGGTGGATGGGATAAAGTTGTCGGTAGAGATGGCTCTCTTACAGATTCCAGGTTTTATTCAAATCTAGACACTATTCCTGCTGTGAGCACTCCTAATCAGGCATTTTCTCTTGATTTTGAAAAAATTACGGAACTTCATCCTGATCTTTTCATCATCCAGAAACACTATGATTCAAGGGAGCAGTTTGATGAAATTGCCAATAAACTTGAACCTGATACCCCGATAGTCGGCCTGGATTTTCTTGAACCTGAAAATGCTGACAGTATCAAAAAACTGAGCATTTTAATCGGAACAGAGCAAGTCGCTGATGATTATGTTAATTTTCATGATGAGATCATTAAAAACCTGAAAGAAAAAACAGATACATTATCACCAGACGAAAAGCCAAATGTTTTTTTAAAAGGTGGAACTACTGATAAAATTAGCACATTTGGAAGAGATGCTTCATTCTGGAATAGAATGTGTTCTCTTGCAGGTGGAAAAAATATCGCTGACGGTCTTCCCGGTGATAATCAAGAGGTAGATCTTGAGTGGCTTACCCAGCAGGACATTGACACTATTGTTGGCTCATGCAGTTATAGAAATTACCCGGAATCTTTTGGTTATCTGGCAACCGAACCATTCCATGCATCTGAAAAAGCTGACGAGATAATCATTGATATTAAGAATAACGAGATTTTTTCACATTCAGATGCAGTTTTAGATGATAATGTCTTCTTACTGGAAGGAACGATGATAAGCAATCCAAAAGCATTCATTGGATCTGCTTATCTGGCAAAATGGCTCCATCCAGACCTCTTCAGCGATCTCGATCCAGAACAAATCCACCAGGAATATTTGAGCAGATTCATTGGAACTGATTATGATCTTAAGAATATTGGATTATTCGGATACCCGGCTAATTCATAAAACCTACAAAAATGGCTGCTGATTCTAACATTAACTGGAATGAGATCTGGAAAAACACATTTGAGAATCACATGATCTCCCGTGGTCAGGGGGAATATGCTCTCATGTGGGATACAAAGGAAAAAGCCGAAAAATATCTCCAGATGATGAATCAAAACCCTGAAAGGACTGAAAAGATTATCTCGCAACTTTCTTTCTCTCCCGAATTCAGGATTCTTGATATTGGGGCAGGTCCTGGCACTCTGTCAATTCCCATCTCTGGAAAAGTGCATCATGTTACCGCTGTAGAACCAGCCATCGGGATGGCAGAACTGCTAAGGGAACGAACGAAAACAGAAACGAAAGGAAATATCGATATTGTTCAGAAAAGATGGGAAGATATCGATATACAAAAGGACCTGACTCCCCCCTATGATATGGTCATTGCTTCGTATTCTCTGGTTATGCTGGACCTGAAACAGGCCATTGAAACCATGCAAAAAGTATGCTCCGGCGAGATATGGCTGTTCTGGATGGCTGGGATGAACAGCTGGGAAGACCATATGAAAAAACTCTGGCCGGTTATTCATGGGAGATCCTTTACCTCACCACCGAAAGCCGATATCCTGTTTCAGGTTCTGTACCAGATGAATATCTATCCAAATATGTCGGTCATGGAAATGGAACATGTAAAGACATATCCTACCATTGAGGAGGCAGTTCTGGAGACGAGAAAACAACTGAACTGCTCCGCAGATTATGATGATCAGATTCGGGAACTAGTACTCCCAGGCCTGATTTACCAGAATGGGACATACATCAATCAGGAACGGTACAAGAGCGTTTGTTTTTCATGGAAAAATGAAACATGAACTAATTTTTTTATCAGGATGAATTTTGAAATTTTGAGATCTCCATGACAGCAGAATCTACCCACACACAGAACCAGCCGGAATCCATATATGACATGTATGCACAGTTTATCCGAAGGAAATTACTCTTTATTCTTCTTTTGATTGGTATTATCATCATTCTTGTTGGCATTGCCGCTTCAACCGGATCAGCAAATCTGTCTTTATATGAAGTGTATGCTGCTCTTGTCGGAAGATTTTTCTCATGTGGTCCGGAGAGTTCCTGGGTTGCTGATGTATGCCTCTGGAAACTTCGGTTTCCACGGATATTCATGGCAATTTTCGCAGGTATTGCCCTCGGTGCCACCGGAGTCGTTATGCAGAGCGTTCTGAAGAACCCCCTGGCAGATCCCTACATGATGGGTATTCAGTCTGCTGCAGGATTTGGTGCATCCCTTGCGATTATATGTGGAGCAGGGATATTCGGAGGATCATATTTGATTGCCGGGAATGCCTTTTTATTCTCACTCATCTCGGTTGGAATCATTATTACACTGGCTGATATGAAAGGAGCGTCTGCTGAAACGATGCTTTTAACCGGAATCGCAGTCATGTTTCTTTTTTCTGCCATGACGACCTTTATTCAGTATTTTGCCGAGGCAGAAGCGGTAAAAAGTGCAATGTTCTGGGCTGTTGGAGATCTTGGGAAGACCAGTTGGGATGATTTTTATGTGGTCATCCCCCTTGTAGCCATCTGTTTTCTTTACCTGCTCTGGAAAACCTGGGACATGAATATCCTTGCATCTGGTGATGAAACCGCGAAAAGTCTTGGAATTCCGGTCAGAAGGGTCAGAATATCGGTGATGATTGTCTCATCTCTGCTGGTTTCAGGAGTTGTCTGTTTTATCGGGGCCATAGGATTTGTCGGTCTTGTATCGCCCCATATCTGCCGGATTATTATCGGAGGGAATAACCAGTACCTGCTTCCTGCAGCCGGACTTATGGGAGCAATTCTTCTTATTGTATCTGATACGATTGCCCGGACCGTGATGAGTCCTGCAATTATTCCAGTGGGTGTGGTTACGGCATTTCTTGGTGTTCCCTTCTTTATCTACCTGATCATGTTCAGAAAGGGGGAATTCTGGTGACTCTTTCATTTCATGGGATATCCCTATCCTATGGGACAAATCAGGTTCTTCATGACCTCTCATTTGAATTTCAGGATGCCGAGATTGTTGCCATTGTCGGACCGAATGGTTCAGGGAAAAGTTCCCTTGTCCGGTGCCTGAATAAACTGGTAACTCCCCAGTCGGGAGAGGTTATTGTCGGGGGAGAAAAGGTGTATGGGATGCATGCTCGGGAAGTTGCGAAAATTTTCGGATATGTTCCACAGAATTTTCAGGATACCTTCCCGGCAACGGTTATCGATACCATCCTGATGGGAAGAAAACCCTATGCAACCTGGAGATCCGGCAAAAGTGATATCCTGAAAGTAACCGAAGTGATGAAACTGCTACACCTTGAACAGTTTGCACTCCGGTATCATTCAGAACTCTCCGGCGGACAGAGGCAGAAAGTGATGATTGCCCGGGCATTTGCACAGGAGAGTAAAGTTCTGCTCTTCGATGAACCGACGTCACAACTGGACATAAAACATCAGCTTGAGATAATGGATCTGGTCAAAGAGACCGTCCGGATGAAAAAGATTCTTGCGATTCTTGTGGTCCATGACCTGAACCTTGCATCCCGGTATGCTGATCGAATAATTATGCTAAAGGACGGGAGAATTCATGCAGTTGGGGATCCAAAGAACGTGCTAACCGAAGATAATATCCGGGCTGTCTATGATGTTGATAGTCTGATCATGCATGACGGGGAGGTGCCATGTGTTGTTCCGAAAAAAAGGTTACATGCGGGATAGTTCTTCAAGTTTGCTTGAACAGACTCTTGTTTCAAGCCCGAATAAGATGATTTTTCTGTTCCTTTTTCCTTTCAGTTTTCCAGCTGACAATACTCATCGTAATTAAGGGGTTCCAGATATAAAACCCATCAAGGGATATGAGGTTTTGGAAAACCCATTGTTTAATGAATTCATGTTTTCCAGGATAGGAATGACCGCATCTTTGCTCTATCTCAATAACCGCTTTATCAATTGATTCAAACTTTTCATAAAATGGTTGACGGATATGAATAATATCAGGGTAAATTCCGATTTCATTTAAGACCAAAACAAGAAGGTTCGTTTTTGGACTTTCATGGTAATGCATACCACAGGCACCGGTACAAATGCTTTTCATCATCTGATCCCAGGAATTTACACCAGAAAACCAGATCAAGTAAATTGTTCCTGCTGATACTGCCATCATTTTTTTAAGACTGCTCCGAATATCAGGCATTCCCAAAGAAAAACAAGCAATAATATGATCATATGATCCCAATTGTTCAGGTAACACATCCTCCCACCGGGAATGGATGATTTTAATATTTGAAAATCCCTGATCTGCAATGTTATCAGAAAGAACTGATACTATTCCGACAGCAGGTTCAACAACCGTAACATGAGCACCTTTTTGTGCTAAAGGGAGGGCAATAGTTCCTGGACCGCCACCAATGTCAAGAACCGCCTCTCCTTCTCTGATAGGGATTCTGGATAATATCGGAGTATAAAATGATTTTTGTTCCTGAGTTTTTTTCCAAAATATGAATGCTTGTTCCTTAGATGACCAAAAATCTGATAGATTTCTATTTGCCTGGCATTGCCAATTCAGGTTGAATTCTGATTTCCAGACCCCAGACCAGTTAATTTTACTTAAATCCATCGCTGTCATAATTTTAGGATGTTCCTTATTGTGAAGCCAGGATGCTTTTACGAATTATTTGTATTAGATCAATATATATTGTATTGGGGAGAACCAACTAGAGTTAGACTATTCATACGAGGATACGTCTTACTCCTGGAGATTATATGAAACAATTATGGCGAGTAACGCTTTGGTGTATCCTGATAGCATGTATCTGCCTTTGTTCAGCAGAGGGATCCGTAACGGTAACTGATGATCTTGGGCGTGAGGTCACATTGGAAAAACCAGCAGAAAAAATAGCTTTCGAGCATTATGCACCCGCTGAAGCAATCAAGATCGTAGGTGCCTGGGATAAACTAGTAGCCCGTGACGGGTATACTACTGATCCAGAATTTTTCCCAGACCTGGATAAAATTCCAGCAATCAGCCCAGTAAAACCAACCGGGAAGTTGGATCTTGATTATGAAAAAATCTATGAATTAAAACCGGATCTTATGATTATCCAGAAACAGGACTGGAATAATTATCAATACAATGACCTTTTTAAAAAGTTAGAACCAGAGATACCTGTAGTGATTTTGGATTTCATAGATCCACTCACCCAGGCAGAAAGCATTGAAAAACTCGGAAAACTAACAGGCACAGAAACTAGTGCTCAAGCATATGCAAGTTTTGTCAGGGGTATAACCTCCGATATTAATGCTAAAACATCAATCCTTTCTGATGAGGAAAAACCGGATGTCTTTTTTAAAGGTCCTGCTTACAAGCCAGAGCAGATATTTACCTACGGAAATGGCATGAAATTATGGGCAAACATGCTGAATCTCGCAGGTGGAAGGAATGCCGTGGATAATCAAAGTGCTGCATGGTTTGAAGTGGATTCAGAATGGCTCATTAAAAAACCTATTGATATCATGGTAGTGCATAATCGTGAAGCCATGTATCCAGATGTGTTCGGATATAATGCGAAGGATCAGGATGCAGCCAAAGAAAAGGCCAATTCTCTTATTACAAACCTAACTTCAAACCCGGTTTTCTCCGGTAATGACGCGGTTAAAAACCAAAAGATATACCTGATTGCTGATCCACTGACCGGAACACCCAGATCAATTATCGGCGTTGCATACCTGGCAAAGTGGTTCCACCCGGATCTCTTCAATGATTTAAATCCGGAAGAGATACACCAGAAATATCTGGATTTCATCGGTGCCAATTATGATTTGAAAAATACAGGTTTATTTGGATATCCAGGTGAATCATCATAAAACAGATAATCAACTCACTTTTTTTCATGTAGCAGTTCCTCGAATCAAATCCCCATAATCCGGAGTAGTTACAGTACCTGTACCATAAGAAAAAATGGTGGATTCGCCTGTGAATGAAGCAATGAACCTAGCAATATCTAGTTTCATACAGATTTCTATCGTTCCTGATTTGATGCATGAAATTGACACTCGTAAATTCAGGATAACAATCCTTATGTAAAACTATCTCATGAACATTACAAGGATAATATTTGAGATCCATTGATACGAGAGAAATAATGAGGCAGGAGATGACCATCAGACCAGACATATTTTCAGAAATAAAGCAGTATATCGACATCTTCCACATCGAACCGGTTCGCAAGGGGTACTCTGAAGATATGAAATATCTCCTCACGGCAAAATCCGGAGAAAGATTCCTGCTTCGGATAACAGAATCTGACAATACTCAAATCCTCGCCGGAAGGAAGGAGATGTATTCATTGATGGATACACTCGCCAAATATTCATCACTGGTTCCCCGGTCACGGGCATGTTGGATCTCTCATAACGCTTATTCCTGCATCATGATCCATGAGTATATTGAAGGTGATGATGGAGAAGAATCATTGCACCGGTATAGTCAGGAAACCCAGTATGAAATAGGATATCGTGCCGGAATAGAACTGAAAAAACTCCACCAGCTTGCTGCTCCAGCCACTCTTTCCTCATGGTATACCAGAAAAAAACAAAAGCACGAACGATACTGCGATGCATGTAACCGGGAGCATCTGGCACCGGAAGAACTAGATTTAGAACCGATTCATAGATATATTGCTGATAACATCCATCTGATGAAGAATGTCAGCCAGACATTTCAGCATGATGATTACCATCCTGCAAACCTGATCATCAATAATGGACAACTGACGGGTATTATCGATTTTAACCGGTATGATTGGGGAGATCCCATACACGATTTTTACAAACTGGCATTTTTTTCCCGTGAAATCAGCATCCCTTTCTCACGGGGTCAGATTGATGGTTATTTTATGGGAAATGTCCCTTCTGATTTCTGGAAAAGATATGCCCTGTATAATGCAATGAGCATTGTCCCTTCAATTGTCTGGTTCTCGCGAATGGCATCCCGAAAAGAATTCAGGGATGAACTAAAAAGAGCAATTACTCTTATACGAACCCTGATAGATGACCATAAAGGGTTTACTTCAGCGATTCCGCAGTGGTACCAGTAGGATACCACTCCTGAAAAATGATGGAAAGTCATCCTCTCCGTTACTGGTGAGGTGATCCCGGACTTGAAAATGCCAGGAGCCTGACTCCGGTAACCTGCTGAAATGTCGCACCCTGTCCGATGGCATTGAGCACAGCATTCTCGTCAATAATTTTGGATCCGGCAATGATGTTTGCTCCATGATCAAAGAGAACCGGAGATATGGGCGTACTTGGACCAAGAATGACCACAAGTGCTTCCGGTTTACATAGCCCAAGCAGATCATCAAGAGTGTGATTGATCAGAGAACTTCCGGTAATTGCCACAACATCTGCCTGGGGAATTAAATCAGAAGCTGCATGGGCCGGATGATCTCCTTCTAACGGGTTTTGTTCTATCACCCAGAGATTCTTTACTGCCTTTTTTACCTTTGGAATGAATGGGAAATGACCAACGATTGCCACATTTTTTCCTGCACCCCGCTCCATCAGAACTTCAGACGCATTCATCTCCACGGCATCATTTTCATTATACTCCATCAGTGAATTAATCGCAGCTATTCCAATTCCTGCTTCTATGGTATTTTCAGATAGGGCATACTGTGCCAGTTCCTGAGCACTCTTCTGGTGAAGAGTCCCTACATTCCGGACATGAGTGGTGTGATCATGGGGTTTATCCGGAGCAAAGGTTGTCGCGAGACCGCAATGACTGCTGCACACAGCGGTCCAATGAACACCAACCATCACCGAACGGACAGTAACATCTTTTTTTGGCAGATTAGACAGTAATTCTTCAATAATGTGAGTACTCATAATAACCTCAATATGAATAATAAGAAACCCGAAATATCGAACATTGAAAGTTGAAGCCCGAATTTTCTGATTTCAGGAATAATAAGATCTGATGTGCAGACATAAAGCAATTACTCAAAACCAGGTAATAATTAATATATATTACACCGCGTTGAAATTTCTCACTCCCCTTTAGTACAATTATTTTAGTCATTTCGGGTTTTTTCGGTGTGTCAAAACTGTTTTGGAAAGATTTATTATGACCGAATAGAAATACATAGTTTTAGTTAGAATTAAACCGTTAAAATAAAACCATAAGAAATCCTGGATTCAAGGAATCCGAAACGAAAACTTGTGTATTTCATGGTTTTCTGACTTATGACTGGCCGATAAAACAAAATGGATTGAACATATGATGGAAAAGAGAACATCACCAAGAAATGAAGATCTTCTGGAAGAAATTTATAAGATCTCACTGGAGAAGGGGTATGCCAAATCCCGCGACATTGCAGGTGCACTCATTATCTCCCCGGCAACCGTGACTGAACGGTTTAAAAAATTAGAGGAAGCAGGCTATGTAAATTATGAAAGGTACGGCGGAGTGACCCTGACACCCGAAGGAATACGTATTGCCGAACGGACGATTCAGTCCCACTATGCAATCCGAAGACTTCTTGAACTGGCCGGAGTTGAAACAACAATCGCCAACCGGGATGCATGCATCATGGAGCATGGCCTTTCACCTGATTCGTATAAAAAACTGGTCCCATTTATTAAATTCATTGAGGAAAGATGCAAAGGTATGGAGATGAAAAAGCAATTATCCTGATCTTTTTCTTAGTACAATAATCCCCACCCTTCAGTATCTGCTCGCTGTCTGGTATTCTAACATTCTGACAGAACTCAAAAACTCTTTGATTCAGATTTCGGGAAACTCCGGTTTTTCGAAAAAAGTTGGGCCATCATCTAAATATGCCATCGTTGCGTAATTGTAATAGTTTAAAATAAACCGTTGAGAAGTAAGTATGAACACATTAACATCCCAAATGAAATCAGATCCGGACCATTCGGATCTCGCTGATGAAAAGATAAACCCAGAAACATACAGTATCGGTATTGATATCGGATACTCATCGATCAAAATCGGCCTGGTGAACAGTTCTTTGCAACCAGTATATGCAGATTACATCCTTCATAAAGGAAAAATCAAAGAAACCCTGCAGAAAATACTTGCAACGCTTGCAGGGCAGTATGATCCAACATCAATAACACATGGGGCGGTAACCGGAAGTGAATCAAAATGGATATCCAAAGATCAGACCATTCATCACGTCAATGATGTATCGGCACTCCTTGAAGGGAGCCTGTGCCTGGATGATTCGGTTCATTCAATCATTGATATCGGGGGACAGACCGCCAGGTATATTACCGGATTTACGAGCAGGGAAAAATCATGCATCGAAATTTCTATGAACTCCAATTGTGCTGCAGGGACGGGTTCATTTCTTGAAGAACAGGTGTCACGGCTGAATCTGTCTATTGAGGATTATGCAGCCTATGCGGCTAAAAGTTCAAGCATTCCACGAATTGCCGGGAGATGCAGTGTATTTGCCAAAACCGACATCATCCATCATCAGCAGGAAGGTGTTCCAGTTGAGGATATTCTCCAGGGTCTTGCATATGCTCTTATCAGGAATTACCGGGGAGCAGTAATCAAAAAACTGCCCATTACAAGACCAGTATTCTTCGCTGGCGGAGTAGCACACAATGACGCTATTGTCAATGCCATATCAGACATCCTAGATCTCTCTGATGGAAAACTCATCGTTTCAGATTTGAGTGGAAATGCTGCAGCAATAGGAACGGCAATTATTGCTAAGCAGAATAATCTGACAATCTCACCTGATGAATTATCCTCGATTCTCACCCGCAACGAATGCAATTCAAACAATTCGGAACTCAGCCTGCCAGCTCTTGCCCGGTTCGGAAAGGAAGACTGCACAAACAAACATATCTGTGCTCCAATCTCTTCAGGAGATGAGATAACCGATTGTTTTCTAGGCATTGATATCGGTTCAACCAGTACAAACCTGGTTCTCATGAATGAAAACAAGGAGATTGTTGCATTCAGGTATCTAAGAACTCTGGGAGACCCATTCCATGCAGTCAGTACCGGGCTTGCTGACCTTGGAAGAGAATTCAAAGACAAGGTACGGGTTATCGGAGTTGGAACAACCGGTTCAGGACGGTACATGATTGCAAGGCTGTTCGGAGCTGATGTTGTGAAAGATGAGATCACCGCCCAGGCAAGAGCTGCAATCACGCTTGATCCCCTGGTAGATACCGTGTTTGAAATCGGCGGTCAGGACTCCAAGTTTATCAGCCTGAGAAATGGTGTCGTCACTGACTTTCAGATGAATAAGATATGTGCTGCAGGTACCGGATCATTTATCGAAGAGCAGTCCAAAAAATTCGATATTCCCATTGATGATTTTGGAGATAAGGCACTTGCCAGTACAAAACCGGAGTATCTTGGTGAACGGTGCACCGTATTCATCGAAACCAGTATTGCCGCCTGCCTTGCCAATGGAACTAGTACTGAAGATATCGTATCAGGCCTGTGCTATTCCATTGTGAAAAATTATCTGAACCGGGTGGTCGGACAGAAGAAGATCGGAGATCGGATATTCCTGCAGGGAGGTATCGCCTATAACCAGGGAGTGATCAACGCATTCCGTTCACTGACCGGGAAAGAGATCATTGTTCCTCCATTCTTTAGTGTGACCGGAGCCTATGGAGCGGCAATCCTGACCTGCGAAGAGATGGGATCACGGAAGACCTCATTCAAAGGATTTGACCATATCGCCTCATCCGGTGAGGGAGAGATAGAAAAAGTAGCGAATTCCGATTCAGGATCTGATTTTGAAGAGATGGTCACGGACCTTATCTTTGAAGGGTATGATGGAACACTGGATCCCAGTAAAAAGACCATCGGAATCCCACGGGCTCTCTTCACCTATGGCATGTATCCAATGTTTGACGCCTTTTTCCGAGAGCTGGGGTATAATGTCCTCCTGTCAGATCCGACAAGTGAAAAGACCATCTGGCTCGGACAGGATTATTCACTTGACGAGACCTGTTACCCGGTCAAACTGATCAATGGTCATGTGGCAGAGCTGGTGGAGAAAAAGGTGGACTACATCTTTTTCCCAGACCTGTACACGGTTGTTCACCCAAACTCCCATACCCGCCAGGATTTTGGCTGCCCGTACATGCAACTTGCATTCAAACTGGTAAACCGGGCAATGGAACTTGATACGAAAGGCATCAAACTGCTTGCTCCTACCATCGGTTTTAGTCTTGGTGAACAATTCATGAAAAACAGTTTTATGAATCTTGGAACGATGCTTGACCGGACAACGGAGGAAACAGGGAAAGCCCTTCAGAAAGGGATGCAGGCATTCCATGATTTTGAAACCCGGATTATGGAAAAGGGGAAACAAATCGTGCAGGGCCTTCAGGCTGATGAAAAGGCATTTGTCCTGATTTCAAAAACCTACGGGGTAGCAGATCCTGTCTTAAACCTTGGTATCCCCGGAAAACTGAAAGAGATGGGATATAAAACCCTTGCATTCTATAACCTCCCGGAATGTGATGTTTCGAGCGAACACCCAAACATGTTCTGGCCATTTGGTCAGCATATCCTCGAAGCGGCGCAGGTTGTCAGGCAACATCCAAACCTGTATGCAATCTTCCTGACCCATCATGGATGTGGTCCGGATACCGTATTCACCCACTATTTCAAGGAGATTATGGGAGATAAACCATATCTGAACATAGAAGTTGATGAACATTCTTCAGGAGTCGGTGTGATAACCAGACTTGAAGCATTCGTAAACAGTCTGAACCATATACCCTCACAGCCTGCAGAGGATATGAATTGTTACCCGGAACGTGTTCCTCACCCGAAAGCCGGGATAACAACCAACGGTCTTGCATTTTCCAGTTCCTGTGAGTATTACCTGCCTGATCTCTATCCATATTCCGGACTTTTTTGCGAACATTTCAGTAAAAAAGGAATCCGTGCTCACCCGTTTCCACCTACGAGTGAAAAGTCCATTGATGAAGGGAGAAAACACACCATAACAAATGAATACTTCTCAATGGCTGCACTTGTCGGTGATGTACTGAATATTCCGGACATTCGAAACAAAGGAGATATCCCAAAAGTTCTCTTCATTCCACAGAACGAGGGAGCAGAAGTTGACGGGCAGTATAACAGGTTTATACGCACGATTCTTGATGAAGAAGGGCTATCTCACGTCTGGGTTGAATCTCCGTTCATTGAAGATATCATATACGAGGATGAGAGTTTTCTCACATCACTCTTCTGTCTCCTCATTGCAGGAGACTTAATTCTGGTGACCCCCGTGTCTGACCGGGCCAGGTACCTGAACCAGATGAAAGGTATGATACAGAGAAATGAACTTGATATCCGTTCTCTGAAAAGAGTCGCCTGGGAGATTTCAATGATCCTGCAGTCAGCACCTCCGGAAAAAACCATCCTTGCCATAGGTGAGCCACTCATTCTCTACAATGATATGCTGAATAACCAGATCCTGAATGGATTAGAAGAGAACAACGTCCGGGTTATGTTTGCACCTTTGAGCGAATGCTTCTGGCAGACCTGGAAGGATTACATTCTCCAGTACGGGAACGACAGGACTGATGTCCTCTTAAAGAAACTTGCCATACTCGAAGATTATATGAATCAAATCCATCAGGTACTTGGTGTATTCAGCCCATATGAAGAGAAAACAGAAGACCTTATCAGACTCGCAGATGCCACCACCGGGTACTATGCCGGTGGATTTGGAAGATACAGGGAGGCAAAAGTTCTTGGGTTACCGTCATCGGTCAAAGGCGTGATAACCGTTTCATCAATGTATGAAAACACCGGAATCCTGCTTAATACTCTTCATAAAGGATTTGAATCAGACCACCAGAAGCCGGTGCTAAACCTGACATTTGACGGAACACACAATGACCATGACAAAAGCAAGGTTGAATCATTTCTCTACTATCTGTAAATTCCTAGAAAAGAGGTAAACCATGAACACATCTACCAGTGATACGAAAAATAATGAATCGCACGGACATCCATCAAACGAACCGGGTTCAAAAACCGGTTCTGATCATATTATCATCCCCTGTTGTGGTCAGGCAAACACCGGACAGATATCCAATGAGGTTGCAATGGTCCTGTCAGATGAAGGATTCGGGATGTATTACTGTACTGCTCTTCTTGCAACGAAACCAGAGGTTATTATAAGCCGAATGCAGGGAACGGAGAAGATCATCGCCATCGATGGATGCACTATAGCCTGTGCAAAGAAAATTGCATTGCAGGCAGGATTTAAGGTGAACCACCATGTTCTGGTTACTGACCTTGGGATTGAAAAGAAAAAAGGGCGTAACTTTACTTCTGAACAGGTTGCATGCGTCATTGATGTTATCCGGAAGGGATGCTGACCTTCAGGACATGACAATTCCCTCCTCTTGCAATCCAGATATTATATGATTTCACCTGCAGCATTCAGTTATTCTTTCGTTGGAATGCATATACTCCGAGAGTTACAATTATTGACACATGTACAACAGACAGGATCTATAGTTAAATATTAACCGTAATAAAAACAACCGTTAGACATAATGAAAGGAAAACCCAACATGTGTTTATCATGAAAAATATCTGGAAATTTGCTCCTGAGGATGGAAAAGAGAGAGGGCTACTCACCCTTCTCGTCCTTCATTTCCTGGAGAAAAAACCACAATCTGGATATGAACTGCTAAAGGAGATCGATGAGACAACCGATAGTACCTGGGTGCCAAATAAAGGGACTTTGTATCCTCTTCTGAAATCATTGGAGCAGGAGGGCTTGATACAAGTGAAAGAGGTAGGCAAACGATCAAAGATTACGTTTGAACTAACAGAAGATGGAAGACAGATGCTCTCCACTCTGAAAGGGAAAAAAGAAGAAGCAGAGACGAGGGTTACTTTCTTCAAAAAATTGCACCGGGAAGTATTTGGCGAAGAAAATTTCTCTTTCATCAATTTTATGATGGATGTCAGGTTTTACGTCGAAGATCTTCCTGAAGAGAAAAAACCGGCAGCAATTAAAATTTTACAGACAGCCTTTGACGAGATAAAAAATTTATAACAAGGCACCACAGACCCATTTCTCATATTTCACAAAACACATAGGATACCATGACAAAAAGCACCATTCAGGATACTACTATTTGTATTACACCCGTCGGAATCGTGAAAAATAATCTTCTTGCTCCACCTCTCATAGCCGGAAAAGACGGCCTTGAGCATAACCAGGCATGTACTTCTGCCATGAAAGACATGACCGATACCAATACCCGTGTTTCAGAGATTATTCTCTCCGAAGAATTCTCAGAGCTTCTCGAGGGTATTGAAGAATATTCACATGTAATAATCCTGTACTGGGGACATGAGGTCCCAGTCTCCGGGAGGACAATGAAGAAAACCCACCCGGCTGGTATGACCAATTATCCAAAACAGGGAATTTATGCAACATACAGCCCTGCACGGCCTAACCCGGTATTGATGACAGTCGTTCAACTGGTGAAAAAAGAAAAAAACCGGCTCTATGTATCCGGCCTTGATGCCATCAATAACAGCCCGGTGCTTGATATCAAACCATATGTTCCCCTCTTATTTCCTCAGGAAGGAGTAATCATCCCTGAGTGGATGACAAAGATCATGACAGAATTTCATTCGTAAAGGAGATCATACCATGGAAAAATCTCAGGATGCAAAGAAAAAAACTGATAGTACTTCAGGTGTGCTGAGCAGAGAGATGATTGATGAACTCAAAAAAGATCCGAGAGCTCTCTTTAAAGAAGCGATTCGAAAGAATGATGCAGCCTCCTGCCTGGTAAAGACCGCTGAGATTCATGGGCATTATTGTCCGGGTAGTACTCTCGGTGTTATGGCAACGCTATATGGACTTAGTCTTCTGAAGAAAGAAACGGCCGATTCGGATGGAATCATGGAGAACCTTCTCGCCATCATTGAGGTGAATGCCTGTTTTGCAGATGGTGTGCAGGCGGTCTCCGGGTGTACACTTGGAAACAACTCACTCATTTATCGCGATCTTGGAAAACATGCCGTAACTTTTGTATCCAGAAATGAAAAAGAAGGAGTCAGAATCCGTCTGCTTCCTGATTTCAAGACCTATATTCATAAAGAGGTGCCGGAATTTTACCCTCTCATGGACAAGGTGATCATGAAAAGGAAGGGAACACAGGAAGAAGAGAAATTATTCAGGGAAAAAGCAACCGAAGCAGCATTTGCAATAATTACGTATCCATTTGAAAAACTCTTTGCTTTCGAGCGGGTTATACCAGTTATCCCTGAACGTGCACCGATAACCGGCACGATGGTATGCCCGGAATGTGGTGAAGAGGTCATGGAAACAAAAACGGGGAAACGTGGCCTGCTCCGGAATATGTGTTTCGCATGTGGAGGAAAATTCCAGGAAGTGAATGGGCAGGGAATCATTGAAAGAAACTTCCGGGACCATGGCCATCATACGGAGCCGGAATAAGAGGAGAGTGATCCCATGAATGAATCACATATTTGTAAAGGAGCTCTGCATATGACACAGCCCGGCCCAGGACACCGGAGAGGAAAAGGTCCAAGTAGTTTTTGGATGCAGGATCCGGATATCGTCTTCAGGGAATTAAACCTGAATGAAGGCGATACATTTCTTGATATCGGGTGTGGGACCGGAGATTATACAATCCGGGCAGCAACTGAAGTTGGCAGGAATGGAACCGTTTTTGCTACCGATATACAGGAAGGACTTGTTCATGAACTCATGAAAAAAGCGGAGGATTCAGGACTGGAAAATATCCAGGCATTTGTAAATGATATTCAAAACCCATTGCCATTTGAGAATAATAGTATCGACATATGCTTCATCTCAACAGTTCTGCATAGTCTTGATCTGAATCAGACTGGACCATTGCTACTTCGGGAGATAAAGCGTGTTTTAAAAAAAGACGGAATTCTAGTGATAATTGAATGCAATAAAGAAAACCTGACCTTTGGCCCGCCTGTCCACATGCGGATATCTGCAGATGAAATAGAAAAAATCGTGTCGCCCTATGGGTTTGTCCAGATCTCCCATGCTGACCTTGGTTTTAATTATTTAGTTACGTTCATCATCCAAACCTGAAATTCTTAAATTTTTTGGGGGTTCAGATATACCAATTATTCAGATTATCCCTTTTGGCTCTTCGACGCAATAAATGAGTTCGTCAAATTTTTTTTATCCGTAACTTAAGTTGAAACTGGTATCAAATAATCATCCAGTCATTTCAAAAAATATATTGGTTAAAATTTAAAAAACATGAACTGCTGAAGCTTTAAATGTAAGATATACTTCTTCATCTTCGGTCAAATGCATTTCATCCCATCCTCTTCTGGTCATGACTGATACTATTGGTATCCCAACATCAATAGTTACTTTGATTACCATCCCGTTATTTTTAATATCAGTGATCCTGCCTTTGAAAGAATTTCTTGCACTGGAAACTATAGGATCCCGGGATAGAAGAATATCCTCGGGACGTACTGTTGCATACACCTCTCTTTCTCCGATGCAGGTTGCTGAATAGATAGTATACCCATCAATCTTGATAGCGGAGATACCCTCCTGATGAGAACATTCCCCTTTAAAAATATTTTCCATACCGGTGAATGCAGCAATGAACTCTGATTCCGGTTTTCTGAACACTTCATCAGGATCTCCAATCTGAGATATCTCTCCCTTATTCATAATAGCAACCCGATCTGCCAGAGAAAAAACCTCCTCAAAATTATGAGTAATATGAATTACTGTAACATTGGTGATATCATGAATTCTGCGAAGTTCAGTCCGGAGTTTGTCTCTGGTCTGACCATCAAGAGCACTCAGTGGTTCATCCAGCAGCAGAAGGTTCGGTTCCATAACCAGGGACCGAGAAATTGCGGCTCTCTGTTGTTCTCCTCCACTCAGGGTTTCGGGTTTTCGATGAAGGAGATGATCAATGCTCAGCAGTCTGGCCATCTCAAGCGTCTTCTTTTTGATGAATTCAGGATTTTTTTTCCGGGTCTTTAAACCAAACCCGATGTTTTCCTCTACCGTCAGATGGGGAAAAAGCATGTAATCCTGGTATACCATGCAGATATTTCGGTCCTTGGGTGCTAAATTGGTAATATCCTTCCCATCCATGATAATTCGTCCTGAATCGGGAGGGTAAAATCCTGCAATTGTTTCAAGAAGAATGGTCTTTCCAGCCCCTGTCGGACCAATAATTACCAGGTATTCTCCGGGAGAAACATCAAGAGTCACGTTCCGGAGAACAAATTCACCCATGTCTTTAGATAAATTCTCGGTATGTAACATAGGAACCCCCTATAATCTTGATGCCCCACCATACCGCTCGAAAAGGTAAAGTGATATCACACAGATAATGATGAGAATCGTAGCTGCTGAAATTGCCATATTCAGTTTCCCACAGGACATATTCAGGAATAATGCAATCGGAAGGGTTTCAGTCTTCCATTGGATTGCTCCGGCTATTAAAAGAGCAGCCCCAAACTCTCCAATTCCTTTTGCCCAGGTTATTACAGATGCAGCAAAAAAGCCGGAACCAGCCATAGGAAGGGTCACCCGCCAAACTGCCTGGGCATCAGTACACCCAAGGGTTTTTGCGACAAATTCGTACCTGGTGCTGATGGATTCAAACGTTGAACGCATAATCCTCAGCATATAGGGAAAATTCACAAAAAACTGGGCTGCAATAATCCCGAGCGGAGTAAATACAAAAACCAGGCCCATATCTGCAAGTGCATTTCCAAAACCCGTCGTCCCAAAGAATAAGAGCAGACCAAGACCTGCGACCAGAGGGGGAAGAGCAAGGGGCATGTCAAGAATTGCATTGACCGCATCTTTTCCAAAAAAATTGTACCGGGCAAGAGCATATGCAGCGGGTACCGCAATAAGAATACAGAGAAATGTTGAGATTATTGAGGTTCCAAGACTCATGACTATGGCAAACTGAATCTCAGGACTTGTTATAGAAGCATACAGAGCATCAGGAGAAGGTTTTGTCACAATGAGGAGCAGTAGAATAATTATAAACAGAGTAAGCAGGATACTGGTTCCAATCGTTGCAGATCTCAGCCAGGAATTTCTCATGTCACTCATTTTTTAACCCTTTCCCGATTCCTCAGTTCCTTTGGAGTACTGTTCCATTCGGCAATATCATCCATATGCTGGTTATCCACCCAGCCACACTTTACCTCATCGCGATGGTCAAACTGCCTTACATATGGCTTGATATCAAGAAGTGGTGTTCCATCCAGTACATCAACTCCGGAAACTTTCAAAATATTATCTTGTACTTCAAGGAGCTCCATAATCGACATACCCATCGGATTTGGCCGATTGAAATGACGTATGGCAAAAATTCCCCTTTCTTTTTCACCATCAAGGAAGGGTTTCTGTACCAGATTTTTTCCTGTGGCCCGGTGGAAATAATAGAATGCGTAAATATGAGAAAATGATTCGACATCTGCCAGTCCTGCCTTAAATTCATCAAATACTTCTATGTATCCAACTGATGGATTAAAAATCCCCTGAATAGGAGTATTTTCATGCTCAGTGTGGTCAGAATGAATAATTCCGATGGGATGAAATATGATGTCAGTATCTTTCCATTTGACTCCGTATTCCTTCGATAAACTCATAATATGCCTCCAAAAAAAATAGGGAAAATAAGAGAGAAATTACGGAGTTAAGCATCCCCGTACTTGGCTAACGGATAGATCTCAAATTTATGTTTTGTGTAAATTTCTTTCCCTTCATCAGAGGCAACAAAATTCATAAATTTCTCAGCCTCTTCCTTGTTTTCTGAGAATGTCAGAGTTCCGATTGGAACAACATCTACTTTACCAATCTCTTTTGGTATCTCAACAAGTTCCATACTTTCCGGGTTGAAAAGTTCGGTCCAGATAAGTGCAGCGTCTGCCTGATTCATGGAGACATATACCAGCAGTTCATTGACTGTACCTGATTTTACGACAATATTCTTCTCTGTTTCATTCCAGAGTTTATTCTTCTCAAGCATCTTCTTTGTTGCTGCTCCAACCGCCGGACCGGATGGTTCACCAATTGCTACCCTGACACCTGGCCGTACGAGATCCTGAACACCAGTAATATTGCCAGGGTTTCCTTTCGGGACTGCAATCGCTAACACATGATATACAATATCCTGAGATTTATCCACATATCCCTTATCCATGGCAGACTGAATGTACGAGCGTGCACCAGGCATGTACACATCTCCTTTTTGATATAATTCAATCTGGCTGAGCAACTGGGCAGATCCTCCATAGGTATATTCAATTTTTGTTCCTTCTTTCTCTTCATATACCTTGGCAATCTCTTCCATTGGTTCTTTCATTCCAGCCCCGCAATAGACAAGAAGTGTCTTGGCAGATGAGGAATTCTGTTCAACAGCCTGCTCCTTTACCGGTTCCTGTGCCAGGTTATCCGACTGATTGCTAGAAGTACATCCACACACAAGTAATGTCGCCATTAAGACGAATAAAATACAAAAAATCGAAGGTATCGCCTTCATAAAAGAATGATAAATTAAGCAATGATAAAGATTACGAAATAACTCCTAAAAAACCAGTGAGAATCAATAATCCTCATTTGTGAATCTATTTTTTATCATTGTGGATTAAGTAGCTTTACAACGATGAATTAGGTATAAACATTTGGCATAACAGATGATATATCAAAGAAGAGAGAAAGCGTGAGGAAAAAATAGCGCTCGTGAATGAACCTTATCATAATATTTTACATAAATAAATTTAATCGGATTATCTAGAATTTAAAAGCACATTTATTTTACCAATTCTTATACTCCCCACCATCATTCGTCAAATTCATCACCCCCATTCTGTTATTTCAAAATATATAATTTAATTATCGGGGCCCCATCTAAATTAAAAAAAATGATTAGTCGAATAGGGGAATTGGATTACTCCTCTCCCCCCTTCCAAGAACGCATTGTGCGATTTTCACCGCAATACGCTCAGGTTCTTCACTACCCGCTTTTATGGGCGCAATAGAGAAACATACGAATCGACTTTTGTGTTGAAAGGAATATTCCCGGTCTTTTATCAAAATAGACAGAATCTATAAATGGGTTTTTATCCAGTTTAAGGAATCTTCTGTATTGAATCTTCGTGTCCGAGAAGTTTGCAAGAGTTACACTCGCCGTTTTAAAAACAGACTTACGGGTCAAAGTAGGTTGCCAGTATTTCCTCGCTATCCACTTTTTCCCTTTGTTATTATGTCTGCGTTTCGCCCATGTCCAGAGCATATTCCTGAGTATCCAATCCAGTTTCTGGAAGGTTACGCTTGATGATACTGTTTTATGGTACATCGCCCATCCTCGGATGATTGGATTTAACTTTTTAATCAGGTCTTCTTGTTTCCAAGCTTTTGCAGACTTAATGACCTCGCTCAGTTTATGAGTGATTGCAGCAATAGCTTTCTTTGAAGGTTTAATCAGGAGTTTACCCTTGAATTTTCGAAAATTCCATCCCAGAAAATCAAAACCATCATCGATATGAACAATTCTCGTTTTCTCCTCGGAGAGTTCAAGACCACGTTCTTTAAGAAAATCGATAATGACCAGTTTACACTGGGCTGCAGTCTCCTTTGATTCAGCCGTTACGAGGAAATCATCCGCAAACCGAATGAGATGCACCTTCTTTCCCGGAAAACGTTCCTTTAGAATTTGTTCCATACCGTCAAGAGCCATGTTAGCCAGAGTTGGGGAAATAATTCCGCCTTGGGGCGTTCCAGATTCATTACGGTAGAGTATTCCATCAAAAATGTATCCCGCTTTCAGGAATTGGTTAAGAACTCTTGTATCCATGGGGATGTTGGTTAATAACCAGGAGTGAGAGAAATTATCAAAGCACCCCTTGATATCGCCTTCAAGAATCCATTGGGCAGAGTCTTTTCTGCTTAAACATTGAAATGCATATGCAGCTGCATCCTGTGCACTGCGATTCGTTCTGAATCCAAATGAGGTTCTGTCTGCTATGGTTTCTGCCCATGGGGTGAGAGCCATTGCAAACAGTGCCTGCATTGCACGGTCGTACATTGTGGGAATGGAGAGAGGACGCATTTTGCTCGATTGAGGTTTGGGGATGAAGGTTCGCCGGAGAGGTTTAGCCTGATATCCCTTGTCTGAAAGACTAAGAACTGCTCTCATCTTATCCTGAGGAGTACTCCATTTTTCTCCGTCCACTCCTGCACTTTTTCTTCCTTTGTTGCCAGCTACCCGGTGAACTGCTAACACTTTGGCATAATACGAATGAGTTAGCAGGTACTGGAGACGCTCAGCAAGCCGATAATTGCCATTCTTTACTGCTTTTGCGATACGTGTCTGGAGTCGCTTGACAAACGCCCTTGCTTTCTTCCATGGGAATTTTCGCCATTGTTTGGCAAGAGTTTTGTCCGAGACGTCCTCGCTGTGTTGCGTAATTGAACTTATCTCGTTCATTATAATCCATCCTGCTCGCCGTGAAAGAACCAGCTGCACGTCAGCACCCTTTCGGGTCAGGGCAAAGTCTGAACCCTTATCCACAACCATTACAGCCGGGCATTCGCTTTTTGCAGCATCCTACTCCCACTACGCATATAGTCCTCCTCACGAAGTTCCTACCTAAAAAAATTTTTTTTTTTTTTTAGGAGCGTATTGGGGTTTCCAAGTTCAATAAACCAGATAATTGTGGTATTTTAGGACTCGCCCATAGACCGGAACCAGCTACGTCCATTCGTACCAGCATCACTCAAACTACTGATACCGTGATTCTCCCTCAATGGGGACAGGGGCAAATCTCTTTCCTCCTGCTATATTTAACGATCCTGCAGCGATTCAACGTTTGTTTGTCCATGATACCTTTCCCTAGCAGTATATCCCAATGAGACTATGGGAGTAACCACTTTGTTCCTGCAGCTTCGCACCCATTTATTGCTAAACACGCACGTGCAGGTAGGGACACCCAGAATGGATTGGGGGGCTTTTTTTACCGAATTAAACCGGAATAGCAATCTGATTTACCGCTTCTTGTCGCACTGAGATCCAATAATTCTGACACCATATAGATTTTCATAGGGCTTTTAATGAATGAACAGGTATTCTGGATGCTTTTTCCGGCTCCAGATCCATGAAGAGATTTGGATGTGCCCTTTTCGTTCGGTAGGACACATATGCAATCGGAGTTTTTTACAAATAATTACGACTCATCGTTTTTTCCCGATGGTGCACTCAACTTCTCCAACCGGAGTCTGAACCGGCCTGCTCCTGACTTTATAAAACCCAGCATCGAGCATGGCATTTGCAATAAAATCTTCATGAATAGCCATATTCTGTCCCATTAGATCAGGAAGCAGCATCGAAATAACCATCTCCTCCGGTTTGGTACCATTCCGTATCGTTCCATCTGATATAGTTACAAACACTCCTCCCGGTCTTAATGCCTCATAGATCTTTTTCATGAGAGAATCAAAAGAGCCAAGGGCATAATTCAGGGTCATTGAAGCAAGGATGAGATCATACTCTTCTCCTATCGAATCATTCAGGTAATCTCCGGACATGACCGTAACTCTGTCAGACACACCATATTCAGCAGCACATCGCCTCGCAACCTCTGCAACCGGGGGTTGATCAAATAGGACTCCATTCATGGTGGGATGATCAAGGATCAGGGCAATACCAAGAAGACCCGGACCACATCCCAGATCAAGCATTCGGGAAAAGCCATTATATTCCGGAAGTGAAGATATCAGTTTTACTACTATCTGAGCCATTCCCGACCGCTGATAATTGATAGAACCCCGGGTCTGCATCTCCTGAAACTCCCTCGAACTCATAATAATCTCATTCGCACCACTATCAGGTCCATCACGAACGAGTCTTGAGATCTTTTCTGGATGAATTGAATACCAGGGATCACTTGCACAAAGATAATCACCCAGATAGGTGTCATTTCCCTTTACCAGAAAATCATGAGCAATAGGAGAATTGTAGTAACAATCACCATCTTTTTGGATCACATCAAACGCAGCAAGTGCATTCAGAAGATGAATGGTGTTTTGTTTGTGAAGATGATGTGTTTGCGCAATATCTTCTGCAGAGTGAGTCTTTTCCAGCAGGGTAAAAAGATCAAGTTCAATTGCAGCAAGGAGTATATTTGCCTCTGATTTCTTCAGGAGGAGATCCTGAAGAGGTTTGAAACTTCGTTGAATATCAGGAATATCCATGGATTAATCACCTTTATCATGGTCATGGAAATGATGCAGGTCCGGGGTATGAGGATGTGTATGGGAAACCAGCTCATGTTCATGGGGATGGGCATGGACAACTCCTTTCATAGCCGGATCATGGTGATGATTATGATGCCCATCATCATGACTGTGCCGGTGCTCATGCCTGGACGATACATGAATATGACGATGACTATGCTCTTCGGTGGCAATCAGCCATGCACCGGCTGCCATCAGGGGCAGACTGATGAGTATCTGTAATCCGGGGTTCTCACCGGGGAGTGGAAGAGAGAGGACCAGACCGATAAATGGAGCTGTTGCAAATAATGCACCGGTCCTGGCAGAACCAAGGACTCTCATCGCCCGGATGACAAAGAATATTGAAACCCCATACCCCAGGCACCCAATGAGGAGGACTACCGGGATAATTGTCAGGGACGGGGCCGGTTCTCCGATAGCATACCCCAGGCAGACACTGAATATTCCGGCTACAAATCCCTTGATCATGACAATCTGGGCAGGTTCCTTTCCGGATATAACCCGGGTAAAATTATTGTCCATACCCCAGCAGCAACATGCCAGAATTATCAGGACTGAACCCGTTGAGAGCCCAAAGGTCCCTGTAGGATCATATGATAAAACAAATCCACCAAGAACGACTGCAATAATTGCATACAGCCCACGTCTTCCCAGCGGTTCACGAAATCCAATCACCGCAATGAGGGTTGTAAAAGCCAACTCAGCATTGAGGAGCAGGGAAGCAGTTGATGCCGGTGTGGTGGTAAGACCGACCATGCAGAGGATAGGGCCGATGATGCTGCCAAAGGCTATGATCCCAACAAGCCAGGGAATATCACTTCTCCGTATAGGAGCCTCGGTTTTTCCTTCGGGATCTGTAAATCTTCGGATCAAAAGCCCCCCGGCACCGGCTCCGAGATACAGGAGCCCGGCAAGTGTGACCGGACCGATATCGAAAAGGAGAATACGGGAAGCAGGAATAACTGCACCAAACAGGACTGCGGCAAGGAGTGCCATCAGGATCGCGTCCCGGTTGGCAGGTTGCATGATAAGTTATAGTATTTGAGATCAGATAAGCTCTATCCAGCCTAATTTTTCCGAATACCCAATCTAAAATAATTATTTCTAATTGAATACCTTTTCGGATATTCGAAGCATCTCCAATGGCATGCACGTACCGATATCTTTTTAAGAAAATTTTTCCTGAATCCACATATTACTAATATATAGTTTGAGAACAATCCATATATTACTAATATATGGATCCGTTCTCACATCACAATCTTGAAACCGTCCTGATCAACCAGATTCAGCGGTTTAAAAATTCAAGCCCGGGAATACAAAGAAGAATTGACTTTTCACAGTATGTGAACCACCCTCAAATAATTGTAATTACCGGGGTTCGAAGATGTGGGAAATCCACCCTATTGAGACAAATCGCGGACTATTTTTCTTCGTATTTGTATGTTAACCTGGATGATGAAAGATTTGCAGGGATGGGAATTCATCATCTTACTGAAATAATGACAATATTTGAAGAGAATAATCCAGGTGTTCGAACCATTTTCCTTGATGAAATTCAAAACATTCCAGAATGGGAGAGGTTTGTCAGGAGGATTCATGATGACGGATATCAGATTTTTCTTACCGGATCGAATGCGCAACTCCTGAGTTCAGAACTTGGAACCCGCCTTACTGGCAGATATGTTACCATATCACTCTGGCCATTCAGATTTGATGAATATTGTAATGGTTTGGGTGTGACGGAATTTCCACGAGGATCACAGGCTGAAGCAGAAGTTCAACGATTATGTGTAAAATATCTGGAAGAGGGGGGATTTCCTGGTTTTCTGCAATATAAGGATCCGGAGATATTACATCAGATTTTTGAAGGCATTATCTATCGTGACATAATCGTCCGGTATGGAATTCGCGAAATTCTTCCCTTTCGTGAATTGTGCAGATACCTCTATTCTAATCTGACTCGAGAGGCTTCATATCAATCTCTGGCAAAATCTATTGGCGTAAAAAATGCGATGACTATCCGGTCATGGATTGGATATCTTCAGGACTCCTTTCTCATATCTGAATGCTTTAGGTTTGATTATACACTCCGTCGTCAGCATGCATATCAGAAAAAGATGTATGGGGTTGATACCGGCCTTCGAAACACTGTATCATTCAGATTTTCAGGAGATACCGGATTGTTGTTTGAACAGGCGGTGTGGATGGAATATTCAAGCCGTGGGCATGAACTGTTCTGGTTTAAAGCGGACGGGGAATGTGATTTCTTAACTTTTAACCAGGGGAAGATCACCACCTGTATTCAGGCATGTACTGAATTGACCGTGGAAAACCAGGAAAGGGAGATATCCGGATTGCTGGAAGCCATGAAAGAGACGCAATGTGATAATGGAATTATTCTGACAATGCGACAATATCAGGACATGATTATCGATGGAACTCCGATAAAGATCCGCCCGTTTTGGAATGAAGTTCTATCTAAAAGCCAGTTAATACGAAAGTCAACGTGGTAAGTTCTTATCATCAAATTAAAAAAGAAAAAAAGAAGAGTATCTCGTTATGATACCGGAGCATCAGTCGGGGCTATGGTATTACTCACTGTCGGAACTGGCCGGGGTTTATAGGTTGTAGTCGGAGCCGGGGTTGGTTTCTGGTTTTCAACTTCACAGAGTTCATTTACTGAGGGATGAAGTGGTATCACTGATGCGGCAATTGCGGTAAACTCTTCTGTCTTTGCTTTTGCATCCTCCATGGTCTCATACGAACCAAAGACTGCCACGACATTTCCATCGATCAGTCTTAAGAAGAGATTTGACGTCTTTCCATCAGAATATTTCCCATACTGGGTAACCGTATCGTTGCCAAATTCAGGTTCTGAAAGGGTTGCAATACCTGTTTTTGCATTAAATTCATCAAGGTTGACTTTCAGGTTCTCCTCCATTACCTTGGAACAATTCATATTCTGATATACCTGGATTGAGATCACATTGGTAATATCATTGTTGTCCATAACGCCGGTCGCCATTCCTGCATAGGAGTTGACCGCAAAATTAGACCAGTCGGCGGGTAATTTCACTACGAACTGGTCGTTGATTGTCTGGTTGGCGGATGATCCGGACTCGGCTGCAGAGACTGGGATAAGGACTGCAGCAATTAAAAGGCAAAAACAACTGCATAATCGAAATAGATCCATACTATCACGTACGGTTCATACGATTATGAATTTTCTGGTCAGAGAAACAATACCCCCCTGTCATACTATAGAGAACCTCTCCATCACTCCTTACTCAGCTCCATTAAGGGCATCTGCATCAAAATACCCTCCTTTTGTCATGGAAACCAGCTGATCTATAAAAGCAGACGGGAAAACATCAAGTTCAAGAAAGATATGTGCAGCAAATTCTAGAAATCCCAGCGGGTTGGCAGTTATAATGCCCTTGTCAGAGATGGACGGTGAGGGAGTGTAGTACTGTTCGCCCTGGTATTGTGGTGCATGGGCCTTCAGCCACTCGTTTCCTGCACTTGTATGCCGTACGTCATCAAGAAAACCATGCCTGGCAAGAAATAAGGTCCCCCCACAGATGGCTGCCACCGGGATCTGTGCCTGAGTACACCGGGATATAAGGGATGCCAGCTGATCAGGATCCTCCTTCTCATAATATATTGAACCGGGAAGGATTACCATGGCAACATCATCAATGTTCACGTTATCAACTGAAAAATCCGGAACAAGGGTCAGTCCCCCAACGGACCGCACCGGCTCTTGTGTTACTCCAAAGGTGCGAACCGGGTAACTATTGTTTTTGGGGATGTCGGTATACTGATCTGACAGCAATGATATTGTATACGCAGGTTCCCAGTCTGCCATACCGGGACAAAGAAAGAGAAAAACACTTTTTGATGTTGTCATTGAGATCTATAGTAATCTGCACACAGATCATGTACCCATTGTCATTCCCCGATGTTTGATACTCCCTCCTATTCAGAAATTGTGTCCGCGATCTGATCCTCGATCTAGAAACACAAAACAAAAACAGAGACAAAATCATGTGGATTAGATTTTTAGCGTCAAAACAAATCATTTGCGATACCGGAGTCAATTGAGACCTCCTGAATCATTCACTATACCAAACAAATCCAGGATTTAATTTAATCTTCTCTTTTATCTCCAAATTACCGATTCATTAGTATTATTTATTATTTCTTGATAACACTAATTTTATATATACGTACATAAAAATTTAGATAATACTAAAAATTAGGTGACTCATGTCCACGGTTACTGTTGAACAACTCCTCCCTGGCACATCAGGAATTATTTCATCAATCCAGGGAGAACCGGCTATTCGCCGAAGATTAATGGAAATGGGCGTTCTGCCAGGTTCTGAAATTACTCTAATGAAATGGGCACCGCTTGGAGATCCTGCCGAATGCAACATTCGTGGGTACAAGCTCTCCCTCCGAAGGGCAGAAGCGGCCTTGATAACCGTTGAACCAAAGAAGGGGAAGTGAATGAGCAATGGTTCCTCTTAGCCTTACAAAGAGCGGTGAAAAGGTTATAGTCAGGTCAATCTGTGGGACCGGCCACCTGGCAAAAACTTTGGGCCAACTCGGAATCATTATCGGAATCGAACTTACGATCATTCAAAAAGCAAAAGAATCGGTAATTGTCCGGATAGGAGAGAGCAGATACGCTCTTGGAGCCGGAGCGGCCAGTATGGTTCTCGTTGAACCACTTTAAAGATGACATTATGAAAGATATTCGTATATTACTTGCAGGAAACCCGAATGTGGGGAAAACGACCCTGTTTAACAGCCTATGCGGGGTACATCAGCACACCGGGAATTATCCTGGAGTGACGGTTGAGATAAAGACAGGAAAACGTCAGATGAATGAACACTCAATCATTGTATCTGACCTTCCCGGAACCTATAGTCTGTCAGCATTTACTCCGGATGAACAGGTTGCCCGTGATGCACTCCTGACATCTGGTCCAGATGCAGTGGTCCAGATCATTGATGCCACAAACATTGAGAGAAACCTGTTTTTAACCACACAACTGATGGAAATCGGACTTCCGATGATCATCGCCCTGAATATGTGTGACCTTGCAGAGGAACAGAGAATTACCATAGATGCCGATTGCCTTGAGAAGAATCTGAAGATTCCGGTTGTCAGAATTGTTGCACGGAAAGGAGAAGGAATAGAGGAATTAATAAAAACCATCATCCAGGTTTCCACAAATAAAACCCCCGTCGTCCACAGAGCGGTCGAATACCCCCATTCGGTCACATCCCACATCTCCGAAATCGGTAATTATCTCAGTGCACACGTATCACTTTTAGGCAGTCTTTCTCCTTACTACGCAGCAATACGGCTGATGGAAGGCGACGAACACCTTGAAAAGATGCTGCATGAAAAAGGACTTACCATTCCATTCATCGATACCAGTGATCCGGCAGAGCGGGACGGTATTGCAGAGGATATTCTACTGGCCAGGTACAAAACATCAGAGGAGATCACGACCTGCTCGGTGAAATGTTCCATGGGCAGGGTCATGCCCGGAGATCTTATCGACCAGGTCCTGACACATCGGTTATTCGGGATACCCATCTTCCTCTCATGTATGTGGTTTGCGTTCCAGCTCACCTTTAGTGCTTCCAATCCGTTCCTTGTTGGAATAGAATACATATTCGGGTATTTCACCGACCGAATGAACAGCGTCGATATGGATCCATTTGTCAGATCATTCCTATCTGACGGGGTAATCGGCGGACTAGGATCCGTGCTTGTCTTTGTTCCAAGCATATTTGTCATGTTCCTGCTGCTCTCCATCCTTGAAGATACGGGATACCTGGCCAGGGCAGCATTTGTCATGGACCGGCTTATGCATTCAGTCGGTCTGCATGGTCGTTCATTCATTCCGTTCCTTATCGGGTTTGGATGTAATGTACCGGCTATCATGGCAACCAGAACCCTGCAGAGCAAGGCAGACAGGATTATTACCATCATCACCATTCCGTTCATGTCCTGTGCAGCACGGCTTCCCGTATATGTACTCTTTGCAGGAGTATTCTTCGGAGCTGCAGCAGGAAATGTCATATTCTTCCTGTATGTCCTCGGAATCGCGGTTGCAATCCTTTCGGCCCTGATATTTAGGCGACTGGTATTCAAGGATGAACCATCGCCCTTCATCATGGAACTCCCCCCATACCGAAAACCAAGTGGATTTGCTGCAGCGGTTCACATGTGGTTCAAAGGCAGGGAATACCTGAAACGTGCAGGGCTTGTCATCTTTGGCGGGGTTATCGTCGTCTGGGCATTAGCAACCCTCCCGGCAGGAGTTGAATATGGATCAGCAGACAGCCTTGCAGGAATCATCGGACAGGCATTACAGCCAGTATTTGCTCCGCTTGGGTTTAACTGGCAGCTGGTCGTCGGACTCATCTTCGGATTCATCGCGAAAGAAGTCGTCGTCGGATCTCTGGGAACCCTCTATGGAGGAGAAGAGATGCTTGAATCATCCCTTGCTGCAGACCCGACCTTACATCCGATAATTGCCCTTGCATACATGGTCTTTGTCCTCCTCTACCTTCCCTGTGTGGCTGCACTCGGGGTAATCAGACAGGAGATGGGTAACTGGAAATGGACCGGAATCGCAATCGGATGGGGGATACTCGTCGCATATGTCTTCGCGTTCATCATATTACATGTAGGTTCACTCGTTATCGGAGCATAAACATGAATAATACAACATACCCTCACCAGTATCTCTATGGGTGGACAGGAATCGTGACACTGACCACCGGTATCGCCGGTATCATATCAATATTGGAAGGAGCCGGAATAGGGACTGGTCTTTTCATCCCGGATATCCCCGGTGGATGTATCCTTCTCCTTATCGCTGCACTCTTCGCTACTGCAGTCATAAAAGGCAGAACAGACCGTCCGGGCTGGATCAGCTTCTCCTACATCGGGGCCCTGCTCCTGGTAGTATTTGCCGGATGTGCAATCCTGGTTGAAACCGGTAATTTCCTTACCCTCATCATGGAGGGTGAAGAGGCACATCTCCTGACTATCGTTAGTTCATCTTTCATATGGGCAGCAATTCTCGCCATTCCCCTTCTTGCCGGAGTATCAAAACTCCTGTATGGGTGTTCATGTGGAGGTGACTGCTGTGAGTGAAGGTCTTGAAATTCTTCAGCTCATCAGTAAACGGGGAGGATGCCTCCTCTCCGAACTTGCTCTGGAACTTGATATCCCGGTACAATCAGTACAATCCTGGATATCCATGTGGTGCAGCACCGGGTATCTGAAACGGGACGAAGAAGAATCAAAAGGTTGTGCATGCAGGAAAAGCGGTATGAAATGCGTCTGCTGTCATTGTACCTGTGAAGAAAAGAAAAATTTCAGTGAAAGCAGAGTAGAACTCACGCAGCGGGGACAGACCCTTATCAGGAGGAAATGGGATGAAAAAACAAGTTCAGAAATTATCTCAGGCAATGGAAGATTACGTCGAGACAATTTATGTGCTTAGTAAAGACAAAGGATATGCACGGACTGGGGAGATAGCAAGGTCACTGAACGTCTCACCATCTTCCGTGGTTGAGATGGTCGGGAAGATAGCAAAGCTCGGTTTTGTTGAATGGAGACGGTATGAAGGGATATTTCTCTCTCCGGAGGGCAGATTGCAGGGAGAAGCCATTCACATCCGTCATGAAACACTGCGACAATTTTTTGAATTTATCGGGGTTTCTCCGGATATTGCGAATAAGGAAGCATGTATTATCGAACATGAGTTATCTCCCGTCACTACTTCTGCCATTGGAAACCGTATACATTTTTTGGGCACTCCGGCAGGATGTCAGACCATTTCTGCACGAAAACTCTTTCTGAAGATGCAGAATCCCGGAATTTCGTGGGATAATGCAGCTACCGTCCAGGAACCGGTTCTAAAAGAGATGGTCATGCACTCAGCACGGAAATCTCAGGCAAATCATGAGATCTTATCGCTTATTACCCGCCATGACCTGCTCAATACGATAACCGCCCTGTACCGGTACCTGGATCTGCTGAGGACCATGACGACCAGTGAAGAGATGAAACTTGTTGTCTCACGTATCGAAGGGACAGTCCAGGCGATGAACAGACAGGTATCAACCAGTTCAGATCATCTCATTCCAGGTCTTGCAGGACAGAAATGGATGAATCTTGGTCAGCTCATCACCCATGCAGAATCACTGGTGCTCTTAGGATCAGCAGTCGTTGAGCAAAATCTTGATTTAATTGAAATATTCGGAGATACTTTGATCGAAAAAGTGGTATATAACCTGATAGACAACGCAATCAGACATGGAGACGGGGTGACCAGGATTACATGCGGTTATATGCAGAAGGAAAACTCGCTGGTATGGTTTATCCAGGATGATGGCATCGGAATCCCTGACGAGTATAAGGATCAGCTGTTTCGGACATCTGCACAGAATAACAGAGGAACCGGCCTGTATCTTGCATATCAGGTCCTGAGTGCCTGCGGTATGCAGATAACAGAATGCGGTACATATGGAGAAGGAGCACGATTTGAGATAATGATTCCAAATGGGCTGTACCGGTTTGTGAACATGCCCATACCCAAACCCGAACCGGTTTTGCCTGACATCAGTCAACCCATATCTCATCCCTGCTCATTTCAGGTTCAATAAATTCTTTTTTTTTTCGTATTTTTTTATTCCATTTCTATAAGAGGGGTTCATTGGATAACCAGGATTATTCAGACAATAGATTTTGGAAAAAAGCAGTAATTACAAAATTCTAATAATTTTTTCAGATAATCAATTCGTTGAGAGAAACCAGGTGAGATCGGATAATCTCTGAATCATCCAAAACAGACACTAATGGAGCTGCCGGAAAGGAGGGATCTCTGTCTTGGTTTATTCAGGTGTGGAGATTACACGATCCTGATTGTCTGTCATTTCTTCATGACCGCAGATGATAACCAATAGTTACCATCAAATTCAGACAATAGTGACGACCTGCATGACCATTATAATTTATTATCTGTGATATCATTCACTTGAACAGTACCCATCAGCTGAGTATCATCTTCTGGAACATCCATATATTTCCAAAGAAATTCCGGAATGAGATCCAGTGCCAATACCCCTCTGATAGATGCATGACTTCCCATGTGACCTCCTTGTGTGAACTGATTTTATCCGCCTAAACAAAGATGATGTATCTTTGTTTGAATATTCATCCAACAGACCGATCCATTTAGACGGTTCGGAATGTATGGAAGATTGCGAGGTTTCATCCATCAGTGATGGAGATGCTCGTCAAGGTTTTTAATGTGACTGATGAGAGCTTCCAGGTCCCGTTGAACGTGTTCGATATCCCCATGAACATGGAAGAGCTCATCTTTCATATGAGAGATGAGATCTGATTTTTCACTCATTCAATACTCCTGGTTTGGGATTTTCACTCCCGCATATCACTTTCTGTTTTTTGGTAGAGATGAGAGGTGACCGAAAAAATTTCTGAAAGAAAAAAGTGACAGGCTATGAATTCAGAACAGAGGGGACTGACTCATGAAACTCAGCAAAAATCTTCATAACCCTCCCTTCAGTATCCCGATATGAAGTTGCGTACAAGAAGATCTCCTGTTCTCTGTCTCTGCAGGTAATGGTGAACGAATTCCCTGTCACATACCCGGTTCAGGGCATCATATCATTACAGATCCTCCGGATTTTATCAGGAAGAGGAAACCAGATGTTTAGGAATACATATATTCTATAAGTTTAAATATCTGCATATCAAATAGTTTGTTGTTCAAACATTATGATGTTCGAAGTGAAATGATCATGACAGAAAAAGATCAGCTCAGAGAAGAGTTAAACGAAAAACTCGTTGAGTTCTTTGACCGTTTCACATCATGGGAATCATCGGTCATTGAATCTGGAAATATGAAGATATCTGATGCCCATGCCATTGAGATTCTTGGTCATCACGGCCGGATGAATATGAAAGAACTGGCAGGCAGACTTGGTATCACCACCGGGACCACCACCATTGCTGTTGATCGCCTGGAGAGGGGAGGATTTGCCAGACGGGTCAGGGCAGAACATGACCGGCGATCCTATATTATTGAACTAACCGAGGATGGTGCACTGGCATATGAAGAGCATCACCGCCATCACCTGAACCTGGCAGGAGAAATTGCCTCGATCCTCGGGGAAGATGAGACCAGGGCTTTCATTGAAATTTTGCACAAAATAAATGAGCATATTTAAAGCAGGTGGCTCACCCATGACTTCTGGAACGAGTACCTGTGATAGGAAGACCTGCTGCTCTCATGATTGTGGGTGTACCCATGACCATGCGGAAGAGGACCTGAAAAAGACTATCATACGGCTGCTGGTATCCGGCTTTTTTGTCTTCATCGCCGTTCTGACTGAATATACTATCATCTCAGTTGCAGACGTCCAGATCCCGGCAGCTCTTGCAGCCCTTGCCCTCACTGCCTACCCAATCATTAAGGAAGCAATCCTGGGAATTAGCAGAAAAGAATGGAATGTCTGTGAACTTGCTGCCCTTGCTCTTGTTGCAGCGGTGCTGATTGGAGAATTTACTGCTGCTGCTGAAATTGCACTCATTCTCACAATAGGAGAACTGGTGGAAGACTACCTCTTTACCAGGACGAAAAAAGACCTGAATATGATGGTGCAGGCAGCCCCCACGACAGCCAGTCTCATTTTGAATGAAAAGATTCACGAAATACCAGTTGAGGATATCAGAGCCGGTGACCAGCTCATGATCCATCCGGGTGAGAGAATTCCTGTGGATGGGTATATCGTCACCGGGCATTCGGACGTGGACGAATCCTTCCGCACCGGAGAAAGTCTCCCAATCAACAAAAAACCCGGAGATGCTGTATACTCGGGAAGTATGAATCTTGACGGGGCACTGGTCATTTCCGCATCAAACCCTGCCACTCAGTCATCCTATGCAAAAGTTGTGGAACTGGTAAGAGAGGCAGGACTTCGAAGGCCTCCGTCCCACCCGATGATAGATCGGTTTGCGGGTTATTACACTCCGGTCATTCTCATCATTGCCGGTATGATTGCCCTTGCAACCGGTGACATAACCAGGGGGATCACCGTGCTTATTGTCTCCTGTCCCTGTGCACTCCTCCTTGCCACCCCGTCTGCTGTCCTTGCAGCAATCGGCCCTGCAGCGAAGCGGGGGATTCTTATAAAAAGCGGAAAATTCCTGGAGGTATGCAAGCAGATTACCATATTTGTTTTTGATAAAACCGGAACCCTGACATCAGGTGAGATGAAAGTAACATCAGTCATCCCTGAAAAGGGACATACAGAAGAGGAAATTCTTACCATAGCCGCCTCTGCTGAGCGTTCTTCCCCCCACCCTATTGCGAAATCCATCAGAGAAGAAGCCCGAAAACGGGGTATTCAGATCCCTCAGGTGGGCACAGCACGGCACATTCCCGGTAAAGGAGTAGAGGATATATGGAACGGGATGCCAATTCTCGTCGGAAGCAGAGAATTTTTAGAGGAACGCTCTGTACCTCTTCCCAAGAAGCCTCATTCAAATCAGGAGCCGACCCATGCCAATGAGACCGAGGTTCTCGTTGCTCAAAACAATGAATATATTGGTACACTATACATCTCCGATACGCTGCACACCGATACCAGAGAGGCCGTTACATCTCTGAAGCAGATCGGAGTATATAAATATGCATTGGTTACCGGAGACCATACAAACGTAGCCCGATCTATTGCAGCAGAACTCCATATCCCTGATGACATGACTTTTTCCGGACTTCTTCCACAGGATAAAGAGACATATATCGCAAGACTTCAGGAACAGGGGGAGGTTGTATGTTTTATTGGAGATGGAACAAATGACGGTCCTGCACTAGTCAGGGCTGACCTTGGGGTTGGAATCGGAAGTCGTGCAAATACCCTTGCCCTGGAGAGCTCAGGAGTCATTCTCATGGAAAAGGGTCTTTCAGCCCTTCCGTTATTTATCCGGTTAGGCAGAAAAACCAGCCAGACGATAGCACAAAATATCGGTCTTGCCCTGTTCCTGAATCTCTTCCTTATTAGTATCGCTGCCGGCGGGGCTATAACCCCGGTCATGGGGGCAATCGGTCATCAGCTGGCGACCATAGTGGTACTTATAAACTCAATCAGACTCTCCTGTTCCCTCCCGGCATAACCTTTTTCTGCATAGCATATATTCCCATATACACGAATTATACGAATACTATCGGAACAAGCTATCAGTACAGAGGCGAAGTGTTTTATAGTGATAAATGGTTAATCAGTACTATCCGTAATGGTTTTCCGGTTATCTGCATCATTAGATGCAAAAATCAGACCATATAAAAAATACGCTGACAGAATTCATCCCCCCAAAAAACCATGATCCATATCCTCTATGTAGATGATGAAGAACTCCTTTTGGACCTTGCAAAACTATTTCTTGAGAGGAGCGGAGAATTTGTCGTTGACACCTCAATAACTGCTGTGGATCTTGCAGAATCACCATCAATCAGATCCTATGATGCCATCATATCAGATTATCTGATGCCTGATATGGATGGTATCGAATTTTTAAAAAAAATCAGGGAGAAATATCCGGAAATGCCCTTCATCCTCTTCACTGGCCGGGGGAGAGAAGAGGTAGTTATTGAAGCCATTAATAACGGGGCTGATTTTTATCTGCAGAAGGGAGGAGACCCGAAAGCCCAGTTTGCTGAGCTCAGTCACAAGGTCATACAGGCAGTGAAACGAAGACAGGCTGAAAAAGAACTCCTTGAATCAGAGCAGCAGTTTTCAAAGGCGTTCCATGCAAATCCTGCAATTGCGGGGCTGTCTGATCTTGCAACCGGCAGATATGTTGATGTGAATGATGCATTTCTCGAGCGGTTATCATATACACGGGATGAGGTCATTGGAAAAACGTCTCTGGAACTCAATGTCCTGACACCAGAGAAACGAAAAGAACTTATCCATGAACTGGAGACCAAGGGGCATCTTCACAATTACGAGACCGAAATCAGGACCCGTACAGGAGAAATTCTCCATGTCCTCATATCAGGCGATATCATACTCTCTGGTGAGGATAAACTCCTGCTTGTCCAGGCGGTAGATATTACCGATCGGATAACCAGTGAAGAAGCGCTCCGTGAGAGTGAATACCGGCTTCGTTCCTTTATTGAAAATACAGCAGATGCAGTCATTCTGATCGATGAGGAAGGAGAGATTATCGAATGGAATCCTGCTGCTGAAAGAATTTCAGGCATTTTAAAAGATGAAGCACGGGGGATGAAGGCATGGGACATTATGCCCCGGATGATGCTCCCAGAAAGAAAAACCAGGCACCATCTGGAAGAGATGGAGGCACGGATAAAAGAATCCCTGAAAACCGGAATACCGGCATCACAGCAACCGGTCATTTCGGAGATCATCGGCCCGGACGGTTTAACCAGATATATTCGACAGGTCACCTTTCCTATCCCGACCAGTAAGGGGTACAGGTTTGGAATCATCATAGAGGATATAACCAGACAAAAAATCACTGAGGAACAGGCCGAAAGAAATCTCTTAAATCTGCAGAGAAGCCAGAGCATAGCCCATGTGGGCACCTGGACGCTTGATATTGCCACCCAACGGTTCTCTGCATCTGAAGAAGCCCTGGCCTTGTTTGGATATCCACCCGATTCCACCCCTTCATTAGATGAAATTGTCCACATGATCCATCCCGAAGACCGGATACGGATACGGGATGTATTCGAAAGTGCCCTCTCAACCGGGAAGTCCTACAATACCGAGATGAGGATCATTCTCCCGAAAACTGGAGAGCAACGCTATCTCTACTCATTTGGAGAGGCTGAAACCGATGAAGAGGGCAGGCCGGTCAGGGTATTTGGTGTCAATCAGGATATTACCGAACTGAAAAAGACATCATTCGCTCTTAAAGAGCAGGAGAACCAGTTCAGACATATTATTGACAACCTTCCCATATCCATAAGCATAGTCACTCCTGATGGCACCATCCGGTATGCAAACCCCCAGGCAATGACTCTTTTTGAATTTTCCAGCATGGATGAACTGTACAATACCAAGGCTCCTGATGTCTGGGCTGACCCGGGGCGGCGTCAGCTCTGGCTTGAAACCCTTCAAAAGAATGGCATTGTCACAAACTTTGAGATGGATCTGAAGACCCCGTCAGGAAAGAAATTCTGGGCGATTGGATTTGGGATTTTTATCACCTATGAAGGTGAGATGTGCATATTGTCAGCTCACCACGATATCACTGACCGGAAACGTGCAGAGGATGAACTCAAAAAGCGTGAAGAACAGTATCGATTTATAACCGAGAATTCCATCGATGTCATCTGGACCATGGACCTTTCAGGCCGGTTCACCTATATCAGCCCCTCTGTCTGGCATCTCCGGGGATATACACCACAGGAAGTGATGGAAAGTACTCTGGAAGAGACCATAAGCCCATCATCCATTGACATGGTAAAGAAAATACTAGAGGATGCACAGATGCTGATAAAACAGGGAATGGCTGTACCCCAACAAACCTTTGAGGTTGAACAGCCCTGTAAAGACGGATCCAGCGTGTGGACCGAGGTAATTGCAAGACCACTCTATGACAAATGGGGCGATCCCATCGGGTTTATCGGAGTCAGCAGGGATATCACGAAACGAAGAGAGGCAGAAGAGACGTTACGGGACAATGAGATAAAGTTCATCTCAATATTTAACCAGACTCCTGACCCCATCCTTATCATAGACAGTTCCGGGAAAATTCTTGAAGTAAATCATGGATTTCATGACATGTTCGGCCTTTCTGATGCCGATGTTCTGGGAAAACAGGTGGACGCGATACCGGCGGTATCTGCAGTGGCGGGAAGCGATATTCTTAAAGAACGGACCGGGAGAGGCGATGAGGTATACCGAAAGGAGATGATACTCACAAACCGGATGAATACACAGATCATTGCCGAGGTTGCATGGTCACAATTACTTATTCATGGTCAACCCTGTCTGCTTATTCAGATTCATGACATCAGTGAGATCAGAAAAGCCCATGATGCTGCCCAGAAGGCAAATAATAAACTCAACATCTTATCGAGCATCACCCGTCATGATATCCTCAACCGGGTCATGATTGCATCGCTTTATAGTGATGAGATCAAAGAATCAGTATCAGATCCCACCATTCTGAAGTATCTGAACGCCATCTCTCAGGCGTCAGCGGATATTGAACACCTGATCAGGTTTACCAAAGAATACCAGGACCTGGGAACGGCAGCTCCTGCATGGCAACAGATCCAGTCGGTATTCAGTCAGCCGGGAATCATCAATCTCACAAAAGGCATCAGAATTGACTCATATCTCGGAAAGCTAGAGATATATGCAGATCTCATGCTCGAGAGAGTGCTTTATAATCTGGTTGAGAACTCAGTCAGGCATGGACAGAATCTCACTCATATCACAGTAGCATACGAAGTTCGGGACACCGACTGCATCCTCACCTATGAAGATGATGGCGGTGGTGTTCCGGTAGAAGAGAAGGAAAAAATATTTGAAAGGGGGTTTGGGAAAAACACAGGAATGGGATTGTTTTTAATCAGGGAGATTCTCTCAATCACCGGGATAGAGATCCATGAGACCGGCATCTATGGTTCAGGTGTACGATTTGAGATCCGGGTTCCATCTGGAAAATGGCGCCAGGAATAGAGATGATACTACAACATCAAAATCCAGGAGTCCCCGTATATGATCACAGGAATACATCCCTTGACAGGATAATGCCAGAATCAGACGAAAGTGGATATCACAGGAGTATCTGATCGTCATGGAGAAGGATGAACCTGATCTCCAAACCCGGAGTTGTATGATATCACACCTTCGTAATATCAGGATTCCAGATAAATTACCCCTCATTCTGCTTATTGTTACCAGTGTATCTGCAATTATTATTAGTATTATCTCTCTCCAGTCAGGTTGGACAACAATATTCCAGAACCTGTACTATTTTCCGATAATTATCGCCTGTGCATTTTATTTCCTGCGTGGCTTTCTCTTCTCCGTTATGCTCATAGTTTTTTACATCACTCTTATCTTCCTGTATACCCGGGATCCCTCCATCCTGGCCGGGGAAGGGATACGGGCAGTTATATTCACCCTTGTTGCCGGAACAGTTACCTATCTTTCAGTTCAAAAAGAGAAAGCAACCACAGATCTGGCAGAGCGGAATATCGAACTTCAATCGGCATATGAACAGATACAAAGTTCAGAAGAAGAACTCAAGCAGCAACTTGAGGAGATATACACTGCACAGCAGGAGATAGATGACCGGGAACATACCTACCGTCAGCTCTTTACCTACAATAGTGCCGGCATAGCCCTTCATGAGATCATCTGTGATACTGATGGAAATCCTGTAAACTATCGGTTTATCGAAGTAAATCCGGCATTTACTGAGTTAACCGGACTCAGGGAAGAAGAGATCATTGGCAAAACCGTCCTTGAAGTATTACCAGGAACTGAACAGTACTGGATTGATCTCTATGGCAGAGTAGCCCTGACCGGCCAGTCCGCCCATATTGAAAACTATAGCCGGGAACTTGATAAATATTTTGAAGTTACCGCCTATTCCCCAAGAAAAGGACAATTTGCTACTCTGATTCAGGACATCACCGAAAGGAGCAGACATGAGGCTCTCCTCAAAGAGACAAATGCATACCTTGAAAACCTGATCAACAATGCAAATGTTCCCATTCTTGTCTGGGACAAAAACCTTCTGATCACCAGGGCCAATCACTCATTTGAACTCCTGAGTGGATGGAATGCTGATGATCTGAAAGGAAAAACTCTTGAAATACTCTTTCCACCGGAGAATGCAGCAGAATCAATGCGGCTTATCAGGACCACTCATGACGGGGTCAGGTGGGATACGGTCAGACTTGCTATTCAGCACCGGAACGGCGAGATAAAAACCATCGTGTGGAATTCCTCCACCATTTATGATCCTGATGGACAGGTAATTGCAACCATTGCCCAGGGAAGAGATATCACCCAGGAGATCCACCTTGAAGAAGAGAAGGAGAAACTGACCACCCAGATTCAGGAGAATATTGCAAAACTTGCTATCCTGAATGACGGAATAAGAAATCCACTCACGATCATAACTTCTCTTATCGACATGCGAGATATGATCGATTCGGGAGAGCTGGAAAGACAGATCAGGGAGCAGGTATCACGAATCGATGATATGATCCAATCTCTGGACCAGGAATGGGTAAATTCTGTAAAGATACTGGACTATCTCAGAAAACATCATCACATTCACAAATACGCCCGGAATGGGGAAAGAATCAAGCAGAAGGGCAGCAGCCTGAAACATGAAGACCCCCAAGGGCAGTTCGTACCTGACAGCAAAACACTCTTAATTGAAGAGGTACAAGCCCAGCTCTATACGATACTGGACAGCATTGATGCTATCATCTACGTTGCTGACATGGAAACCTATGAGCTGCTCTACATTAATAAAAAGGCACGAGCAGTCTTTGGTGATGATACCGGGAGGAAATGTTATCAATGGCTGAATGAGGGCCGAAATGCCCCGTGTGAATTCTGCACAAATATGCGGCTGGTTGTGAATGCAGAGCCTGCCGGCGTATACCGGTGGGAATGTCACAACCCATCAAATAACCGGTGGTATGACTGCCGGGACCGGGCTATCAGGTGGACAGACGGAAGACTGGTCAGGCTGGAGATAGCCACAGACGTCACCGATGAGAAATGTATAGATGATACACGAAATTACCTTCTTCATTCAGATTACCTCCAGTTCGGAGAAGACTTCTTCCAGTCTGTCGTCCGGTACCTCAAAGAGATCCTCGCAGCATCCTATGTCTCAATCGATATTCTAACCGGAAATAATGAGGCACAAACCCTTGCATCCTGTCCCGGTTTTGATGATCGTGAATCAGGGTCATTTCCGATTCATCATACCATATTCCCTCATGTTATTGGGAAAAAGATCTGCTCATATGACCACAATGTGCACCTCGCTTTTCAGGATGATCCCCTCCTTTTGAACCTACAGGCCAATTGTTATGTCGGGACAACAATCTGGAGTTATTCAGGAATTCCTATCGGAGTCATCTCGGTCATTTGGAAAAAGGAACCTGAAACCCTGCACCTTGCAGAACCTCTTCTCAAGATGGTGTCTGTCAGAGCATCAGGAGAGATAGAGCGTTTGCAGGCAGAAAAGCGACTAAAAGAGAATGAAACCAGAATCAGGGAGAAACTCTCCTCTCTCCTTGAACCTGAAGGAGATATCAGCAGCCTGGACCTGGCACAGATCATTGATACCGACGAATTACAGCTTCTGATGAATGATTTTTACGCAGTCTCCGGGATTGGAGTTGCCATTATTGATCTGAAGGGAAATGTCCTGGTTGCGACCGGTTGGCAGGATATATGTGTGCAATATCACAGGATTCATCCGGAGACCTGTAAAAACTGCATTGAAAGTGATACGATCTTATCACAGGGTGTATATCCGGGTACATTCCGGTTGTACCGGTGTAAAAACAATATGTGGGATATCGCAACGCCCATTACCATAGGAAACACCCATATTGGAAATCTGTTTCTGGGGCAGTTTTTCTTCGATGATGAAGAGATTGACAAAGAACTATTCAGAAAGCAGGCACAAACGTATGGATTTGACGAAGATGCATACATACGGGCTCTTGAGAAGGTTCCCCGGTGGAGTCATCAGACGGTTGATCATGTCATGCACTTTTACACCCGGCTTATACACCTGATATCACAGGAATGCTGGAGTACAATTACCCTTGCACGGACAGTGAATGAGCGGGATACCCTCCTTGAGGAGGCATGGGAGAAGGATGAGGAATTACACCACCAACTTGAAGAGTTGCGGGTCGCTCATACAGACCTTATCAAAACAGAGGAGGCACTCAAAGAGAACCTGCAAAAATTAAGAGATCTGATAGAAACATCACCAGATATCATCTGGGAGATAGATGCAAAGGGAAATTTCACCTATATCAGCCGGCAGGTGTTTGATCTTCTTGGATATACCCCTGATGAACTGCTCAATTCATCAATTCTCAAACTTGTACAGAAAGAATCCCACGAGATGGTCCTTGCCGAACTTGCACAACACCTGCAATTACCTGGGAAAGTTCATTCCCTTATCGTCTCTGCACAACATAAAGACGGCACAGAACGAATCATGGAGATTCGGGCAAACCCGGTTGTGAATGATGATGGAATTGTAATCGGGATGCGGGGGATTACCCATGATGTCACCGAGCTCAAATCTGCAGAACAGGAGTTACTAAGAAGTGAGGAAAAATACCGGCATATCTTTGAAGATGCTACAATAGGGATATTCCAGACGACACCATCCGGGCAGATTATCATGATCAATGATGCAATGGCACGGATGTTTGGGTATGAAAACCAGGCCGAAGTATTCAGGCTGAACCGGAGAGTAGACCAGGATCTGTATTCCATATCAAAGGACAGAAAGGCCCTTTTAGAAGATCTGAAATCAGGCCAGCCGGTATTTCTCAGAGAGATAGAATTTAAGAAAAAAGACGGAACTATTTTCACAGGTTCGGTCAATGTCCGGACTATTTCTGATGAAAAGGGGAACCCCATCCTCTACGAAGGGACAATTATTGATATTACCGAACATAAACAGATCGAAAAGGCGATTGCTCAAAGCGAAGAACGGTTCCACAAAATACTCGATCTTGTTCCTGATATGATCTCAATCCATGACCCGGAGATGAATATCATCTATAGCAACTGGAATGGATTCGGATCAGTTCCTCCAGAATGCCGGATAACTGGTTCAAAATGTTATACAACCTACCGTGGCCTGGATACTATATGTCCTGACTGCCTGGCAGGTAATGCATTAAAAACCAAACAGGCAATTGAGACCGAAGTGAAACTACCGGAAGGAATATGGATTGATCTCCGGGTCATTCCCCTGCTGAACGATGAAGGGGAAGTTATTCTTTTCATGGAATGCGTCAGGGATATTACCGAGAAAAAACTTGCCGACGAAGAACTCTGGGAAGAGCGGCAGCGTCTCGCTAGTATAATCGCCGGAACCAGGGCAGGAACATGGGAATGGAATGTCCAGACAGGAGATGTCACCATCAATTCCATATGGGCAGAGATGCTGGGGTATTCCAGAGATGAACTTATGCCGGTGAATATCCATACCTGGGAAAATCTCACTCACCCTGAGGATCTTCCTATCGTGATGGATATCCTGGAAAAACATTTCAACAAAGAAAATAGTCATTATGATGCAGAATTCCGGATGCGACATAAAAACGGGAATTGGGTATATATTCATGATCGCGGACAGGTAATGTCCTGGACTGACGACGGGTCACCCCTCATGATGTATGGAACCCATACCGATATTACAGAGAAAAAAGAAGCGGAAAAAGCACTTTTTGAGGCAAATAAGAAATTAAATCTTCTCTCTGACATTACCAGGCATGATATCAGGAACTCACTAACCAGCCTTCTTATCTTCCTTGATAAAACCAGACTTACCCCAATTTCAGAGGAAACAAAGGAGGACATTGACAGAATTGAAAAGATTGCCCTTATTATACAGAAAGCCATAGAATTTACTCATGAATATCAGAATATCGGTGTGAAACAGGCAGTATGGCATGATATTGCAGCAATGGTTCAATCGGTATCAGAGCAGCTGCAAAAGGAACCCGTCAGATTCAGAATAGATCTGAACGGTCTTGAGGTCTTTGCCGATCCGCTTATGGAACGGGCAATATTAAATATAATTGAAAATGCTTTCCGGTATGGAGGTCCCGATCTCTCAGAGATACGGATTTACTATGAAGATGAATGTCAGGATGACCATCTCTCATGGATAATTGAAGATAACGGAGCCGGAATCCGTGATGACGAAAAGCCACACCTCTTTGAGCATGGATATGGGAAAAATACCGGTTTTGGGTTATTTTTCACCAGAGAGATCCTGGCTATTACCGGCATTACCATTGAAGAGAACGGGAGTTATGGACATGGAGCAAGGTTTGAGATTCGAATTCCACGGGGAAAGTGGAGGATGGAGAGTTAAATTAAAATCACATGTACAGAGGATATAAGAACTCATGAAGAGATTTATAGAAATTACACATTCTTTTTCATAGCCAGAGGATGATGACTTTGAAAAAACTTCCCATAGGTATCCAGTCCTTTTCCACCATCATTACCGACGGGTATGCCTATGTGGATAAAACTAAATATATTTCAAAACTCGCTCTACAGGGTAAATATTATTTTCTCTCACGGCCCCGAAGATTTGGTAAAAGCCTTCTTATTGATACCATCGATTGTGCATTTTCTGGAAAACGGGATCTCTTTTCAGGATTATATCTTGACACAGCAGAATCAGGATGGGATTTTTCTTTCCAATACCCGGTTCTCAGAATTGACTGGTCAGTTGCACCAGTCCGGACACCAGAGGAGCTCGAGCGGAGAATTCATGAAATTCTGGACACTTGGGCTCTTCATTATGAATGCACCCCGGTTCCCTCTACGAGTGGGGGAAAATTAGATTTTATAGTCAGAACTATTCAGCAGAAGACCGGGATGCAGGTAGTAATACTCATCGACGAATATGATAAACCGATCCTGGATACCCTGAAAACACCGGGTATCGCTGCAGAGATGAGGGATATGTTGAGGGACTTTTACGGAGTCCTTAAATCCCTCGATTCCAGCCTGAAGTTTGTGATGCTTACCGGCGTCTCAAAATTTGTAAAGACAGGGATATTTTCCGGCCTGAATAACCTGAATGATATCACGCTTGACAGATCATACTCTGCTATCTGTGGATATACAGAATATGATTTAGACCAGGTGTTTAAAGCATATATTCATGAATTTGATAAAGATAAGGTCAGGGAATGGTATAATGGCTATTCCTGGACCGGAGAACGAGTATACAATCCCTTTGACATTCTTCTTCTCTTTTCCAAAGGAATATTCAGACCATACTGGTTTGAGACCGGGACACCGGGTTTTCTCATCGAGCTGTGGAAAAATGCTCCACGTTTACCGGCAGAATTTGACGGGATGGTTGTCGGAGAAGAAATTTTAGGATCTTTTGATCCTGAGCAGATTCGAGTTGAAACGCTCCTTTTTCAGGCAGGGTACCTGACGATCCATTCCTGGGAGAGTAATCCGGATATCGGGACATGGTATACCCTGGGATTTCCAAACCGTGAAGTAAGAGAATCCTTTAACCGAATGATTCTATCTATTCTCGGTCCGGATACACCGAATATATCTGTCCCGGCTTATCGGACAATTTTGGAGAGTGGTGATACCGAGGGATTGCGTACCCGTATCCAGGCATTGTTTGCATCAATTCCTCATGACTGGTACAGGAAAAACCCGATTTCTCAATATGAAGGCTATTATGCCAGTGTTTTCTATGCATGGTTATCCAGTCTTGGTTTTACCGTAATCCCTGAGGATGTCACAAATAAAGGGAGGATTGATCTTTCAGTTCAGACCGGCCTCATTACATGGATATTTGAATTCAAGGTGTTCGGAATTGATCGCAGTGGAGAGAGAAACCCTCTTGACCACATTAAAAATCAGGGATATGCTGAGAAGTACCTGGCTGAATCAAAACAGGTGATTCTGGTCGGTATCGTATGGAATCCGAAAACACGGAATATTGAGCAATGGGAAGTGGCAACCGAATAGTACAATGAGAAAATTTCAGGCGAATGATTCAGATACTTGCAGTAGGTTTATCCCACTCTTTTTCCAGAACCTGGTGTTTTTTATACCTATTGATGAAATGTCTAATCGCGATTAGTACTAATCATGATTAGAGAATTTGTTATAAAAATCTACCGGTCATACTTTGTGATCGAACATTAAAAACCGAATCAGAGTATCCAGAATATGCATATCCTGACCATCCGGAAATTGTGCAATAGAAAAACTGTAATGCACATTTTTCGGTAAAATTGTGTAATATGATACTTTAATTATGACCATGTATGACATATTGATTACCAGATCATGTGAATAATTTATTCTTTAAACCAAGCATATCTAAAAGGGAGACCATTCATCCGCTCGTTCCGCTCACCCATGGAAACATCGAATCACGATTAAACAATCATCAGTTTAATTGAAGACCGGAGTGTCCAATGCCGGAATGGTATCCTGTACTCCTCCTCCTGATACAAGACGGGCAGCATAATAAACCGGAGAGGGTACGTGAGTTGATTGAGGGAGAGGGAACGAAGATTGGGTACGATCAGGATCAGAGAGACATCCGGAGCATCCCACAAGAATGATCACCATGAGGAAGAATCCCGATACTTTCTGACCCATTATGCCTCCATCTCATGAATGGAGATCCCCCGTTCTCCTCCACTTCCCGGATGGAACCCATATCTCAAACCTGGCCCCTTCTCCCGGTATTCCGGTTTCACGTATTTCAAGTCCGGTAATCGAAAGGATCTCCCGTGATAAAAAGAGCCCGATACCCGTATGTGCTCCATATCCCCGCTGGAAGATGCGGGCCTTCTCCTCCTCAGGTATCCCGACCCCGTCATCCTCACAGATAAGTATCATGGATCCACTCTCTTCCCGGGCAGAAAACCGAATCCTGGTAATTGTTCTCCCATGGCGGATGGCATTATCAAGAAGCGTTGTGAATACCTTTCGGATGATGGGATCTGCATAGATGGTCAGATCAGAAGGAACCAGATTTTCAATAATGACCTCACCAGGAGAGAGTTCTGTTTTTGCAGATTCGATCGCCAAAAATATCTGCTGCCATCCTGACCCGGCTATCCCGAATGCCTCATATTCACGGGTAAACCCAATCGTTGCTTCAATTCGTTTTCCAATAGCAGAGGCCCGGTCCACAAAGGTCATGCACTCCTCTACATTCTCACTTTCACGTGCCAGATCATGACAAAGCTGCATTGAGGTCAGCTGATTGAGAATATCATGCCTGGTAAGACCGGTCAAAAGACGAATCTTCTGATAAGACTCTCTCAACGCTTCATCCATCTGTTTCCGGTCGGTAATATCTGAAATGAACCCTTCAAGGAAGAGAATCGTTCCGTCATTTCCAAAAATTCCCCTTCCCCGCTCCCACACCCACCTGGTCTCTCCATTTCGGGTAATAATCGGATATTCACCCTCGAAATAATCGTTCATCTGCAATTTTTTCTGCCAGATGTCCCAGATATCGTCGCGATAATCAGGGTGGATGATATCATTGTAAGAAAGAGTATTATTTCCGATGAAATCTTCCGGCTCATACCCCGTCAATTGCCTGCAGCCGCCACTGATAAACATCATCGTCCAGTTCCTGTCATTTGCACACCGGTACACAAACCCTGGGAGATTACTGATCAGAGTTTTCATCATACGCTCCTGTTCCTGTCCCTGCATCAAGGCTCTTGTAAGTTCCTGTTTCGTGTACCAGACATTCACAAGAAGAGAAGCAAGAATCGCGATTCCACCCAGAATAGCAAGAATTGTAAGCCAGAAATGCCTGACTACCTCTTCAATGGTAGGTTTCCCATAATCCTCATAGGGAGGCAGATGTAAAGCTCTGAGAAGTTCATGAACAGACGAATGATCCTGGGGAATCGCCCATCCTGCACTCCTGGCAGCCAGTGCAGCCGGATCATCTGCATCCATCATCAGAAGGGCGACAGATACCGCCTTGCTCAATGTTAGATTCGTCCCTGAAACCGCAGCAAAAGGCCATTCCGGGTACATGCGGGTGGATATCCGGTATGGATACCATCGATATTCCATGCTTTGATCATTGATAACCCGGATTTGGCTTAGATCGACTCGTCCCTCCTTTGCCATCCGCTCCAGCTGTGTACTCCGGGCAGTTCCTGCATCTGCGTATCCATTGATAACTGCAAGGACTGCAGCATCATGTGTCCCGGTAAAGTTCAGTTCAGCAAAATCCCGTTCAGGGACAAGACCCTTCTCCTGTATCTCCATGAATGCAGCATGCCAGCCGCCAAGTGACGTCGGATCAACCGCTGCAACCCGTTTTCCTTTCAGATCCTCAATGGTCCGGATATCAGAATTGTCAGACCGGGTAAATATCACCCCGCCGAAGACCGGGATCGGGTCAGGATCACCGGGAACCTGCAATGTTGCAATCCGCTGGGCAAGGCCATAGTACTCAAGAGCGGTATATACAGACGGATTTACAACGATAAATGACACACTCCTGTTCTGAACGGCTGGCATTACCTCCTGAAAATTGAGAGGGATGATGGTGAAATGATAGGGGGCAAGTTTCCCGGAGAGATAGTCAGCAGTCGGGTCCCACTCCATGTGAGCAATCTCCTCCCCCCGGCTTGCGAGCACTCCAATCCTGATTTCTCCAGAGACTGGAGAGAGAAAAGGCAGATGAGTATCCGGACCGATACCATTGTCCTGCACCGGCTGAATACTACTAACCGGGAGAGCGGGAAGCGGGGCGATGAGGAGAAGGACAAACAGAAGAACTAGAAAAAATATGAACCCCCCTGAAAAATATCGCCTCTGCCTCCCGGTCATCACCACACCATCTTCCCCTGCCCTATTCACCTGAGTATACCTGAACCATCATATTCGGATAGATGGATATTCACTTCTGACATGATAAAACAGGATCCCGGATCTCTTTCTTGAGTAGGATACCATCAGGCACCCGATGCCAGCCTTATGACATCCCTTCTTTCACCACCCATTTCCCTGCAGGGACACGGATCTCAAACCGTGCTCCAGATCCCCAAGCACCGGTCTCTGATATGGTCATGGCATTGATTGCCAGAATCTCCCTGATGAGAAATAACCCAAGGCCGGTGTGCTTCCCATACCCCTGCCTGAAGATCTTCTCCTTCTCATCATCCGGAATACCAGATCCGTCATCTTCATACACAAAGATACAGTCTCCATCATCAATCCGGTAGGAAAAAGCAATCCTGGTGACGTTCTCCCCATGCCTTATGGAATTTTCAATCAGCGTGAAGATTACCTTTTCCAGAATCGGATCTGCATACAGATACAGCCCTTTCAGATCAACCTGACAGGTTATCTGACCGATTGAATACCCCTCGAGCACATGAGTAATCATCCGTTCCGCATACTGCCACATGAGCGATTTATTCCTGATATCATCAACCAGTTTTGTAAATGCGATCTGGCTCCGGATAGTGGTGGTACAGGAGAGGCATTTTTTAATATATTGTTGAATATCCGGATCAAGATCATGATCCGCTAGTAACTCAAGATATCCAAGAAGAGCCGTCACCTGGTTTAAGATATCATGCCTCGTGATCGAAGAGAGGATGGTAAGTTTCCGGTTAGCCTGTAACAGGGCATCCTTGTCCTCTTTCCGGTCGGTGATATCACGAATAGAGACCAGGTCTGCATCCTCTCCGTTCCATTGAATAAGATGTCCTGCAGCCTCGACAGTCCGTACCTTCCCTGACTGCGTGATGATAGTGTACTCATTGATAACCGGATTTCCGGTCCTCTTGATCTCTGCAAGGTCAGCCAAACTCATTTCAAGGGATTCTGGTGAAAGGATGTCCCTGATATTGAGTGGTGATGACAGAGAACCGGGGGGTAATTCGCATATGGAAAAGGCTGCCGGGTTTCCATAGAGGACATTCCCGTCAAAGTCAACGATGACAACAGGATCATGAACATTTTCTATGATGAGACGCTGCTGCCCCTCTATCTCCCTTAGAAGCCGTTCAGACGCCTTTTTTTCGCTCATGTCAAGGATAATGGAGCATAAATAGTCGATACTCCCATCCTGTTTTCTGACAATCCCGGTGGAGATAAGAACATCAATGATGGAACCATCTTTTCTGATATAGCGTTTTTCAAGGTTTCCAGGATCTTTTCCGGCAAGAACCGATTCAAATATCTTCATCTCTTCCACGAGATCTTCAGCAGGAGTTATATCAGTCCATCTTATCTGATTGAGCTCTTCGGCAGTGTACCCGAGCATAGAGCAGAGGGCATCGTTAAAATAAAGCCATCTGCCATCTGGCGTGGTAATCGCAATTCCTACCAGAGTGGAGTTAAACACTGCACGAAAACGTTCCTCACTCTCCCTGATATCCTCCATTTTCTCTGATATCAGATTATACTGTGACCTGAGCTCTTCTTCAGTGGCAGAGATCTCCTCGTATGCTGCACCCAGTTCTTCATTACTTCGGAGGAGTGCTTCTTCTGATTGTTTTCTCTGGATGATATTCCAGACTCCGTTCATAAGAAGAGTCAGCTGGCGGATGTCCTCATCCCCGTATGGTTCAGTTTTATTGGCAACACCGATCAGCATTACAATCCGGTTCCCGTCAACAATAGGGACACCCAGATGACGGGTCAGACTCACATGACCGGGGGGGAGTCCTCTTTTCAAGGGATCCGGTGCAGCATAATCATTGGTAATTACCGGTCTACGCTGCCTGACCGGCTCACCCCAGAGTCCGGTTTCTGCAACCGGGTAGAGCTTTTTCTGGTCTCTTATCTGACACTCCTCCATTGCCACATTTGACCAGGCATGTATGGTAAGGACGGCCTCATCATCGCTTAAAAATGCCACATATCCGATTTCACTGAGCGTCAGACGGACAGCCTCTTCGAGAGCGTAATGTGTGATATCGCTCATTGACTTCTCTGTCATTTGCGTCAGGTTCAGGAGGGTTTCAAGCCTAGACTCATCAAGACGAAGTTTTTCTTCAACCTGCTTTAACGCAGTGATGTCAGCATGGGTCCCGACCATCCGGACCGGCGATCCATCCTCATCCCATTCGATGACTCGGCCCCGTGCCTGTATCCATTTCCATCCCCCCTGTTTTGTCCGCATCCGAAACTCGATGGTATATCCTTCCTGCTTATTTGAGATGTGTTCCTGGATTCTGTTTTTTGTAATTTCGATGTCGTCAGGATGGAGGAGTATCTCCCAGGTTTTATATGTGGATGGATATTCATCCGGTTCATATCCCAGCATGGTATACCAGTGCGGGCTGAAAAAAGCGTCCCCCGTTTTGATATTCCAGTCCCATATCCCTTCGTTTGACGCATCAAGAGTTATCCGGTACCGCGACTCGGTATCTTCCAGTAACTCACGAGCCTTTTTCAATGGAGTGATATCCCGAAGTGACTCAATCGCCCCGATAACGTTCCCTTTCATATCATAGAGGGGGCAGGCAGTAATCCAGAAGTAGAGTTCTTTTCCGTTATGGACCCAGGGGCGGGTGATTTCAGCAGTGAGGGTGTGATTTTGCCTGATGAGGGATGGATACTTCTCCATCATCTCCGGATCATTATCAAGAACGAAATCGATGAGCATCGGCCGCTTCTTCTGGTAAAAAGGGATTGCATAGGCATAATCACCTTTTCCAATGATCTCCGATGCAGATATACCGGAAAGACGCTCCATGGCCCGGTTCCAGGCGATGACGACGTGGCTGGTGTCTATGGCAAAGGTGGCATCAGGCAGAAAATTGATTATTTCAGATTCCCGTTGTTGCAGGTCCAGAATCTGCTTTTCCGCCCGACGGTGAGATGCCGCATATCGGACCTTATTGGCAAGTTCTGCAAACTGTGCCCTTGGATCCCCTCCTTTCTGCAGATAGAAATCAGCTCCGTTATTGAGTGCCTCTATTGCGACCTCTTCCCTGCCCCGTCCGGTGAACAGAATAAACGGAGTCTTATTGCCATGTGAACGCAGGTGTTTTAAAAACCCAATCCCATCCATTCCCGGCATCTGGTAGTCGGAGATGATGGTCTCAAACTCACTGCCCTCCATGGCTGAAAGGGCCTCTTTTACGCCGGTTGCGATAGTAACACGAAAATCGCCGGTCCGTTCCAGGAAAATCTTCCCAAGATCCAGGAGATCAGGTTCATCATCGACATACAAAACAGAGATCTGATCAGTCATGTATCTTCTCCATAGCGCCATTTCCCGGTAGGAACGGTGATCTCAAACCGTACACCATGCTGGTATGTTCCACACTCACGAATGGAAAGACCGGTGATGGAAAGGATTTCACGAGCAAGAAAGAGACCGATACCGGTATGCTTCCCATATCCATGCTCAAAGATCATCTCCTTATCTTCCCCGACAATGCCAATCCCGTCATCTTCATACACAATAATGCAATCTCCATTGCTTCGGTCTGCCCTGACACGAATTTGTGTGACCTGCTCTCCATGACGAATTGAATTTTCAAGCAGCGTGGTAAAGACCTTCCGAATGATGGGATCTGTTAATATCTCAAGGGTTTGTGGTATCTCATTATAAAATGTAATACCCGGGCATTCTACCTCTTCACAAGCCGATTCCACAATCGGTTGTATCGCCAGCCATCCTGTCCCATATATTCCGAAGTTTTCATATTCACGGGTAAAACTGATTATCTTTTCTATTTGTTCACCAGCGATCCGGGCATTCTCCACATACTCATGGATCTTTTCAGGATCAGAAGACTGGAGTGCCAGGTTGTGAAACATATCGACAGCTGATATTTTATTATAGATATCATGCCTGGTGAGACTGGTTAAAAGACGGAGTTTCACGTTTGACTGACGAAGAGCCTCCTCATTGTACCGTTCTTCTGTAATATCACGGATAATTGCCAGGACCTCACGGGGTGCTGATCTGATAATCCTCGCCTCAAACCAGAGCTTTTTATTCTGAATATCAAGGAAATATTCAAAGAACTGCATCTTTCCGGTCCTGAGCGTTTTCTGAATGGCTGAAAGACCCCTGGTTGCAACGGGTTCGGGGAGAAGATCATGCAGTGATTTTCCGATCAGTTCCTCTTCAGGAGAGATTAAAAGAGCAGGATCATTCACATGACAGGTCAGATATACCCCGTTCTCATCTAATGTAAACAGGATATCCGGAATCGCATTCACAATGGCACGGAATCGTTCTTCATTCTGTTTGAGTACTACTTCAGCCTCTTTTTGCCTGGTGACATCCCGTGCAGACCCTACCGTTCCAATCATTTCGCCCTTTGTATTTAAGAACGGGGCTTTGTGCACATCCAGGTAGAGGAACTTTCCCTTGACATTGCCGTACTCATCAAACTGCCTGGGTTCTCCTGCATCCATGGTAATCTGATCCGTATCACGGCAGATATCTCCAAAGGTGTGCCATTCAGGGTTTTCAGGATGTTCTCTCTTTTCACGTTCAGCAAAGAAAAGATCAGTCTTCCCAATCGGTTCAGAGGGATCACGGGCATTCAAAAGGTCTTCGCAGAGGGCCTTGTTTGCAAATAAATACTTCTTCTCCAGGTCTTTTGCCCATATCATATCAGGAACCGTATCACACATCATCCGTATCATGGATGAGAAGGAATGATACCGCTCTTCCCGCTCTGTTAAGGCTTTTTGAACCTGCCAGGTCTGTGTGATATCATCGCACCCCCCATACAGCCTGATTACTCCGGCCGGACTCTCACTCTGTTCACATCTGGTCTTGCAGGATATCCGGATCCGGTCACCATTTTTATGCCTGATCCAGAGTTCACAGGTTGCCGACTGACCAGGAACAAGACCCGTTACATACTGATCAAATACGGGGAGATCCTCATCTATAACAATTGCCCTCCAGCATTGCTTTTCTTTGAGTTCATCGATGGTGTACCCGGTTATTGGTTCTACTGCCCCGGCCATCCAGTCAATGTGAAACATCCCGTCAGGATACCGGACACAGGAGAATGCAAAGTCTGAGGTAAGTGATGAGATCTGCCGGTATCTCTCCTCATTATGAAGTAATATCTCTTCAGCATGCTTCCTTCCTGATATGTCAACTGCCATCTCCAGTCTGACCAGTCGTCCATTGATCCAGGGGATTGCTCGTGCATGGCATTCATACCACCGACCATCTATGGGATTTTTCCGTTCCCATACATGTGTCCCGAGCGGGCCTTTTGAATCGGTGAGTTGCCGGTTTGTACAGAATGGACAGGGAGAAGTCTGACCTTTTTGTAATACCTGATAGCAGGGTTTGCCTACCATATCTCCATACAGTTCTCTGGCTTTCTGGTTCCCATATATCAGTTCATGGCTCTCTAAATCGATTATGTATATAAGAATGTCAAGGGTATCTAATACCAGAATCAGTTCTTCAATGCCTTTGTCATGGAGACCAGGTACAGCAGAGACAAAGGGTGCTTTCTCAGGGGATGTGATAGCAGGACAACTCTCATCCATATGGATATTATGATGTTTCTGAAGATACTGAAGAATGGACTCAGATTCATTCCACCGCCGGTCCAGCTGGGTGACCATGGAATCTATCTGGCTGACCTGCTGCACTATCATCTCCCTGATCTGTTTCTCCGGAATGAGTTCTGCATACCCGGTAATAACAGCAAGGGGGTTTCTGATCCCGTCGTTGAGTACCGCCTGCTGGGCAAAATTGACCTTTATCTGTTTTATTGCAGCATCCTTCTCCTCTTCAAGACGGAGTTTTTCTGTGATATCAAGACCCTGGGCAATGGTTGCAACCAATGGTCCCCCGGCGGTCGAGTATATGGGTGATGAGTTCCAGAGTATATATTTTACACTTCCATCACGGTGCCGGACCGGGATATCAACCATATCCCATCGCTCTCCATTAAAAGCACTCTTCATAAGGCAGGCCCATCGTTCCTGATCCTGTTGATGGAAGATAACAGAGAGGTCCTTACCGATCAGATCATGAGCAGGGCATCCGGTGAGAATCTCACATGCACGATTCACCCCGGTTATATGTAATTCAGGGTCCCAAACGATAATCGGCCCGCTTGCATTGGTTATCAGGTTTTCAAGATACTCATTTGTCTTTCTCAGGTCATCCTCAACCGATGCACGGGCTATTGCAGACCCTATGGAATTGGCGAGGGTGAGCAGCGTCTCTTTCTCTCCTTTATTCCATTCATATTCTGTTCTGCAGTTATCAAATCCGATAAATCCCCAGAATTTCCGGTCCACAATAATGGGTACAAGGAGGATGGAGATGATCCCCTGGGCTGCCAGTATCTCCCGTTCACTCTCCGGATGATTTTTTACCAGGCCTGATACCATCTTTCCTCTATGCAGCAGATCAAATGAGTAGGGGGCAACGATCTGAAATGGCATGTTCTGCAGATCCGGGTTATCGAGCTGCGAATCAACCCCCTTGTTCGTCCATTCAAACCGCTGACTTACCAGGAGTTCATGGGTTTTTGGATCGGTATGAGCCTGGAAGATATAGATCCGGTCCTGATTTGTGGCTGGACCGATGATGTCAAGCACCTGCTGAATTGCCTGGTTTACCTCTTTCTCCATGAGAAGAATCCTGGTGCATTCCGCAATGGCAGCGAGTAACCGATCCTTTCGGACATGTGCATTCTCCAATTTTCTCCTGGCAACTGCCCCTGCGATTCGATCCCGCAATGCTTCAAATTGTGTCTTTGGATCTTCTCCTTTCTGCAGGTAATAGTCGGCACCGCCTTCAAGAGCCTGTATGACAACATCTTCCCGACCCCGTCCGGTAAAGACAATAAACGGGGTGAAGGGATCACATCTGCGAAATATGGAGAGAAACTGCAGGGCATTCATATCAGGCATCTCATAATCTGCTATAATCGCATCGTATGATTTTTGCTGCAGTCTGATCAATGCCTCTGTGGCTGAAAGGGATGTATCGACAGCATATTCTCCCGTATCCTCAAGATAGAGCCTACAGGCCTCCAGCAGGGCCGGGTCATCATCGACAAGGAGTATTGAGATCATAGTCTGCCGGATTTATGAGAGAGTGGGGTATCTGCATACACAGACGTATATATATGGACGTTTTTTGTCTCTGCAGGGGATGTCCCTTAAAACTCCAATGTATCCTATGAATAAAAATATTGTTATTTATTCCTTGTCCTAAACCATGACCGAAGAGGAGTAGAAAAGTCAATGATAGGAGGGAAATGGGCATTTTCTTACCATGTGAGGCAGCACGAAGGAGAGGGATTTGTCAAATCATTCTTCATAGGGTAATTGTGACACAGACAGATATCTATCCAGATTCACTCTTTTTGAATCGTTTGGCATATATCTCCTCGATGAAATCCGGGAGTGGTTCTTTCCAGGGTTCCTGTTTATTGGGTGCATATGAACCAAATTTCTTCGGGTTCAGACCAAGTTCTTTTGCCATCCGGATATGCTCATCGGTGAGTTTATACCGCTTTTTTGCGTCAGTCCACGCTTCATCCTTTGAGGAGGGGGTTTTATTTTTTGTCATGCTTTCACCATACCGGGATATATGAATTCAGTCAGTTCCAGATACATCATCTTTTATCAGGAATAAATTGAGCGATAATATCTAATCATATATCATGCATTCCAGGAATCAGATCCGGAATTCTTATAGCTCCGGAAAAAATGAATGCAGGTTTTGGTTTTTTACGTCTTCAACCGTTTCATGGATTCATCTATTTGGGTCGCAATTTGCGATAGTTCGGTCATGATGGATGATATCTGGTTTAATGCAACCGATGACTCCTCTGATGCAACTGCAGAGGCTGATGCTTCATCTGACGTATCGTCTGCCAGGGTTTTCATTCCTGAAATGCGTGATTCTATCATCTGAACGGCATTTCTTTCTTCTTCCGAAAGAGCTGCAACTTCAGCGATATTATCTGATATCTCCTGTATCTGTTCGGCTATGGTATGGAAGAACCGGATTGTCTCGTTGATCGCCTCAGACCCCCTGGTCACTTCATCGGTTGCTTTCTGCATCGCTGCTCCGGCTTTTTCTGACTGGGTCTGCAGTTCCTCAATGATCCGGGAGATATTATCTGCTGACCGTTGTGAGTCCTGTGCCAGGGTCTTTACTTCGTTCGCAACCACGGCAAAACCAAGTCCGGCATCTCCGGCCCGGGCAGCCTCGATTGATGCATTTAGGGCAAGAAGGTTGGTCTGGTCTGCAATGGAACTGATGATCTCAATGATCTTTCCAATCTCCTCTGCCTGAGTCTTGAACTCTTCAATGATGACGCCGGCGTCGTGCACCGCTCCGTTAATCGCCTGAATGCCATCTTCTGCAATATTTGCCTGGACCAGTCCTTTCCCTGATATGTCATTGACATCCTGGCTTAACCGGCTGACATCATCTACCTTGGAGGCAACCATGGTTACCGATGAGGTGAATTCGACTCCCGAATTCTTTCGGAATCTAAAAATTTTCACGATTTTTATTGGCCTGTTTATGGAGAACCACATTCCAGGTCATAATGGGATAAATTCATCAAATTTTTTTCCATGAATGAGTTTATCAGTTTCTCTGATGAGTTTTTCCTCCTCAATTGAGATCGTTTTATCTTCAAGGATTTCTATGATATGATCTAGTTTATGTTCAACTCTGACGAGAATGTCCTTGTCAGAAAAATTATTAGGGTAAACATCGGCAGACATGATTTTCATCTCTTATCTGTTCTATATGTCTATTAATTTTTCAAAATAACAGTTTTTCCTTTGAGTAAATGTGGGTGTTGCAATGAATTGATAAATACAATTATTATTGGGCATTATCAGGATTCGGTATAGTATATGATTGAATGCATCTTTCGAAAATGAGAACCCAATAATAAAACTATTGAATCTCTGGAATCATGACATACCGATTATGTTTTTTAACCCCGTCGAATTCGACGGGTTTAGAATGTTGTGAAATAAAGATGGGGATCAATTTCGGATATTTGTCAAGAAACCCTATAGATAAATTGTCAAATCCAAAAGCCCGGAAGAGACTGAGGGGATCTGACGTGCTCGGGTTTCACCCCTACCGTGTATGTGGTGATGTGGATATTAGCCATATACACGCTCTATTTTGTCTTGAAAAGCATGAGCAATTTGATTCTTTTTTATATTTGTGATTTTCGGGTGTGTGCCAGGATTTCCTCATCATCAAATCCTGCATTTCATGAATAATCATTGCCAGTGTTAGGATCTTGACGGTATTAGATATGATGAGTATTTTCATTCTGCCCATACTGCTCACATTGTTCAGATGAACATATTCTTATGATCTCATACCAACATGAGGAGACAGAATGATGAACTTAATTGCAGGAACAGGTGTTGAACCTGAGCACATAACAGAGAAAACAGAAACAGACTTCTGTATGACCCATGAGACATAACATCGAAATGGTCTTATCATGAAATCGTTCTATGTTTATATACTGCACCAGATATCATGACACACACCCAGCTTCTTCATACTATCCTTCATGAACCACGACCGCTATCAGAGAGCCAGCAATCAGCAATAACGACACAATCACCGCATGTCCGGATTATTGCCGGTGCAGGGGCCGGGAAGACCGAAACACTGACGAGAAAGATTGTTTCTCTGCTATTGGTTGAGCATGTGGAGCCTGCCTCTATTGTTGCGTTTACGTTCACCGAGAAAGCCGCAGCGAATATGAAGAGCAGAATATATAAGCGTGTCAAGGAGCTGGGGGAGGATGCGTTATGTGCCCGGCTTGGTGAGATGTATGTCGGGACCATTCACGGATTCTGCTTTCACCTTCTTGAGGATCAGTTCGGGTATGGGTCCTGGGGAGTTCTGGATGAGAATCAGGAGATGGCCTACCTGATGAGGGTCGGCTGGGAACTGAATCTGACAGGCAGTTCCAATTATACCGAAAAATGTCAGGATTTCAAGAGGAGTGTGGGCGTTTTCTATAATGAGATGCTCTCACGGGATGAGGTGAAGAAGCGTTCTCCAGATTTTTATTATTCCCTTACCAAATATGAAGCGTGTCTTGATGAACACCACCGGCTGACCTTTGACCGGATGATTGCTCTGACGGTGGAGAATCTCCGGAAGCGTCCTGAAGTCGGGGATTTTATTCAGTATCTTATAGTGGATGAGTACCAGGATATTAACCGGGCACAACAGGAGCTGATTGAGATTCTTGGCCGGGGGAGTAAAATTTTCGTCGTTGGGGATCCACGGCAGACGATTTACCAGTGGCGGGGATCTGATGAGCACTGTTTTGAGGAGTTTGCTGAGTATTACCAGCAGTCTGAGACGATATCCATCCCGGAGAACCGCCGGAGTGTGCAGACGATTGTGCAGGCGGCGAATTATTTTTCTGAGACGTTTGAGAAGTGCCGGTATTCTCCGATGGTGTATTCCCGGTCCGAACAGGGAAAGGCTCATCTTGTGGAGTTTTCAGACAAACGGAGTGAGGCCGTCTTTATTGCTGATGAGATCTCACGGCTGGTTGAGAGTGGCAGGTGCAGGTACGGTGATATAGGGATTCTTCTCAGGAGTGTGAATACGAGTGGTGAGCCGTTCATTGACGTGTTCCGGGAGAAGCATATTCCCTTCATGGTCGGGGGAAAGGTGGGCCTATTCCGTAGAGCGGAGATTGCGGCTCTAGCAAAGATTGTGGTCTGGGCTTCTCCGAACGGGTTTTTCCAGAAGTCACGATGGGACTGGAAGAATAAGATTGAGGGGGAGGACCTGCTCACGTTCGGGTCACAGGAATGGGCGGATGCAATTCCGGGTCTTTGTACGGTTGATGAGATTCTTCCCCGGCTGAATGAGTGGAAACGGCAGCTTCATGGGAAAGGGTTTGATCATGTTGCCGGTATGTACCAGGAACTCCTCTCCATTCTCGGGTTTTTACAGCTGGATCCGGATAACCCGGAACATGCGGTCATCATGGCAAATCTGGGCAGGTTCGGGGATATCTTAAGCGATGTGGAAACTGCACAGAAACTCGGGGGTCACCGGATCTCATGGCCGACTCTGTTAAGACGGTAACGTATTTTCTAAACCATTACGCGAACGGAGCATATGATGAGCAGATGGATGATGATCTGGCCGGTCTGAATGCGGTGAATCTGATGACCATGCATCAGTCTAAAGGGCTGGAATGGCCGGTTGTATTCATCCCTGCTCTGGTGAACGGAAGGTTTCCCTCAGCAAAAACCGGAAGAGAGCAGAGATGGCTTCTTCCCCGTGATATGTTCAATGTGTCAAGGTATGAAGGTGACGTGGAAGGGGAACGAAAGCTGATGTATGTTGCTATGACGAGGGCAAAGGAGCTGCTTGTCCTGTCATATTTTACCACATTAAACGGGAGGAAGAAGGGTGTCAGCGAATTTATCGAGGATCTGGCCGACTGTCCGGATATTGAGGTTCTTTCTCCCTTTACACATCTACCTGATCTTTCATTGTCACAGCGTGGTGAGGATGATGAGATCCAGACGTTTGCCGCCGGCGAGCTGATTCACTATAGTAAATGCCCGTACCGGTACAGAATTAATACCATATGGGGATTTCAGCCGGGTATCAACCCGTATCTTGGGTATGGAAATGCTCTCCATCATTGTATGCGGGAAGCTGCCGAACTGATGAAGGAAGGGTATGATCCGGTCACGGCGGTTGCAACATCGGTTGAAGAGAACTTTTTCATGCCATTTGCCGATCCCGGACGTGCAGAAGGTATGCGGGATGTGGTGATGGAGAAGCTGATTCATTTTGCCGAAGCCAGGAAGGATGATATGCTCCGGATTCGTGAGGTGGAGACACGGATTGAGTATCCCCTGATGCAGGCAACGGTTGCTGGGAAGGTAGATGTGATTCTGCATGATAATGAAGGGATAGAGATCCGGGATTACAAGACGTCTGATACGGTGGTTACCGAGAATGATGCATCGATGCAGATAAGGCTCTATGCCCGTGGACTTACTGCAATTGGAGAGCAGGTGTGTTCAGGTTCGATTGCCTTTCTTGAGGATGCAACGGTGGTTCCGGTACCGGTGAGTGAAGAGATGCTGACAAAGGCAGAGCACTTAGCTGAGAAAATAATTACAGGAATTGTGAACCGGGAGTTTTCAGCCTGCCCCGGGGATCAGTGTAAGGCATGTGATTATGTGAAAATCTGCCGGTTTGTGTGATACGGGTGTTAAGCGATGGGGAAGATTACGGTTCTTGATAAAGAAATAACAGTATCAGTTCTCCATGAGGAGGATTATATCTGCATAACTGATATTGCGAAATACAAAGATGCAGAGCGTACAGATTATATTATTCAAAATTGGTTAAGAAGCAGAAATACCATTGAGTTCATCGGCATATGGGAACATTTAAATAACCCAAATTTTAACCCCATCGAATTCGATGGGTTTAGTATGTTAGGGGGTAGAAGGGCGGTTCCGGATTACTCCAACGATATACCTACCCAACGAAATAACAAAGATGCCGGCAATACAGATACTATAACAACAAAATATCCTGGAGGGATAGTATGGCTACAACAATGGACGTAGTATTTGATGGTTCTGTGCTTCGGCCGATTGATGAAATAAAACTTGTTCCGGGCAAAAAATACACAATAATTATTAATTCTGATGAGATTTACGAGATAAATCCTGAACTGGATCCTGCATTTAATATCGCCTCATTAGCTGTGGATACAGGGATTCCTGATCTTGCACATGAACATGATCACTATCTCTATGGAACTGACAAAAGGGCGAAGAATGAATGAACCTACATCAGAGATATTCGTTGATATTGCATGTTGGTTTGCGTTATTAAACCAAAAGGATTCACTTCATATAATAACCAACATACTCTATCAGGATTTGATGAAAAAAGGGTCAGTATTTGTTACTACGTCCTCAATTATTGAGGAAACCTCCAATGCTTTATCCAATCCAAAATTCAGATCGTCTTTGATAACTTTTTATCACAATATTTGTCGTTCTCCAAGAGTTCCCATTTTGCATGTTGATCCTGAATTATGGGAAAAAGGATGGAGGCTTTTTTATAAGCGAGATGATAAGAATTGGAGTTTTACTGATTGTGTGTCATTTGTAGTCATGAATGAAAGAAGTATTAAAAATGCCCTTACCAGTGATAAACACTTTATTCAGGCTGGTTTTTCTGCAATGCTGCAGAATTGATCAGGCTTTCCGGATCGTTTCCGGATCACTCCAAAAAAGGAGAAAGAGTAAACTCTATGAATCAAGATTATTTCTCGAATTATCACATGCATTTTAAAATTTCAAAATTACCAGAATACAGGCTTTCCGGATCGATACCGGATCATGACCGCTGTATGAGCTATCCAAAACGAAGAAGTACGATGTATTGAGGAGACGATATGACGAAACCGATGAAAGAGAACGATGAATTATTGGTGCGGGAAGTAAAATCAGCATATGATGAAGAGTTACAGGTAAAAGAGAAGGAGGATATCGAGAATCTCCAGCGTCTCTTACGTCAGCTCTTCCAGCTCCAGACCGATGATCAGCTGAACTACGGTATCTACCGGATCATGAATGAGAAGCGGGCTGAGGTTGAGAAGTTCATAACAAAGACCCTTCCGGACCAGGTCAGGGAAGCCTGCACAGATCTGACCCCGGAGATTGCCCGTCAGCATCGTTCGTTCATCTTCTCACATATTCATTCGTTCTTCTCCCGGTACTACGAGAAGGGTGATTTCATGCCCCCATGTATCTAATCCTGTAATTATTCAGGTATATTTACCTCAACCCGACACTCAGCAGCAAATTGTGGTTTTAAATACTTAATAACCTAGCGATCACTAAAGGGGGTTTTAGGTATTATCAGGAATAAAATTCAAGTTAGACAAAAAATATTTAGATTTAATGTGTTTTAGAGGCTGTTACATAACCAAAATGTCATTTCCGCAAGAAGGATAATTTCCATTCGAGTGAAACCTAAAATCGGCGATAAAAAATCTGGTTTTTTCCTCATTGTACCAGCGGTTTAAAGTTATGCAACAACCTCTACATTGAATCTTATTTTTTCTGGCCTTAAGATTGTGTTCAACCACTAATCCCATTCTACATCTTCCAGAATAATATGAATTGAAACCAGGATCTCAATCAACAGTAAGAAAAATTCAGGGATACATCTCTGAAAATTCTGGAGCAATAAAGGCCCCATGAACTGCTGCCAAATAAAGTCCGCTCTGTGTTATTGTTATCCGGTGATATCTTCCGACTTTCTTTTTAGTAACATATCCAGATGCAATGAGAGGTTCGAGAGCACTTTTATTAAGGCGGGTATGATACCTCCTCTGAATCATTCTCATCTCATCCTTGTGTTTCTCCCTGAATGGAATGTCATATCCGGGTTCTCCTGACTGGATGAGATGATCCACGATCTCCCAGGTAAAGAGCCCTTCCTTTTTTCCTGCTAGAAGAGATAGTACAGTGACTTTCATTTTATCCGGGAGTGCCAATGGTATTTTTTCAAGGTTCCATATTCTCTGTTGCTTACAGATTGAGAGACCATGGCATTCTACATCATGGGCTGAATCTGCATATTTATCTGCACGGACATAATATAGAGAAACATCATGGGCCATTGCTGCAAGGGTAGTAGCAAAGGCCGTTATTCTACCACATGCAGACATATTAACTTTTATAACTGAATTCTGCTCTTTTTCTTGATTAATAATAGATGCAACCTCTCTCATTACTTCAAGAGTATTGAACATATCGATCTGTTTTGTAATGACCTGAATTCCCTTCTCCGTGAGGATATCGGAAACACGACTCTCATAATGTCTTTCCCGTGCAGTCATCTGAATCTCCTCCGGAGTATTGTATTTTTCCATCTGCTTCATGGTAAGGAGATACACTCGAACGGCTTTTTCTGAATCAAATGGTCGTATGGCACGATCAATCTCATACCCAAGTGGAATAATATGAACAGAATGAGGATGATTACTCTCTGCCATAGGTGTTTTATTTTATATTGATACAAAAATGTCTTTCGGTTTATCCACAGATTGATGATTGCAGATAAATCCCCGTACTTACGGGGAACGAACATGTAAAAAATTCTAACACCTAATAATCAGATGGGTCATCCCTGTATCACAAGGATTGGCAATTATTAGTTTTTTTGACTTGATAATCTTTTGTTGCACCAGATGAATGTTATACGAGAATGGTCTCGATGTTTCCAAGGTTTTAATAAAACGATATGCTTACAGTTTGGCACTTAAGCGTTAATATAAAACAAAATAGGAGAATTTTCGTATTTGAATAGAGAACGAAGGGAATAAAAAAAAGATGGTAGTAAAGATACATGGCCACCAGGTGAACCACGATATCCAGACACAATCTTCTTAATTCCCTTTTCAGGGATCCTTTTTACTCAGGTTTCATACTATCCCCACCCGGCTGAGATCGTGGATTATCCCAAACACGGGCAACAATTATTTGTTAAGAAACCCTGTAGATAAATTGTCAAATCCGGAAGCCCGGAAGAGACTAAGGGGATCTGACGTGCTCGGGTTTCACCCACTTTCGTGTATGCGGTGATGTGGATATTAACCGCATACACATCCTGATTACTTTTGAAAAGCATTTATTATCTGATTTTGTTTTTCCTTTTGTGAAAGTCGGATGTATGCCCGAACTTTTTATTTGCTTATCATTTACTTATTCAAGTGTTCTATTGAAACTATCTGGAACACGCATACTTGTAGACGGTTCCCATTCATCCCGTTGCACACCAGGAACTCATATGTATAACCAGTATATGTCAGATGGGGTTCGGTTCATCTCCATCCACACGGGGAACTCGCCACATAGCAGCCCCACACTCTCTTTTCTCACGGTTCATCCCCATACACACGGGGAACTCTTTACCTGCCGGAAGAAAGGCGACAACCTATTCAGTTCATCCCCATACACACGGGGAACTCGCTCCTTCTCAAGTTCCGGGGTTGCAGTCAGTCCGGGAGGCAGAACGTTTGTCTTGATGTTCTGCCAGGCGTCTTCCTGTGCTTGTGCTTCCGCCTGTTTCTTCTCGTCTTCGAATGCCTGAACTTTTGTGTTTAATTCTGCGATGGCGGTATCCTTTTCAGCAATCTGACCGGTCAGGGTTTCGACCTGAGCGTTCAGAAGAGTGACCTGTTTGTTGAGTTCTTCTGTCATGTTCGAATTGCTCGCATTGAGGATAGGGGCCGGTCCGTTAGCCGGAGTCAGCCCTTTGATAGCCTCCATTAGTCGGGTAAAATGCCCTTTTAGTTCTTCAGAATCCATAGTCTGACTCCGTGCGTTCAGGAACGTGGCCCCCCCGTCCTGCGGTTGAAGCCCGTCCTTTGATTTCTTGAAAATAAGGATGTGGTCAGGTTTTACTTTCCCGACCAGTCGTCCATCACCATCGACGTCTGCGATAAAACCGGAAGAGAACTGGAGTTCTCCGTTGTTGTGTAAAGTCCTGACTTCAGAATCGGTGAACTGGAACGACCCGGTGAACCGTGCGGTTCCGTTCTGAACGATTTCGGCTCCGGTGAACGATCCGACAACCCGCCCGTCTGATTCTTTCAGGGCTTTCTTCAGGTCCTGTGTCAGCAATGTCTTCGGATGCCTGGTTCCAAAGATGAGCGGGGTACCGTTCCATAATGACTCAGTCCCGGTGAAGTTCCCGGAACCAAAGAAGAGTTTCCGGCTCACCCCGTCCTGGTTTGTATGTGACCGCCAGGTATCCAGGGTGTGCAGGATTACGTCGTGGCCGGACTGGTCCGGTGCGGCGTTGGCGTAGAGCTGATACTGCTCTGCCGAAGACATAGGAGCATATTATGCTCAGGGTATATTATGAAATATGGAAAAAACAGGGTACGAGCATAGTGAAAGGGGATGATAGTCAGGGGTTGCGCATAATGTGAGAGGGTTTCATTGAGGTAATTCTACCTTTTATTAGAAAATGGACAGTTCAAAGAACAAGCGATAATAAGCAGGCAATAGAAACATAAGAATTGTCATGGTATAGCCGCCGTGGAAAGTTGCTACCCATGACAGGACATTAACCATGGTATATCGATTTCAAATCGTAAATACCTTTCTCGTGTGGGCTTGTACCCGCTCGGGACTGGTAGAAAAGAGTCTGTTAGTTGCTGATATCATCCTTATTGGTCAACACGTTGGCCTTTGGTGATATCCGCTTAACCCTCTTTTTTACCATCTTCTTCTCCCAGGGGTTCAAACTGGAGGTTATGATTAAAGAGGTCGAACGCTCTTTTTCAGTTTACTCACGTCTAATCCAAAGGTGGTTTTCATGAACTCTTCTGCCCATTCACGATCCTTCATTTTTTCTTCATGCGTGCGAGTATCTTTTATTCCAGTGATAATTCCATCATCACACTCTTTCCACCGTTTGAATGTCTCTTCTTGGGTCATCTTATTACTCTTTTTAGAAGTATCATACGAACTTTTTCTAATGGGGTCACTCGCTCAACCCCGTAGTCAGTGTGCTTATATTCGAATCTATCTGCATTAAAGATATCTCCAACCACATACTCTTCTCCCCGTGGCATTAAGTACTCATATTCTCCATCTCCAAGTGATAAGGCCTTTGTTCCAGGAGGGGTTTGAAACATGAATACATTACAGAATCCGCTCTCATCACGTTCTTTCGCTGCAAACCCATAAGCAGTACTCAAATCTAATGACGAGGATCTGTATGCTGGTTCGTGATATGCTCCATCTTTTATGATATCTTTTGCTTTTTCTATTCCAAGACCAAAGAAATGATTGTTGCGCTCTGTCGTGATAGAATCGGGTTTATTAAAGGAGGAATCTATGTTCGCAATATGCAAGTACACGGTTCATCCCCATACACACGGGGAACTCTGGATGTCAGAAGGATTGGCGTTTCGCGATCGCGGTTCATCCCCATACACACGGGGAACTCGAAATGGGATTGAAACAAACGAAGGAAGTAGACGGTTCATCCCCATACACACGGGGAACTCATAAAAAAAATCTAATCCTCCAACACATCATGCGGTTCATCCCCATACACACGGGGAACTCGTGTTTGCAGCACCTTACGTTCCCCGTTTTGACGGTTCATCCCCATACACACGGGGAACTCCTAAAACAAAAATTAGTTAAGTTTTAAGCGCTCGGTTCATCCCCATACACACGGGGAACTCATCGAAATGATGACCTTCTCTTCTTCGGTCATCGGTTCATCCCCATACACACGGGGAACTCGTCATGAAGTGTTTCTCTGAATGCAAGATATGCGGTTCATCCCCATACACACGGGGAACTCTTTGGATTCATGCGGGAAAATGTGTGATGCTTCGGTTCATCCCCATACACACGGGGAACTCAACTTGCTCCCCACTCTCATCGATATTACACACGGTTCATCCCCATACACACGGGGAACTCTGAGGATGGGGCTTCCTGCTTCATAGAGACAACGGTTCATCCCCATACACACGGGGAACTCGGCATCAGGTTATGAACCTGATTAATGACATACGGTTCATCCCCATACACACGGGGAACTCGAAACTGGTTGAGATTATGATTCTGCCGATTCCGGTTCATCCCCATACACACGGGGAACTCGTATATCGCGTTCTATCCCTCAATTCTTGGCGCGGTTCATCCCCATACACACGGGGAACTCTCAAGTCCGATGTCAGATAAGATGGTCGCATCCGGTTCATCCCCATACACACGGGGAACTCTCCCGAAAGAATGCCCTCATCTAATTTCGTTCCGGTTCATCCCCATACACACGGGGAACTCTACCGCTGATAGTCAACACTCCACGAGTTTCACGGTTCATCCCCATACACACGGGGAACTCCAATTCTTTCGCATCAAGCATGGATTCGAGTTCGGTTCATCCCCATACACACGGGGAACTCGTGTTATCTTCCTTCTGATTGACTCGGAATTTCGGTTCATCCCCATACACACGGGGAACTCGGGTACTTCCGGGCCATGAGGGGAACCATCACCGGTTCATCCCCATACACACGGGGAACTCCCAACCGTCGCCAATTTCAGTTTTGCCTGTTTCGGTTCATCCCCATACACACGGGGAACTCATTATATCAATAGATTTGTATTTTTCTTTGTTCGGTTCATCCCCATACACACGGGGAACTCCAATATCCTCTGATATAATTGTTTTACGTGCCCGGTTCATCCCCATACACACGGGGAACTCAAGACCGTCTGAAGTCCACATAAGGATTTGTCCGGTTCATCCCCATACACACGGGGAACTCGTTTTAATGGCGCCCTTATCGGTATTCTATCCCGGTTCATCCCCATACACACGGGGAACTCATGATATCTGTCACGGCTCATACTACCAGTGCCGGTTCATCCCCATACACACGGGGAACTCTTCATCTAACCATTCACTGATCAAATCATACACCGGTTCATCCCCATACACACGGGGAACTCTTTCAGGATTTCCTCATAGAATTCCAGGTCTACGGTTCATCCCCATACACACGGGGAACTCGTACACATTTGGTGAACATTTGAATACTCTCTCCGGTTCATCCCCATACACACGGGGAACTCTCAAGAGTCTGTTCTAATACAGTCTCTTGAGCCGGTTCATCCCCATACACACGGGGAACTCACAGGTATGACATACAGTATTGAGTGTTGCAACGGTTCATCCCCATACACACGGGGAACTCGCCCCACCCCCCCCATACTCTGCGTAGGTACTCGGTTCATCCCCATACACACGGGGAACTCATACATCATTTCGCGGACTGCCTTGCACTGGTCGGTTCATCCCCATACACACGGGGAACTCGTGAAATAAGCGGGCTTGACGGGAAAATTATCCGGTTCATCCCCATACACACGGGGAACTCGGAAACGGCAATAACATCACGTTAGGAGGTGACGGTTCATCCCCATACACACGGGGAACTCATCCTCATGCGGCCTTCCCTCTTCCAGTTCTTCGGTTCATCCCCATACACACGGGGAACTCTCCAGGCAGTTTGATTTGAATTCTTTTTCTGACGGTTCATCCCCATACACACGGGGAACTCTCAGGAGTGCCTCCAAGTGCTTCAATCGCCTGCGGTTCATCCCCATACACACGGGGAACTCTATTTGTCTCATGGGCCTAATACCTCTACCCCTGGTTCATCCCCATACACACGGGGAACTCTCCGCCTTTCCCTGCCTACTCATTGCAGAGTCCGGTTCATCCCCATACACACGGGGAACTCTCCTTGGGTTTTCTGATGGTTCTATCAGGATTCGGTTCATCCCCATACACACGGGGAACTCTATGCAAAAGGAGCGATAAGCACGTCTACGTACGGTTCATCCCCATACACACGGGGAACTCCCGCATTCGCAGGCAATATCACAGGTTGCACACGGTTCATCCCCATACACACGGGGAACTCGCCTGCCCTATGTTCCAGAGCCGATCTTCCCATGGTTCATCCCCATACACACGGGGAACTCGATTCAAATTTGTATTATTTACCCGATTTTTATGGTTCATCCCCATACACACGGGGAACTCATCCCTCTATCACAACCAAACATCAGGTAATCCGGTTCATCCCCATACACACGGGGAACTCCAAGTCTCCTGCAGACTATATAAAGATATACGCGGTTCATCCCCATACACACGGGGAACTCATGTTGCGTTCCCTGATGCATCCAGCGTGCATCGGTTCATCCCCATACACACGGGGAACTCATTCCATCAGATGTATCTGTCATATATTGCCTCGGTTCATCCCCATACACACGGGGAACTCTAATAACTCCAACTGTTTTAATATTGCTTCTACGGTTCATCCCCATACACACGGGGAACTCTAATAACTCCAACTGTTTTAATATTGCTTCTACGGTTCATCCCCATACACACGGGGAACTCTTTGATCCGCTCCAGTGAGAAACCATAGAACTCGGTTCATCCCCATACACACGGGGAACTCTTTGATCCGCTCCAGTGAGAAACCATAGAACTCGGTTCATCCCCATACACACGGGGAACTCATAAGCTGAACAAACAATGTCAAGATTCATTGCGGTTCATCCCCATACACACGGGGAACTCAATTGCACCAGCACAGTATTTTGAACTCATTTCGGTTCATCCCCATACACACGGGGAACTCGGTTGGATTAAAATCTCCTGTTGTTTATCTCTCGGTTCATCCCCATACACACGGGGAACTCTCAAATTTCTTTAAGTGTTCTACTCCGGTTATCGGTTCATCCCCATACACACGGGGAACTCGCCGTTATCCCAAGTTCCATTCGCTTCATAATCGGTTCATCCCCATACACACGGGGAACTCGTTTTGATATTGAACTATCAGAGGATGGGTTACGGTTCATCCCCATACACACGGGGAACTCTCATTTACCGTAAAGACGATTGGTGCATTTAACGGTTCATCCCCATACACACGGGGAACTCATAAGCGCACGGCAGAACGGAAGCGCGAAGGGCGGTTCATCCCCATACACACGGGGAACTCTTTATTCGCGGCGATTACTATTTCAGATATTACGGTTCATCCCCATACACACGGGGAACTCGGGTGCATCCCGTGTTGAATTGAATACATAAACGGTTCATCCCCATACACACGGGGAACTCTTGGTTGGTGAACTTGGTGCTATTGTCGGATACGGTTCATCCCCATACACACGGGGAACTCTTGGAGAATGGGTGCTACTCTGTTTATAGGGGCGGTTCATCCCCATACACACGGGGAACTCGAATTCTTCGGCTCTCTGTTTTGCTGCGTTTGCGGTTCATCCCCATACACACGGGGAACTCCGATTATGTCCTGTGGGACTGTTTTTATTACATGGTTCATCCCCATACACACGGGGAACTCGCAGGAGTTGTGTTCATTGGCTGTCCATTAGGCGGTTCATCCCCATACACACGGGGAACTCATCAACCCTATATTCGACATTGGAGCACGTAACGGTTCATCCCCATACACACGGGGAACTCAGGAGATGTATCGAACAAAGAGCATTGGATTGCGGTTCATCCCCATACACACGGGGAACTCATTAGTGGAAGACGTCCGGGCCTTTGCCGAAGCGGTTCATCCCCATACACACGGGGAACTCTGCAACCCGATGATAATCATTCACTACCTTTCCGGTTCATCCCCATACACACGGGGAACTCGTGGCTACAATCGTGTGATCTGCTCGCACATTCGGTTCATCCCCATACACACGGGGAACTCGTAGTGATCACTCATCATCATCACCATAAGCACGGTTCATCCCCATACACACGGGGAACTCAACACAGAACCAACCATCCGGAAGTGCTGGTACGGTTCATCCCCATACACACGGGGAACTCTTACTGCCATTTCTTTCATCAGGGTTGGTGTGCGGTTCATCCCCATACACACGGGGAACTCCAGGTTCGTGATCTTCTGACCGACCGGCATTCCGGTTCATCCCCATACACACGGGGAACTCCCGCATCAACCCATTCACACGTTTCGGCATGTCGGTTCATCCCCATACACACGGGGAACTCCAGGGACATCTCAAGAAGGGTAATCGTGGTGTCGGTTCATCCCCATACACACGGGGAACTCTACACGTTTGTGGATGATGCAGTTATCCGGATCGGTTCATCCCCATACACACGGGGAACTCTCTTCCCTTTTTCTCCTCTTGGAGGAAACGCCCTTCCTCCGGATGCCCATATCAGGTGAACATTACTTTTTCTTATTTTCCTCCGGCATAAATGCTACTAATGGATGGCCATCAGCATCAATCGGAATCCGGCGGTTATGACCCACGGTCTCAAATTTAAACCCTGCTTCTGTCGGTGTGTGCCACATCATCACGGCATTTCCTTTTCCAATACCCGAACATACCTGACTCCAGATCATATCTCTGACTCGCACAGAATATGAACCCACATACACTCCAGAACGGACCTCCAAGAGCCAAACTGCAAGCCTCCCTCGTAATGACGGCGGGACTCCTTCTGTTACCACAACAATCATGCCGGCTCATCCCTCCTCATCAACAGGAATCGCCGGTGGAACAACCCAGTCAGGAGGAGCAGGCGCAGAAATGCCACCAGCTGTCAGCACCTCCTCAATCGTTGGAATAATCCTCTTGAGGAGTTGTGTTTCCCGGAATAAATCGCGGCAGGCATACCTGACCTCACGCTCAGGCTCCCTGGGATTTAATGCAGCCGTTTTAAACGCTGCAGGGACAACCGTTTCAAATTTGAAAAGGTCTGCAATATCATACACAAAAGAAAGCGGCTTTCCCGTATGTAAGAACCCGATAGAAGGAGAATACCCTGCAGCAAGAACAGCAGCCTCACAAATCCCATATAAACTGGCGGTTGCTGCACTAAGACATCTATTCGGAAGATCAGCACTCCCCCAGGAATGAGGATCATATCGCCTGCCATTCCAGATGACACCAGTATCTCTTGCAATCTTACGATACCCTTCCCTGACACGAACCCCTTCAAGTCCCCGTAACTGTTCAACAGAATATGCATCAGAAAAATCCTCTCCAAACCGGAGAGAGAACATCTTCTTCACAACCTTTAGCCGTAATACCTCATCAAGAGCAAGACGTGCCTGGTACAAAAGACGATCTGATCGGGCACCCCCGGGATGACCAACAGAATAGAGACGAACACCACCCTCACCTACAAAAACAAGCAGACAACCAACTTTCGATGCAAGAGAGACCGCTGCATGGGAAACCCGTGACCCAGGTTCCAGCATCAGCGATGCAAGGCCACCGACAGGAATCTGCATCCTGATCCCATTCGTATCAACCAGAACAAACGCACCATCAATAACATCCAATTCTCCCCTACCAAGAAATACCACCGAAGAACGCTCTTTTATCGGAATCGGCTTTATATCGGGGAGAGTAGGAGTCATAATGCTGCCCGTTTCACCATCATGAGCCCACAGCCAAACCCTTTTGCCGGCCCAAGCCCATTACAGATCATCTGGAGAAACAAGTCAGGATCAGTAACCCGAAGAACACCATCGCAATCCACAACACTAATGGATATGGTATTTTTTTTCCTGCCCTGGGAAAACTGCATCTTTCGGTATCCCCCTGCAATAACTCTATCCTCATATAAGGAAAAACCTCCTTTTTCACTACGCTGACGAAGCCAGCGGACAGACTCCTGCTGAACCAGATCACTCATTGAAAAAGATGAATTTGCCTCATTAAGTCTTCTTTTTGCATCCATGATAACATCATGACGGTGACGAATCCGTTTTCTATCTGGATCAGGCTCAGTCTTTGTCACAACAGGATTTACACGGATTCGAAAATTCAGCAGATCATCTTTCTGGAGAACCGGATGAAATGGCTTTGAAAGAATATTCCACACATTTCCTTCGTAAACCGGCTTCCTGGCTGAGAGCAAATAAACTACAGGATCCCTTCCGGTTAACTCCGCACGATATAAAAAATCTCTCTTTCTATCAGGATGGTCTGCAAAAAGATCCCAGATCACTTCATGCACCTGATACGGCCCTGTCACAAGATCTCGAAACCGACCTGAAATTGCAGCTTCTCTATCCAGTGTCATTTTAGAAAAAAACATTATCACACCTCGGAAACAGAAATACGAGCATAATATTCATTACGGTCAGAAAACTGCCACCTCGACCGGGATAATATATTATCACGCCTCTTCATCACCATCACCGGGTCATCAAATCCGATATCAATACCATCCTCAAAATAGAGAGACACCCGATCCGGTACTCTGAAACCATTGAGGAGATCAAACCCCTCGATATGCTGAACCAGGGCTGACTTCAATGAATCAGCCTGTATGACCCGTGCATGAACAGGAAGGGCAGGAGGGCAGGATTTTCTCCCCAGATACAAACAAAAAACAGGATTTCGAAACGATGCTGCAATCTCCTCAAGAGAGAACTGAGCTGACTCAGCATCACGGATCCATACACAGGCAACAGAAACATGATCACACAGGTACTCCCTACGAGAAAGAATTGTTTCCGAATCCCCAAGATTCATCTCATCCCTCCTGGTCATCACATGATTCATTTTCTTCAAAGAAGATGAGTGGACTGACTGAATGGTATGAAAATCCTGAATCATTATGCCAGGTTGCAGGACCATCACCGAGAACCCATATCCGGCCTGGAGTCTGTTCTGGGCTTCTTCATCATCCCGACGAATACCAAGGGCTGCAGCAACCATTCCAAGAACCGCTGACCGGGACGGTCTTGACCATGAAGACCGCATTTCACCCACTGCAATCCCCCCATACCCGGCCATCGGTCCGTAGAGATTAATGAGACAAAACTTCGTCATGACTCTAACACAAATGAGATAATATCAGTCAGACTCCCTGTTCCATCAATAACATTCATGGATCTGGACGATTGCTTAAAAGAAGTCCCATATGCATTATCCATCCTATCCCGAAGACCCTCAAGATTTTTCACAGCATCTCCGTAGATATCCTTCCCCGAAACGGGTTTGAAAAAGGCGGCTGCAAGAGAACGCGGCTGCTCTGTACCCTTTTCAACAAGCAGATATGACGCATATGACCGTGATGCAAAACTATTCTGTTTCCCTGATGGGCTAACCATGGAAGCGGCACGAATAAGAGCCTCAATTGCCCGGTTCGAAAGTTCATTATCACCTTGAAGATTTTCTTTCAATAAATCACGGTTAATACAGATATAGGTATAAAAAAGACCTGCACCAAACTCTGCTTCACCAATATGCCCTGCTCCGGCAGTATCATCAAGCTGATTGAGATCATCAACTGCTGTAAAATAGTCATCTTCAACCGGCGTGTCATGCACCGTTATAGCATGGGAAACCTGAACTGCTGCCTCAGTATTATATGCTGCATTATCTGCAAGCATACGTCCGAATAAAGCAATATCAACAGCTTTATGATCGGATCGAAGTCGAATACAATCATCATCTGATACTTTTTCACCACCAGAAATCCGACCAAGAAGATCATCAATTCCAGCAATCTCTTCCGGACTATAATGAACCATCTGCTTATGGGAGAGAGGATTTTTATTACTCTTTTCATCTGTTTTTTCAGATTTCTTATCTGAATCCTTCTCTTTTCCTCCCTCGATCTTCCCAAAATGAGAACTTATCTTTACCGCCCACTCATGAGCTTTCTTCTCATCTTTTATCCTCTCCCTCGTCACTCCAGACTCTTTTCCCTCAAGGATATCGGATAATAACCTCCCCTCCACCAGAGCTTTTTTAATTTTCACCCCCATATCCCTGGTTCGGATACCAATAGCCCCTTTAAGTGCATCTGAAAATGCCTCTGATGTCCGCCATGATCTTTTCAGACTTTGCGACGATACACGAATACGCTGTGTTCCTCCCACCGTGGCAGTTTTGGGTCTCCCAAGATCGTCACGATTCAGATTGGATGGCGGATACGATGCAAGCATATGGATCTGGATAAATTCACTCATTCTTTTTTCCTCCTTGATTTCCTTCAGACTGTAATACTTTTTCAAAATACTCAAATGTCATCTCTTTTCTGGATTTTTCATTCCAGAAGTACAATTTTCTGACCACATCATCAATATTCACCGTCCCATTCAGCATCCGTATGATCCTTGTCACAGGAAGAAAGAGATCGGGATATGATTCACACCGAATAAGTTTTCGAAATCTCGCTTCACTAACAGAGGGGGTCTGACCTATTCTGCTCTCACCCATCTGCTGAGCAAAAGTAACACCAGAAATGTCTTCTTTCACATGAGCAAGACTTACTGCAATCAAAGCCAAAGCCTCTCTTCTCACCATTCCATGCGGTAAAAGACTCTGATAAAGCCTGTGAAAAGCCGGACAAAAAAACACTTCTGTAAGATCATGACACCTCCGTAACTCAGCACTATCTCCACGGCTCTCAATCAATCCCTTCCACCAGGAGTGAAATTTCTCCCTGACAGGATCTGATTCAATAGATAGATATACATCAGTCATAGCTTTTTCTCCTCCATTGAGTCCTTCATGAGAAGACCCAGTAATGAAATAACTTTTTTCGTGTTCTCTCCGGTAAATTTTTTAAATTTGATTCGGGCATCGATAACACTCTTAGGATCATTCAGATCGCTGATGAGTGAAACCTGGGTATAATAATCAAATAACAAAACAGAATGACCAACTAACATACGATACCATTCACGCTTTATTTGATCTATCTGCTCCACATTTCCCAAAGAGAAAAAAAGTCTATCAAGTGTAGCATAGAACAATTCCTCAGTCTCATTCCAAAATCGGGATCTTAAATCAACAGGTTCTTTTCCTTTATTACCATGTCCTGAAATTGCGTCCTTTATTGAGCCGGCAAGAGACTGCAACACATATTCTGCTGTAAATATAAGATTTGAAACAATATTTTCAAATAATTCTCTCTTTTTCTCATCATCCAGCAGGTAGATTGGCATCCGGCTTTCATACCAGCATCTGGCTTTTGCATTATCCATATCATATCCAAATGACCATAACCTAACCTTTTTAAATGATTTCCGCTTTAAACGAATAATATTATTCTGAAAATTTGTTACAGTTCTGGAAACCTTGATATTCCTTGACGAATCCGGAATAATCAGACCCATAAAATTTCGATACGTAATACCCCCGGGTTGAAGATGAATTGGGCGATAAACTTCTTTATCCAGGTAATAAGGAGTAAGTGTGTGATTGTCCCAGGTTTCGTCATAATCAACTCCATGAGGTTTCGTATGATATGTCAACACGGTTGCTGAAGATGCAAGACCACATACATCACAGGCCCCTACCGGCTTGTCCTCAAAATCAAGTAATATCCGTCTTCCCATCCCCCAGAACATCTGTAAAGGATTAACATCGATCACGCCAGTTTTTTCCTTTTTATCACTCAGGCGAATCTTCCCAAACCAGGGAAAGATCATATCCATACTCTTTTTTTGTTTTGCTATCGCATCTCCAAAAAATTTTATTGAAGGAATAATATTCAGCCATACCGTCTCCCACAATGTCTCCCCCAAGATTACAGACGTTAATGGCCCCCCACCTCGTAAACCTGTTTTATGCCCAGCTCCACCACCTGGTCCATTAACCTGAAGAGTAAATAAAGCCATAGCAGCACAAGAGGGACACATCTGCTTTACAGTATCGCGTTTAACAAAAAAATCAGTATTTTTCTTGACCGTATTCTCCCCAGGCATTTCAATAAGAAGACCGTCAACTGAATTTTTCTTCTCATCACCAATACTGATATCTTGCATAAATCTGGGGCCTTTACCATCCAGAGAGAAGGCATCCTGAATCTGCTTGAAGTGTCCCTTCAATACATCTGAAGGAATTACATTATCTAACCGGTCAGTCCATTCTTTATCCGATTCAGGAGGACAGACAGTCTGAATTAATCCTATCAGAAACTGAATAAGAGCTCCATTAAAATCTGGACGTGAAGCATTAAGTTCTATCACCGGATTTGTATCATAATCCGAGGTAATCTGATGCGGAGCGATAAGACCGGAATCACCGTTTTTTCTCACAACCGGAATCCAGGCATCATGTAATAGATGGATCATATCTGAACCTCATAAAATAATAAGTCTGATTATTATGTTAATCACTAACCACCATAAACGTTACTATCTGAACGTATTATCATACCCTTCTTTAAGTCATACTCAATTATCATCTGCTGCCCATTTGAATGAATCACGGGACAATAATAATAGTCATCGATTGGAATTAAAGGAATAATTCTATCTTTTTTCCCTCCATCTGGTAAAATTGAACATAAACGATTCATCTCTGACTCAATCAAAGGGCTAACAGTAATCCTCACATCATATGTTCGTTGAGAAACAGTAATTCTGCTCATATCAATAGAATTTCGATCCATATCTCTCCATAAGGATAAAACATTATTAACCGGATCCCACCTGCATAAAAGAACCTGAATCGTCGGATCTGCAAGACGTGTTTTATCTACATCATCCTCCCCCCATAGCCCGGAACCAAGTTCATATCCCGATGATATATTCAGTGCACGACTCCCCGCTAAACCTTCAGCCTTCCTGTCTTTATTTTCTGTCTCTTTATCCCGCTCAATTAATGCAGATGGTATATATGGAGGTAATTGAGGATCATACACAGATTCAATCAAAAATCGTGATCTATCAGGAGTCCGGATCGAACCTTCACTTCGAAGCAGTTCTGCAGTCTTCCACAACAGACCATGATATGGGTATACATACCCTCCACCGGGAAATACCTCTGAATACCATGAATCTTTCGGATTGTCATCAAAAGAGGGGGAATAAATCGCCAGTACCGGCTTGTCTCTCATCCCACGGCTATGACGATGCAACCGTCCTGCTCGCTGAATAACCAAATCAATGGGTGCCAGATCAGTAACCATTACATCAAAATCTATGTCAAGGGACTGTTCAACCACCTGAGTTGCAATCAACAAAACTCCTCTGCGATCTTCATCCAGACTCTGTGTCCCAAATTGAGTAAGCACTTCTCGCTCTCGTTCAAGACGATCTCCCATAGCAAAACGTGCATGGAACAATAGAATTTTCGACGCAACATCGCGGTCTTTCATCATCTTATATGCCGATATCGCATCAGATACGGTATTCCGAATCCAACAGGCACATTTTCCAGATAGTAATTCTTTATTCAGGTACTCTGAAACTCCATCGATTGTATGAAAAAAAGTAACCTTAACATCGCGTTCAGTTCCAGGCCTGCATAAAAAAGGAATTTGTCTACATTCATGTGGATGAATATGAGTTATTAATGGATATTCATCTACAAAATCTAATGATGGAGCATATCCTGCTCCATTCGAAAAACCAGTGATGTACTCTTCCTTCTGATTTTTCGGAAGTGTAGCAGAGAGAAGAATCGCACTTCCGCCAAGAGCTGCATGAAAAGAGAGAAGGGAACGTAACAAACGATTCATAAACCGGTCATAAGCATGAACCTCATCAACAATAAGAATATTCCTGACAATACCAAACAAACGGAGAGACTGATGTTTGACAGGGAGCACTCCAATAAGCCCTTGATCAATCGTTCCAACCCCAATGGATGCAAGAAGTGAAGATTTTTTATGATCTGCTAGCCATCTTGCACATACTGCCTCACCAGATTCCTCACCTTGAGGATGATCCAATCCACATGAGAGATCATCAGACGGACCGATAGTCTGAAGAAAAGAATCTGACAAATGACGGGAACCATGAGCAAGAATCAGTGAGGGACGGTTTTCTCCCTGACAATATAACCGTTGATAACAGTCCTTCATCCGCTCATACATCGCATTCGCAGTCGCCATGGTTGGGAGACCCACATAAATACCTTCCCCATATCCATCATTCATTAAACGGTGAGCAAGAGTGACTGCAGCCTCAGTCTTCCCTCCTCCGGTTGATTCTTCAATAATAAACAGATGAGGTCCGGCCCCTAATTAAAGGGTGCTCACTAACTCCTGAAGCGGACTTGGAGCTCTTTCTCCAGCAGAGAATACAGGAAATAATGATCGAATGCCCGTTTCAGGATTCACCGGATAATCAGATAACCCACAAACCGGTAAGGCCCGCTCAGCAATATCAAGAGTTTGTTTCCAGTAAACCTTAAGCGGTATCTTACTATTATGGAACGGGAAAAATCCTGAAGAGCCTATCCAGTCAGAGATGATAACGAGCCCTGCTAGTAACCATGAAATTTGAGCACTGATGAATTCATCATCCTGAGTCGGGATTTTGGTATTGAGATCATGAAGAAACAGAAGGGCAGATTCTTGTACAAAATCTGAGGCAGCAGAGATGTCATCATCAGTCACAACCAGATAATGAGGGGTATAATTTATTGCACCCATATCGGGAGGCATTCCATGATGCCCAAATGTGGCATTCAGACAATATTTGTATCCTAAATAGAATTCTAACAAATCACCATCACAAAGATTTTTGGTAAGATTGAGATCGGTTTTTTCAAAAATTTTTTCAAATATCTTGATTCCAAGATTGCTATGATGAAGCTGATTGCATAATCTTGGATCTCTTCCATGAATTTGAAGAAAAATATCCTTCACCATTCCCTGAAAACTTTCAGAAAACTTACCAAGATCATGAATAGCAAGAATAAAACTTATTAATGGAATAACCTGATCCTGATTAATTCTCAGTGCAGAAGATATCCTTTGTACCAGAATTGGATGATGAGATAAAATCCTGTTTCCAACTGCCGCAACATCAAGAGAATGATATACGAGGAGATGATAGCGAGGCTCACAATCAATTCTGGCTTTTCCCCAGTACTGATACATACGATCTGCCCCTTGCATAAATATCATGATCGTCTATACTGTTATAGAGATGACCAGTTGAACATTATATAATAATAGACTCGTTTTAATTCATTATTTATCCAGATATTTTCGATTTAAAACCAAATACGATCAAAACGAAAGGTTAATCCTCACGATTCAACCACTCGGAATAAATGAGGGAGAAGAACAATTCATCAAAGACCTTGCCGGCTATCTCACCTCTGAAAAGGATCGGTATTCCGGGTATGAATGTTTTCTCCTCCGGAACCGTGCACGAGTGGGAGTCGGACTCTTCGAAACCGCTTACTTTTACCCGGACTTGCATCTTCTGGATGATACGGGGGAACCGCCAGCAGGTAGTCTTTTTAGACCCGCACGGACTTGCCCATGACACAGATAAGGACCGGGAAAAACATAATCTCTGCAAAAACATCAGAAAAGACTATGAACCCTTCATCCAAAAAAGATTAAAAGACAAAGGTATCACAACCGAGATACTCCTTGATGCGTATATCATCTCGGACACCGACCAAAAAACGGTGAGTGAGACATTCCGGGGAATGCCAACGAAAAGCCATGTCGTGTATCAGAAAAATCCCGGGTATATCCGGGAGATATGTGAGGGGCTTGCGATAGTTCAATTGGATACATGAAATAATGTTTAACGGGGCGAATGAGTACTAGACAGGTCAGGGCAAACACATCAGAGAGTCGGAACCAAATTGAGCAATATTTCTTATCCGAGCCTCAATAAAGCCAAGGTTTTACATTTGCAAATATTCACTCTCCTTTCAGATAGTCAGAAGGATTCCATATTTCAAGGTAAAAGAAAGCAATAAAAAAAATAATCCATTCCAAATAATGATCTAGTCGTGAAAACATACCAAACAAAAGATATTCCCCCTGTTTACAGGGTAGATTTGTCCGAGATTCAAAAGAAGGCAATAAACGAATGGGTCAAAGATTCCACATACATTAATGCGGCAGCACGATATGGCCATAATGCTGATGAGTTTAAAAGACACCCTGAAAAATTTGATGAGGCGAATCAACAAAAGATAATTTTAGAGAGATTAATTTCGGAAGAATCACTAAAACAATCGTATGAAGTCTTTAGAGGTTTGAAAGAATATGATATCATTCTAACAAAGAAGACCCTTGAGGAAATTAAAATTACCAATAAAGCGACTGAACTATTTGACGATGGGTTTAATGCTGTCTCTTTTAATGAAGATACTCCCCTAATTTATGCAACCCCAGATGAGAATGGAGAAATATGGATGTATTCAGCAAATCTAAACGAAGGGTATCCTGCATTATTTATCGGTAATGAAAACCCCCAAAGTTTAGGATACAGAAAAGAGGGGGAGATTTTGATTAACAGAAAAACGAAATTCACAATAATTGGGGACGAAATAATGAATGTGCAAGATGCGACCGGAACTATTAAACGCTTAGTATATATTGAATATCAAGGGTGAGTCACATGGATAATCGAAAAAAATGGTTAGAGAAATATGCATCACCTGAAGGTGCGGTAAAGGTGGTTGGTTCTCATCAAATAACAGAGGGTGAAAAAATTAGATTAGAAGCTTGGAAATCAAAAGTTATTCGCAAATATTCACTTTCTTCATCTAAATAATCACGGCATACAATATATATAAATATTAGTTCTTTATGCAGTGAGATTGTTGTATCAATAGATACAAATGAACCATGGAAAAGTGATGACACACAGGTCGAGATCAATTTATTGATGAATATGAAAGCATTGTTTACGCTCCCAATTGGTCAGGGGCAAGATATCAAAAGATAATAGCGAAGAATCCGGGTCTGATCCAGTTGCTCAAATGGACACCTCATGAGGAGGAACCATTAACTCGGGGCGCTACCTGATAAATACTTTTTCCACAGTGAAGTAATTGTGTTCACTATCATGGTAAAATGGCCATATGGTGCGTCCCCTAATCGAATTCTGGATGTAATTTTATAAATCTGATTCGTTCATTACTCACTCTTACCCTGTTGATCAAAGCATCAGGTTTGTTGGCATCAATCAGATACTTCATCAGTGTCACGCCAAAGAAGGGCTTTTTTCTGAAGAAAAAAAACATCATCCTGAACATCAGAAAGACCGCCAGCCCAGCTGAATTTGGTTTCACGATATTTTCTTTCTGGATATCAAGTAAAAGAGAATCTATGTAATCCAATACCTTCTGCTGGTACTCAGGTGGGAGTTGTCGAGCCCGACGTTTTATCACGCTTTTTTCAGTCATAAATGCCAATCTACAATATTTTCTATTCTCTGTTTGATGTTACCGATTAAATTTGTCATTTCTATTTTGATTGTCTTAATATTCAGTTAATCACCAATAAAAAACCCAATTATCCTCCGGATGATTGAATACAGACATAAATTCCTACTAACTTGGTTATAGCCGATGGGTGATGCAAGGAAACCGGCAGCAGATCGTCTTCCTTGATCCCCATGGACTTGCCCATGACACGGACAAAGATCGGGAGAAACAAAATCTCTGCAAAAACATCAGAACCGAGTACGAACCCTTCATCCAGAATAGATTAAAAGAGAAAAGCATACTAACCGAGATACTCCTGGATGCATATATTGTCTCGGTCACCGACCCGATGACGGTAAGCGAAACATTCCGGGGAATGCCCACGAAAAGCCATGTGATATATCAGAAAAATCCCGGGTATATTCGGGAGATATTTGAGGGACTCGCGATAGTTCAATAAGATGCTTGAAAAGATCTATACTGGACACAGAAGATATTCCTATCTCTTCCCATATTTTCAATATAAAAGAGGATACTCAATAAAACCATTTAGGCTGAATATTAAATGGATCATACAAAAATTATGGAAAATCAAGTGCATTATGTAAAATTTGGTAGGATGTCAAATCACCATGCAAGAACCAGGTAAGTACCGTGTATGTACCATGCAAGTATTGTTCATCTGAATAAATTTCCAAACTAAAAAGGCTTATTCTTCAATCATTAATCCTTTGAGGTAAAACCAGAACCTATTCAAACCTTAAAAGCGGCATTAAGGTTTGGATGATACAGGGGAACCGCCAGCAGGTAGTCTTTTTAGACCCGCACGGACTTGCTCATGACACGAATAGACCGGGAGAATCAAAACCCCTGCCAATACATTAGAAAAGATTACGAACCCTTCATCCAGAGCAGATTAAAAGAGAAAGGCATCACAACCGTAATACTCCTGGATGCTTATATTGTCTCGGTCACCGACCCGATGACGGTGAGCGAAACATTCCGGGGAATGCCCAGGAAGAGCCATGTGGTGTATCAGAAAAATCCTGGGTATATCAGGGAGATATTTGAGGGACTCGCGATAGTTCAGATCTCGTAAGATTGTTCGAGAGAACACCTCGATGATGTTTCCATCAGGCCCAATGAATGAAAAGGTGACCACTTTTAGAACACATAATTATTACCAGGAATGTTCCATCCATATTCTTTTAATCAACGGAATCGCCTCAAAATCTGAATCTTCTGAAATTATGCATTTCACACCAGAATTATATGCAGTCGCGATGTGAATGGCATCACGTGGCTTTAATTTATAATGAGAGAAGAAATACCCAGCAGATTTAATAATAATTTCATCAACCGAAATGAATGATAGCCCTTTTAAATCAAAAAGAAAAGAAGAGTATTCTTCGGCAACATCCCGATTTATCTTTTTTAATAGAGCATATGTAAATTCATCCCAGGTTAGGAATGAAGTAATCGCAGAAATATTATTATTTTCAACTCGTTGAAGGACTTCACGAGACCATTTTCCTTTATCTGAGTTATCTATCGCTGCATAAATGAAAATATTCGCATCAATGTAATACATACCTTAAAGACCTAATCGTTCCTTTAACTCTAATTCATACTGTTCATCTGATTGATAATCATTTATCTGAACCCTTTCGGCCAAGGCTTTAAATTTTGCCACAACCGTCATTTTTTTAGGAACTATTATGATTTTTCCTTCGATGACTGATATCATGACATGATCACCGGGAGAGAAATCTGCCTTTCTCCAAATTTCCCGGGGGATTATTAAATCTTCATTTTCTGAAATTATCGTTTCCATGTCTATCGTGAATATAGTAATCACTCAAACCAAATATGTATTTCTGGTTTATTTGAGGAGTCATAAACAACTCAGTTTGCCCCTCAATACCCCAATTCCCATATCGTGATGAAAACCAGATTTAAGACCGGCCAAGAAACCGCCAGGCCGGCATAGCAGGATGAATGACTCTTCAATCCGCCTAAAAATCAGAGTTGATTCGAGGTTTCTTTTCTTTTTCTTTCCACTCTAAAAGTTTGAAAGAAACTCACCCGGATCCTTAACTAACCATTGGGACCTCTCCTTTGTATAATCCCCATGGCCTTTATCATATAACTGCAAAAATCTCACAGCATCACCCGGACAGAACCCATGAATATCGAATACCGTTCAAAAACATTGTCAATCATATCCCTCTCAGCTCATCAGGAAGATACCACCACTTCTCTATCTTATATGCTTCATATGGCACATCAACTTTAATTTTCCCATCAACAATTTCCTGACAGGTACGCTCCAACCGATTCAGTTTCTCATGATACTGCCAGATAATCCCTTTGATAAACAAATCATAGTGTTCAAGCATATAGACTCGAAGATCAAGGAGTTCTTCAGTATGATACCGCTGTTCAAATCGTTCAGCTAAAACAAGATCCAGATCTTCAGATGACCATTGTGCAAAGACCGGGTAGGACCTGAGTTCATAATATTTGTCACTCCCATAGATAGCATCGTCAAACGCTTCAGACGGACTTTTTAGTTCAGCCCGGTTTTTCTTATATTTGAAATAGATCTCATCTGCAATATCGGGGATGACGATATTATCCCGATAGAACCGCATCTTCTTCTCAAGTTCGCGGTACATACCGATTAAACCATAAATCGGACCAAACTCCGGCAGTGCAATACCTGATTCATAGCCTAGACCTGCATCCACCACGGTCAGATATGATTGGGCACTATCCATTACGCCCATGGCATCTTCGATCTCTTTCCCCACGATGTTTTGCCCGGCTTCATCCACCAGACTTCCCTGCCAGTCAGGAATCTCTCGTGTTAAATTGTCTTTGAATGCAGAGATATCCCACATCATATTATCTTTCAGAGCGTAGGTGATTCCCCTGTCCGGTCCAAGTACACCGGTTTCGTTCGCCACCAGGGCCTTATACAGGACCTCATCAGAATATTTACCAAACTGTGAGGGGAGATAGTATCGAAGTGTCCAGATAAGTTCTCCATAGTCTCGTGTCTTCTTTGTTGTATCTTCTCCCTTCAATCGGCCGTATATTAATTTCCCTAACCGAATCACTTCAGATTCGGCAAATTTTTCCATATCAGACTGCCTTTCTGCATATGAAGGAGTACAACCCAGTCTATCAAAAATATCCTTCTGGTCATTTAAACCCTTATAAACCGCACCCCAAACCTCTATATCGACAGTAGTTGATGGATCAATCCATATATACAACTCATATTCATTATTTGTCTGAGTCCCATCAGCAACATCAGAAATTTTTGATGCAATAACAGAACCAGGTAATCCATCAAAAATAGACATTTCCCGGCCATCCGGCCAGCTCATAACCCACTCCTGAAATTCTTCAGGCGTTTGAAATTTTTTTGCTGATCAATACTCACAACGACGCTCACATAATCCCCCTTCTTATTTTTTACCCGGTTATCATTTTGAGGGCATGAAAAAGGAATATACCCTCCCCACCGAACAGTGTGGACATGATTTCCTGAAGTAGGATATGATTCCCATTCTTCTGATACCTGAAGATTTGAAGAAATATCAGAACTCTGTGGAAGGGCAGAAATGAGAGATGATGGAACATCCCCCGATACAGGAAAAACCAAAATAAAAATAAAGATCGCTGATACAAACAAAGGCATTATCAATCCATTTTGTTTCTGATGAATGAATGACATGATCAATTTCCCCCAAGATGCCTTCAGGAAAAGCAACCATGAGAGTGAATCTGTTATTATTCAGCAGGATCATACAGAACAATACCTGCTATGTGGATTTCTGATTGTACCGGTGGCATCAATGCATGAGTATTCGCACCTGAGTTGATAAAGTATGTGGCTCATTCAAATTTTTCCATGAACGGCCATTATGCCAAAAAAGGGAAAGTATAAGCGAATCAGGCGTTATCAAAATTTTTACTCACCATCTCATATACCTCATCAATAAGCCGACCAGCTTCCCCGGTCATATAGAGCGGTATGGATAATATGGTATCATGAAAACTCAGCTCTCCTTCCCAGAACCGAATCGCAAACGGAGGCTTTTTCTCTTCCATGTACACACGCAGGGACCGGAGCGTACCGGTCTTTCCTGATTTCACTTCAACCGGGTATATCCTGCCTTTCCTGGTGATGCAGTAATCAATCTCACTCGAGCTCCCGGTCTTATCCCGTGCCCAGAAATAAAGTTCTGAACTGATGAACGGATCCTCAAGTGCCAATAATTCCTGACCGATAAACTGCTCTGCCAAACTGCCTCTGTTAATCTGCATAACATCCTTCAGACTCATAATTTCAGCATTCAATCCACAAAGATGCTGCATAAGGCCAATATCCAGAAAAATATACTTCTGCTTATTGGACAGGGTTGCACCGAGGGGAAGACCAGATGCATCTGTTCCATAGACAGGAGTGATGACACGGGCAAGGCTGAGCAGGTGGAGGGCATTTTTCAGATCGCGGGATTTAGATTCCCGGTCAATATTCACATATTTTATCTGTTCTGAAACCATCCGGGGAATTGCCGAAAAGACGGTCTGCAGATGTATTACCTCTGATGTCTTGCCATATTTGTAAAAATCCCGTTTATATGTTTCAATAAGTGCATCCTGGATATGTGAGCAGGTAAGAAAACTATCTGACTCCAGGTATGAGGCGATTACTTCAGGCATTCCTCCAAGGATAAAATACGTCCGAAGAAGAGAATTGAGTCGTTCATGGACTACTTTAGGGATGGCATCAGAGATATGAACGGAGTTCAGATATGAAATGAGGTTTTCTTCTCCCACTGCCCTCATGAATTCGGAAAAGGTGAGCGGGAACATATTTAAAAACTGAACTCTCCCCACCGGCATTCTCATTTCCGGAGTAAATGCAAATTCAAGAAGTGAACCGGCTCCTATTACAAAGATATCAGGACGTAATTCTTTAAAGTAACGAAGAGACATGATAGCGTCCGGACACTCCTGTATTTCATCCAGAAATATCAGGGTATCTTTCGTGATTTTCTGGCGAAATAATAGTTCTATCTGTGAAATAATGGAATTTGGATCTTTCGTGTGAAATATTGATTTGAAACCAGGATCTAAATCAAAATTAAGGGCAACATAATTTTTAAATTCCTTTTTCCCAAATCGCTCGACACTATAACTCTTCCCCACCTGTCGTGCACCCCTGATGAGAAGCGGAGTCCGGTGAGATTTTTTCCATGAGAGGAGGTGTGACGAGATGGCCCGATCCATAGTTACTATATGCAGTTCGAAGAACATATATACCTTGGCTAAAATAGGGGGCAATTTTTACCAACTTTTGGACATTTTAGGGGGCAACTTCATCCACCCACCCATACATTTCAGGGGTTCCACCATCACAATCACCCCTCTTCCCATCCCTCTTGCCAGGACTCCCATCCAGGAACCAGCCATACCTCCCCACAGCCCCGGAGCAGATTCATGATCTCCGGCTAAACCAAAGATGAGAACACTTCAAACCGCTCAATTCCTTAAACCCGCCATTATTCTTCTCCCGATACAAACCTGTTTAAATCACGATACTATCTCCCTTCCAACACTTCTCTGTCACACCCGTGACAGGAGAAACGAATGGCAGACTTTGTCTCAAAATCAGTTGTAAAAAGTGCAGAGCGGGTCCTTGCTACCCCTCTGGCCAGCAAAGCCACATTAAACACCATCGTCGGGAATATCCTCGCCGACAACCCGTGGGGATGCACCCCGTACCAGTCAGGCGGAGAGACCCTCCCGGCGGTGGCAAAAAGCAGCGAATACTACTCCGGAACCATCATCTATGAGAACAATGAAGGAAAACAGGTTGGCAGGATATCTGTCCGTGCTCCCTCATCCGGTGCATTTGACACCACGATATCCACCCTCCTTGCACAGGCAGGACTTGAGACCGCCATGGGAGGAACTGCATCACATGACAGCTCTGAAGATGGCTTTTCAGTCACCCTCAAATGTCATGCAGCGAATGGAGAACTCTATAATGTCGCATTCAAACGTGACAAGGTAAGTATCTCCAGCTTTGAATCGGATGGGATCATGACCACCATCGAGACCTGGGCAGATACCGTCAGCGAACTGGCCTGATCACCCTTCTTTTTGGAGGTGACATGAATACCCATTATTCTCTCCTCTTTCTCATTATTCTCATCCCCGCTGTAAGCTTTTCCTGTGCTGATTCCCTTACATCTTCCATCGTCTGTAATGGAGCAGCCTTTGTCTCATCATCACTCATCAGCCAGGGACAGACCTATGCAGCAGAGTTCTTTGCAAGTGACCTGGCAGTTCTCATCAGAACCCTCAACCTTGACACAGAACCAAAAACACAGACGATCATCAATGCAACCGGCCCACTCGGAATTGATGAATATTCCAGTCTGACCAGGGAATATGAGAAAGATAGCCCGCTTTGCATCTTTGAGGATACCCGGAACAGAACAGATTCAGGGTCACAAGTCCGGACTCTGGGCCTATTAGATCAGGGAGAATATTCCTCATCCCGTTCAGTAGCCAAGGAGCTTACTGCATTCACTGCTGTCAATGGATCAGGAATAATCCAGATACGAGCCGGAACAGAGGATAAAAACCGGACAACATCAATGAAGGCTGATATCCTCGGAGACATGAACATGACCGAACATCTCACCCTTGGTGGATCATGATCACATGGGATCATACCTTCCTTCTCACGGTGGTATCGCTCATCTGTGCTGTACCTGGATACATCGGAGGAATTCTCTCTCTCCTCTATTATCGCCATTATGCAGAGAATATCATTCAATTCGTGAAATCATCCGACAAAGAATTGGAAATAACGTGCATCAGTACCGATAGAGAAGGAAATGTTCACATCAAAAGCCCCTTTGATGACTGAATAAGGATCTGAATCCATAATTCCATTGCAGAAATCGATTCGATCATACCAGGATCCTCATCCCTCTTTTTCCATACTTTATTGATCAGTACATTGCGAAACAATTCGATACATTCTGATACATTCTGATACCTACGCATACAATTTGCGCCACATAGATACCAATAGAACACGGATATTTATACCCATGCCCGCTGATTTTTAAGCCGATGGGGATTCTATAGGATCTCGCCACAAATGATTTCGAATATGCAGGAATAGGGGCGCATTAGCGCGGAGTAGATAGCAGAATGAGTATTTTTTTTAACTTTATCTTCTCAGCGAATAATCGAGCTGGTGATAGACAATAATCCCGTAATGTTTATATTTACAGGCCCTCTAAATACGAAAGGCTCCAATACCTGTGGAGCAGTGTGAATATCAGAGAATAAGTGATTATTCACATAAATTGTAGAGAATTCAGAGCATTTTTAGGAAGTGACCTCTAAATGGCCTTCACATCGATACTGAAAAATATGATGAAAAAATTAACCGGAATGGTGATCTATTGAAGAGATTTACACGAAAGCGAACAAATAACCCCCACATCGTCAATCACCGACCAAGGAAATCGAACTCTGCAGGGGTAATATGTTATTATATACGTCTTGTGTTAAGAGAGTTTGCATGCACCAACGGGGTGAGATCGTATGTCTGACAGCCTCACTCTTCGTGCTGCAATCTATCATGCACTGGCACGACTCAGCCTCTCCGGATACCAGGCTGAACGGATCTGTGGCAAAACACGACTCTTTGATATCATCGCCTGGAATAAGGAACGGATAGTATTCCTTGCCATCAGAACCTCACGAACCAGGTCTCTTACCCGGTTTTCTGAAGAACTGATCTCCTTGTGCAGAATGGTCAACACTCATCCGGTTCAGGTGCAGATCCAGTTCTGGCTCTATTGTAACGCAGAATGGTCACAATACCAGGTACTCAGCGGAGGAGCCATGCCAATCCGGGAGGGATCCCTGTGAAAGAGGAGTATATCGATGAAGTCCTCCATGCAGTTATGCATTCCCTCAGGGAGAACCAGACACTCATCTCCAGAAGAGCGATAGAAGAAATCATCAGGAATGATCCCTACCTCTATCCGGCATTTCGTTCCCTCTCTCCCACCTCACGGCGGACAAAGATCAGCATCATCATGAACCTGCACTTCCCCCTCTGGATAAAAGGAAAGGGAGTTCATCAAAATACCTATGTCTGGAAGGTAAAAGACGAGAAAGAGGAGTGAGGGGGCATCATGACATCCCAGATACAAAATACCCTACACACCCTCTTTCAGCCAGGATCAGTCCTTGAACTTCGAGCCCTTTGGAAGAATGGCGGTGTTGCATCAGGATACTACACCGATTATGAGAAGATGGCCCAGGATGCGGCAATTCTTGACGGGTTATCAGATATAGCAGGAATCTATGTTGTAGCAAATGAGATCAATCCGGACCTCTTCGCACGGCGGGCAAACCGTCTGAATATGAAGTTGTCTAGGGACGATAAGACCACTGGTGACGAAGATATCATTCATCGGAACTGGTTCCTAATTGACGTAGATCCCCGGCGACCTTCCGGGATATCATCAACCGATGCAGAGCACCAGGCTGCCCTTCACAAAGCCAACCGGATCAGGGAATTCCTCTCTGAACTTGGATGGCCTGAACCAGTCTGTGCCGACTCCGGGAACGGGGCACATCTCATGTACCGGATAGACCTTCCCAATGATGATGCCTCACAACGCCTCATAAAATCCGCCCTTTTAGTCCTCTCAGCATTCTTCTCCGATGAACAGTCAGATGTAGACACCACCGTCTCCAATGCAGCACGGATATGGAAATTATATGGAACACTCTCACGAAAGGGTGATTCAACCGATTACCGGCCACATCGTCGTTCCCTGATTCGATCTCGTCCGGATGTATTAGAAATTACCACGTATGATCTGTTCCTCCGCCTGGTATCGCTTCTCCCCATGGGTGAGGATATCAGGACAGGAATAGAAAAACAAGGCATCATCCCCCGGGAAGAGGGATTCTCTCTTGGAACATGGTTGCAGAAGAATGGATTCTCATGCAGGGAAAAGCCCTATGGAGGAGGCATTCTCTACCTCTTTGATCAGTGTCCGTTCTCATCCGCCCATGCTGACGGAGCATATGCAATTCAGTTCGCCAATGGCGGCATATTCGCCGGATGTCACCACAATTCCTGTGGCGGCGGAACCCAGCGATGGCAGGAACTTCGTGAACGAATAGAAGGAAAACGTCCTCACCGTGATTATGACACCTGGCGACGGGAAGGAATCAGAAAACGGGCACGGGATAAAGCAGAACGTGACGGTATACCTGAATTACCGGGTGCAGAGGAATGGAAACCAGCCGATGAAGATACCAATATTACCCCGTCCGAATCTGCCATAAGCCCGGATAAACCCAGTCAGACCAGTCATCCCAGACATGAAGTTTCAATACCCCTGGAGAACCGTCCGGAGATCTGGGAGAAAGCCATGGAGATTCTACATCACGGAAACCCAATTCAATACCTCCTTGACACCTTCGCAGAACATCATGTCGGTGACGGGATTGTTGCCCGATGCCTGATCATGTCACTTGCATCCCGGCTGGTTGAAAATTCAAAGGGGCTTCATGTGCTGGTCACCGGAGAATCAGGAAAGGGAAAGTCCCACAGTTTTGATACGATGCTGGACCTTATCCCAGAAGAAGACACCCTTGCCGGCCGGTTCAGTGACAAGGCCCTCTTCTATCTTGATGACCTGAAAAAGGGATCAGTCATCTGTCTTGATGATGTATCACTCTCCGAACCAATGCAGGAGACCTTAAAGGGAGTCACCAGTAGTTTTCACAAACCCTTCATCTACCGGACGGTTGACAAGGAACGGAAAGGTCTGGTCAGGATTATTCCGGAACGGTGTATCTGGTGGGTTGCAAAGATGGAAGGAACGGGTGACGACCAGGTATGGAATCGTATGCTCACCGTCTGGATAGATGACAGCATCGAGCAGGACACAGAGGTCATGGCACGGGAACTTGCAGCAGCTGCACGATCCACGGCCCTGCATCCAGAGATATCAGAGCGGACATTCATCTGCCGGGCACTCTGGAAGGAGCTCAGGGAATACCCGGTCCTCATACCCTATGCAGAACGAATCAGGTTCGCATCGGTCCGGAACCGGAGAAACCTGACGATGCTTTTGGATCTCATCCGGTCAGTCGCACTCATGTACCAGTATCAGCGTGTGATTCAGGAGACAAACGGAGTTAAGGAAGTTATTGCATCAGAGGAAGATTTCGCCCTGGCAAAGGAGATATTCCTACTCATATCCGGCACTCATGGCGGCCAGTATACCAAACTGACCAAGGCAGAGTATGAGATGGTTGAGATCATCAGAAGAGAGCATATCGTCTCATTCACCCTGCAGGAGATGCAGAAATTACTTGGAAAGTCACGAACCGCCACGTACCGGATTATTCATCCCAAAGATCCGAATAAACGTGAGTATGAAGGGTTGCTTGAGAAATGCCCGCCCCTCTCCTTTACCAAGCAGTCTCTTCTGCTTGAGAGTGGAAAGCGTCAGATCTGTAATGTCTACACCTGGGATTATGAGATGGATGCCGTATGGTCAGGACGTGAGGGGTGTTGGCTGTCATCCGATGACGACGATGATCAGTCTGATGAGATGAACCGATCACCTGTGCAGGTGTGCCCCCCTGTGCCCGTGGTGTTTTCAGAAAATGACACAGCAATCAAACCCCGTGATGCAGAATTAAATCAAAACACAGAACAATCCGGGTCAGAAAAAGATGGTGTGCGTACCCCGGCAGGATCACAGAGCCCGGATGTCAGTGATCATACCGGTTCCTGTGAATTCAAAAATAATGCACACCGTACACAGAGTTTAGGGAATACGAATAATTCTTCACCTGATTCTGAAACGGTACCTGATGTACCTGTGCAAAAAAATGAGAACAGAGTGGGATCAGGGTGTGCACAGGATCACAGCGTGCAAGAATCAGATACAGATACGGATACAGATACAGTCACAAAGACACGTGATCGATTTCTATCAAAATCAGAGATTGATCCAGCCCGGTGTATCAGGATAGAAGGAACAGGAGCACATACCAGAGTCTGTGATAGTTGTGGAGCGACTGGAGGCATATACGAACTCAGGGCAGGGATTCGAATGCCAGTTACCAATGCTGTTCCGATCATTTGTGAAAAGTGCCATAGTGCAGCGGTTGCACGGGAGGTATTATCATTCCGGGCTCTCCCAGGACTCCTGCCAATTGCCAACATGAAACCGTTTGATAAAGAGGGGGTGCCATGTTCGCTCTGTCATATCAACCGGATTGCATGGCTGGATGACGAGACAAATATAGGCCTGTGCCAGACGTGTTATGAGCGGGAAAAGGATCTTTCCGCCAGAGAGCGTGATACACGGGGGACTATTGAGGAGAGATCCGATGCCATTTGAGATTGTAGCGACCAGGCCGGCACCGGATCGAACCTACACAAAAGTGGGACGACTCATTGCCGGTGAGGACGGACAGGTCCACCTGTTTCTTGATGGGAAGGGAGAGATACTGACTATTCCCCGAACCGATATCCTGTGTACTCTTCAGGGGCTTTCAATTCAGGGACTGGTTCTTTCGGATACCGGGAAGCGATTGATCGTGATCGACCGGGATGGTCGTGAATACCAGGTGCTGGTCAGTCAGGTCCGGGAGATGTTCCGGTCCTGGCCAAAGAAGAAGGCTGCGGTGTTTGTTGATGAAGAGAGGGTAAATACCCCTATCTCATGAGATTTACCTGGAACACACATCAGATACCGACATACCATGACACAGGAACTCACATGAAAGACTCAGATCATCAATACAAGCGAATATTCAGTCATCCCCGGATGGTTGCAGATCTTATACGGGGTTTTTTGGATCCTGCCCTTGCTGATGGCTGTGACTTTTCGACTCTGAAACGGTGTAATGGGAGTTATATCACTGATGATCTCAGGGAGCGTGAAGACGATATCATCTGGAAGGTAACATACGGGGAAAGAACCCTCATTCTTTACATCCTCATCGAATTCCAGTCCAAACCAGATTATGCCATGCCAGTTCGGATTATGACATATATGGGTCTTCTCTGGCAGGATCTTATACGGACAAAGGTCATAAACCCGATTAAACCGTTACCGGCAATTATGCCAATAGTCCTTTACAATGGAAAACAACCCTGGAGTGTGCCGGAAGATATCAAAAAGACTATTAACGCTCCTGAACCACTTCACACATTTGTCCCGTCAGTTCCATACCTGCTGATTGATGAACTCAGACTATCTGTGCATCACCTGGTTGAAGTCAGAAATTTATCAGCATGTTTGTTCAGACTTGAACAGTCGGCAGGGCCGGTGGAACTTATAGAACTTGGATTCAGATTAAACCAGTGGATGGAAAAAGATCCTGGACTTGCTGAGATGAGAAGGGATTTCTCGTTATTCTTTGAGAATACCTTAATGAGAGATCAGGATATACCTATACCTAACCCGTTTGTTGGAGGGACCATGTTAGCTGAAAAAGTAGACAAGTGGATTGCAGCATATAAGGCTGAAGGCAGAATTGAAGGAATGGCAATTATTCTGGAGCGGATGAAAAAAGCAGGGATGTCAGTTGCCGAGATCGCAAAGATAACAGGGATGCCAGAGGAAGAGATCAGATCTCTGATATGAGTCCTTTTGCAGCTGACCAATCCTTCCAGAAATAAAGTTACTTTTCCAATCTTCAAAATATGCAATTCAACAGAGTAATATACTATCTATAGTTGATGAATAAAACTCCACCCCCATGACTTCGTTAATAATGGAATAAAACCAATTTTTCAGAAATCAGATAATATATTCATAGCAGATACGACATACCATGACACAGGAACTCACATGAAAGACTCAGATCATCAATACAAGCGAATATTCAGTCATCCCCGGATGGTTGCAGATCTTATACGGGGTTTTTTGGATCCTGACCTTGCTGATGGCTGTGACTTTTCGACTCTGAAACGGTGTAATGGGAGTTATATCACTGATGATCTCAGGGAGCGTGAAGACGATATCATCTGGAAGGTAACATACGGGGAAAGAACCCTCATTCTTTACATCCTCATCGAATTCCAGTCCAAACCAGATTATGCCATGCCAGTTCGGATTATGACATATATGGGTCTTCTCTGGCAGGATCTTATACGGACAAAGGTCATAAACCCGATTAAACCGTTACCGGCAATTATGCCAATAGTCCTTTACAATGGAAAACAACCCTGGAGTGTGCCGGAAGATATCAAAAAGACTATTAACGCGCCTGAACCACTTCACACATTTGTCCCGTCAGTTCCATACCTGCTGATTGATGAACTCAGACTATCTGTGCATCACCTGGTTGAGGTCAGAAATTTATCAGCATGTTTGTTCAGACTTGAACAGTCGGCAGGGCCGTTGGAACTTATAGAACTTGGATTCAGATTAAACCAGTGGATGGAAAAAGATCCTGGACTTGCTGAGATGAGAAGGGATTTCTCGTTATTCTTTGAGAATACCTTAATGAGAGATCAGGATATACCTATACCTAACCCGTTTGTTGGAGGGACCATGTTAGCTGAAAAAGTAGACAAGTGGATTGCAGCATATAAGGCGGAAGGGAAAGCTGAAGGCAGAATTGAAGGAATGGCAATTATTCTGGAGCGGATGAAAAAAGCAGGGATGTCAGTTGCCGAGATCGCAAAGATAACAGGGATGCCAGAGGAAGAGATCAGATCTCTGATATGAGTCCTTTTGCAGCTGACCAATCCTTCCAGAAATAAAGTTACTTTTCCAATCTTCAAAATATGCAATTCAACAGAGCAATATACTATCTATAGTTGATGAATAAAACTCCACCCCCATGACTTCGTTAATAATGGAATAAAACCAATTTTTCAGAAATCAGATAATATATTCATAGCAGATACCGACATACCATGACACAGGAACTCACATGAAAGACTCAGATCATCAATACAAGCGAATATTCAGTCATCCCCGGATGGTTGCAGATCTTATACGGGGTTTTTTGGATCCTGCCCTTGCTGATGGCTGTGACTTTTCGACTCTGAAACGGTGTAATGGGAGTTATATCACTGATGATCTCAGGGAGCGTGAAGACGATATCATCTGGAAGGTAACATACGGGGAAAGAACCCTCATTCTTTACATCCTCATCGAATTCCAGTCCAAACCAGATTATGCCATGCCAGTTCGGATTATGACATATATGGGTCTTCTCTGGCAGGATCTTATACGGACAAAGGTCATAAACCCGATTAAACCGTTACCGGCAATTATGCCAATAGTCCTTTACAATGGAAAACAACCCTGGAGTGTGCCGGAAGATATCAAAAAGACTATTAACGCGCCTGAACCACTTCACACATTTGTCCCGTCAGTTCCATACCTGCTGATTGATGAACTCAGACTATCTGTGCATCACCTGGTTGAGGTCAGAAATTTATCAGCATGTTTGTTCAGACTTGAACAGTCGGCAGGGCCGTTGGAACTTATAGAACTTGGATTCAGATTAAACCAGTGGATGGAAAAAGATCCTGGACTTGCTGAGATGAGAAGGGATTTCTCGTTATTCTTTGAGAATACCTTAATGAGAGATCAGGATATACCTATACCTAACCCGTTTGTTGGAGGGACTATGTTAGCTGAAAAAGTAGACAAGTGGATTGCAGCATATAAGGCTGAAGGGAAAGCTGAAGGGAAAGCTGAAGGGAAAGCTGAGGGCAGAATTGAAGGAATGGCAATTATTCTGGAGCGGATGAAAAAAGCAGGGATGTCAGTTGCCGAGATCGCAAAGATAACAGGGATGCCAGAGGAAGAGATCAGATCTCTGATATGAGTCCTTTTGCAGCTGACCAATCCTTCCATAATACCTTAACATTTCTCATTTTTTCTGTCATATCTTTCGATTTATCCAAAGGACATACGAGCAGAGTGAAAGTTCCCAATAACCACCCTGAAGCCTTCAGAAAGTGAAAAAATTACCCTGCATTGACTTCGAGTATAGTAGAACAATATTGCAACTTAACTTATATCATACTATACATTCATATCAGATGCAATGTAATAGGACATCATACAGGGTCTCTCAAAACTTGGGATCATGGCAATTCTCCATGACTGGAATTACTGGTACAGGGATTTCCCACAGTTTATTCCCCGGCCAGAATATCAGGAGAAGATGCAGCGGTTGCGAAGGTCTGATGAGATCATTGTGCTGACCGGCATGAGGAGAAGTGGAAAATCAACACTGCTCAAACAGGAGATGGAGGATCTTGCCAGAAACCATGACAAGACCCAGCTCCTGTACATCAATTTTGAGGACCCGCGGTTCCCACCCGCTATGGATACTTCAATACTTGACCAAATTCTTGCAACATACCGGGAGAATATAAATCCGGATAAAGAGGTTTATCTGTTCCTTGATGAAGTGCAGAATGTCCAATCCTGGGAAAAGTGGGTTGTAACGGCCTATGAATTGCAAAAGGCCAGAATATATCTGACCGGATCATCATCCGCACTCCTTTCCGGTGAGATTGCCTCATCCATCAGCGGGCGATATCTCAAAATTGACGTGTATCCATTAACGTTTCAGGAGTACCTGCTCTTTCACGACATATCATGCACCAGTATCACTGAGTATACCACAAACCGGACGATGATTAACCGTTTATTTACCGGATACCTGACCTGAGGTGGTTTTCCTAAGGGAGCAATGCTTGAAGAAGACCTGAAAAAGGAAGAGTTATTGTCATATTTTCATACGATATTGCTCAGGGATATCATGGGGAGATATAAACTGCGTAATTATGATATCCTGCTCATATTGGTTGAATATCTTCTCAAAAATGATACAAATCAGAATAATATCCACAGCATCAGCAAGGCCCTTTCAATACGTTATGAAACAACCCATGACTACATTGATTATCTGAAACAGGTGTATTTCTTCTTTGAAGTCAGAAATTTTCATTATTCTCTGAAGAAACAATTGGTGTCGGATATAAAATTTTATGCCCTTGATACCGGATTTGTAAATTCAGTTGCTTTTTCTTTTTCGGAGAATATTGGAAGACTGTATGAGAATGTCGTATGTAATGCACTCATCAGAAAAGGGAGACAGATATTTTTCTTTCGTGATGCTACTCATGAATGTGATTTTATTGTGAAGGAGGGAAACAAAATCACGAAGGCAGTTCAGGTCTGCTAGCACCTGACCGAACAGAACTTGAAACGAGAGATAGGTGGCCTGGTTTCTGCATGTAAAGCTTTTGACCTGAATACCGGGTATATTATTACAGAACAGGCTGACAGGATCATGGAGGAAGATGGAGTGGAGATTCGTATAGTGCCGATTGTTGAGTATTTACTTGGGTTATCTCATACAAGTATTCAATTTTCATAATTATTTTTCCGGCAAATTCCCCATCATGAGTGATTAGTGCTGATTATTCGATTTAAATGTTCACTAATTGCAGAGATATCATTTAATTGAGTCTTTAAAACATCAAAGACAAGCACATCATTAATCTTCCCATATTGATGAACAAGAATATTTCTGAGACCTTTCATATCCTTGAGTAATTCACCCATTTCCGGATCGAGATATCCGGATTTTACAAGATTCCCAATAATATCATCATCATTCATCGGGACACCAAGTTTAAGATCCCGATTGAGTATTGCACAAATATCAAAGATGCTTTGAAGTATATATTCCAGCCTTTTGTATAATCCATCCTTCAAAAGTCCAAGATTGATAAACTCATCATAATCATCCGTTACAGGAAGATTATCTTGGATTATTGAAAGAGAAAGATCAATTTCCGATAATAAAAAACGTATCTTTTCGGATCTGATTGGATGAGTATGGATCATAATATTTCTCTCTCCCCGATGTAATCCAGATAATGCGGTTTAAAAAACTCATACTCCCGGGAAATTTTCAGAGCCCTATCATAAAGTTCATCTTCGTCGGCCACATAGAGAACCTCTCCCTTAAAAACTTCTACCTGAACAAATAATGGGAGATGCTCAAAGATTTGAATGTCAAATGTATCCGATACTCTTCCGAGGATATGCATTCTCATTCGTTCAGCCTGAAGGTCTGGAAGATCTGTTGAAATGGCAATATCAATATCTGAATGAATGTCGTCCCTTCCTTCCGCTACAGACCCATAGAGGATAATAAACCGGATGTTCCCAAATACGGGAGTTGCTCGTATGATCTCCATGCAGGAGTGAATGTCATCTGTGAGCGGTTTGACAGGCATACATATTTCCAATAGAAAGCAGGAGGTCTCATTTATATAGTGTTTTTTACCCTTTTATGTTTTGTGTGGCAGGTAATGGGTATTTAAGGGCATCATCCTCATTTGGGGGTGCTGACAGCATATACAGGCAAAACGGATGCATCAAAACCCTGGTTGGTAAATCGATGAAGATCAAAAAACTTTTTCAGATTATATAAATCAGATATCCAGAGATATATCGAAAATAAACCTGTGATTCTGAAAAATATACCTTGAAAAAGATAATAACGTGTGAATGATATACAATAGCACCGTGTTATTGCAAATAAATGAATCAGGAGAGATAACGATCACTTTGGATATAATCATACAATCGGGTATGAATCCCGGCGAGTATATCGAAACAACGCTTCAATAAGATGGTAATAATTAAAAGATTTCACAAAGAGATTTCTCCAAGGGAACAGGGATTTAATAATAAAAAAGATGATTGCCGAACATCTGATCCCTCGGCTTATTATGGGTCACTCAGTCATATATATCAGGGGAGAAAAAAAGATATTCTCGCAAAAGAACTTCGAGAGGATGGAATAATATTTGACCAGATCGCTCACAATTTTCAGGCAATACGCACTCCATCATGAATGACATTCTGAAGAAAGGAAAAAGAACAATATTCATCAAATTGTTTTCTTGATCGATATTTCGGAGAGATATCTATTCCAGTCTCCATGAATACATCAAAGCTCAGTCCAATAATATCAAACTCTACTTCACAACTATCATCAGTTCCAATGGTCAGCAGGTTAACATCTGATTTTTCATTATTTTCGGAACGTGCAACTGATCCATACAAAATAAATTCCTCTATACGGTCTTCATATTTTTTCCGTATCAGAGTGAGATACCGTTCAATAGCATCTTTTATCCGGCTATTATTGAGAGGGATCTCCTGAATATTCTTCACATACACTCATTATTATTGAAAGGAGAAATAGGTATTGTCAGTCCTGAAATAGACCTAAATTTAAATTTTAAATTTCGTCATCTCCCTTGAGATACTCTCGGCTATCCCACTCACATTTGCAACAACCCTGCCAATCTGTTCAATCGAAGCCGATGCCTCTTCGGTTGCAGCAGCCGCATCCTGAGCCTCCCTGGCAGTACCCTGAATCAGAACGGATACCTCATTCACACTTGCCGTGATCTCTTCAACCGATGCAGCCTGTTCTTCGGATGATGACGCCATATCCATCGCATTCCGGGTGATATCCTCAATTGATTCAGCGATCTTCGTAAAGGCACTGACTGTTTCTTCGAGTGCATGGTTCCCGTCTTCAACCGCAGTTCCTGCAGCGATTATCGCATCATTTGCCTTCTTTGCCTTTGCCTGCAGATTTGCGATCATGTCCGCTATATTCTCAGCTGATGCACGGGAATCCTGGGCAAGGGACTTTACTTCCGCAGCAACAACAGCAAATCCCCGACCAGCTTCTCCGGCCCGTGCAGCCTCAATTGCAGCGTTGAGGGCAAGGAGATTGGTCTGGTTGGATATATCTGTAATGAGACGGACAATCTTTCCAATCTCCTCCATCTGCTGATTAATCTCACGAACAATCTGATCCACCTCACTTGTTGAACCAGTAATTCCCTTCATAGCAGACTCAGACTTTTTCGCAAGATCTATACCCTCCTTAGAGAATTGGTTTGCCTCCGTTGCAGAATGGGAGACCTTTTCAGCCCGTTGTGAAACCTCACCGACGGTTATTGTCAGATCCTCCATGGCTTTGAGAACCTGGGTTATTCCGTCATCTCCCTGCTCTGCATTGGCACTGACACTCCCGGTATTTCTGGCAATCTGTTGTGCACCGGCAGATACTTCCTCAACACTTGCGGTGGCCTCTTCTGCATTCGAAGCAAGTTCAAGGATCTGCTTATTAATCGCTCCGATGGCATCGCAGATCTGAATGCCGATGTTGTCAAGAGCGGTCTTAAATCCGACCCAGTCTCCGGCCACCTTCAGGGATGAATCAACCCGTGCACTGAAATTTGCATTGGCATACTCATTTGCGACACGAATCGCTTCCTGGACCGGGGTGACGACAGATTCCAGTGTATCATTAATCCCGCTCAGAACCTCTGCAAAATCTCCGGTGACCTGGGTGATATCTGCACGGTTTTTCAGGTCTCCCTGAATGGCTCCTTTCGCAAGACTTTTTGCCTGAACGACCAGGTTTTTCACGGAATCCCGTGCACGATGAAGATTGACGGTCAGATCAACGATCTTCTTTCGGACATCATCAGTATACTGATCTGATTCAGGGATTCGGACTTCAAAATCGGTCTTTCCATTTGCAAACATACCAAGGCAGTATGAGATATTCCGAACCGATTCATCAAGATATTTCTCAACCTTCTTAATTGCGGTTATATCCTGAATAACTTCAACATGTCCGATATCCTTTCCTGAAGCATCCTTAACATACCCCACATCAACTTTGAAAAATCCTCCTTCCTGTTCAAAGAAGGTTTCTCTCTTCCCTGCCCTGAGACACTCAATACCGCAATCTTTTGTCCGGCAGATATTTGCATTCCACCGGTTACACTGAGTCCCTATAGCCTGTTTTTTGTCTACGTTTGCCATCTTAGCCGTGGCAGGATTCAGGAATGTCCAGTTCATGTTCAGGTCGGTAACAGAAACCGGGAATGGGATTGCATCAAGAATAGACTCAAACCAGGCTACCTTATCTGCAATCGTATCGACTGTCGCATTGATTCCTTCAATAATCCGACGGTATTCACCCTCATGCCTGCTCACATCAGCCCGGACATTAAAGTTACCCTGCGATGCTGCATCGACAAGCATGGTTGTATCCCGGGTTAATGCCTGAAGGTTTTCAAATGCCTTAATAAAACCAGGAACGATACGATCCTGTTCTGAACGTCTTCCAATCTGCCGGTACTCTGCAAGTTCTGAAAGATCTCCGTGACTGATCTTCTCAATTGAACCTGCGATGTGATTTACCCGGTCACGGACAGCATTAATATTCGATGCAAGAGAGACAAAATCACCCAGGTATGCAGATTCATCCATGGCCTTCGTATGGTCATTTACCGCCATCCGTTCAAGAACAGCCCCGGCATCCCGAAGCGGTGTGATAACGGCATCCAGAGAATTATTTATCCCTTCAACAATCTTCCGGTAATCTCCCAGGTGTTTTGTTACATCGGCCCGTGTTTCAAGGCGACCTTCGACTGCCGCTACTGAGAGCATACCGGCATCACTGATCAGCTGGTGTATCGCATCGATACAATTATTCAGATTATTTTTAATCTCATTGAAATCCCCGTTATACTCTTCAGTAATCCGGGGTGGGAGATCGCCTTTTGATATCCGATCTACATATTCTGCTGCAACATTCAATGGACTAATGATGCTGTCCAAAGTCCCATTGATTCCTTCCATGAGAAGTTTGAGTTCCCCTGAATACGGTGCCGGATCCACCCGGGCATCAAGACTTCCAGCCTGAGACTGTTCAGTGAGGGCAATAATATCACGGACTGCATTCTTCTCTTCTGTCTTATCGATATAATATGCAAAAATCGAGAGGAGGTTACCATCTTCAGCAAAAAATGGCGTGTAATAATACTGAAGATGTTTAGTCCCACTGGCAACCACCGCGTCCAGATCCCCATGCACCTGGCTTTTCGTCTCGATCCCTTCAGCAAGGGATCCGCCTGCCCGGTTCCGGACATCAAAATCGGTAACTTTCATCTTCTGAATTTCTTCGATGGATTTATCAGTCAGAACGGCAAACGCATGGTTTGCGTACGTTATTGAGAGATCCGGTTTGAGATCGATGATCGGAGTCGGGGCATTGGCGATAATAAACTCTGATTTTTTCCTGAGCGCGACAACATCGGTTATATCAACAATCGTAGCCATAAGACAGGTCTTTCCTTCATATTCAATGAGTTGGAGAGTTACCTGACAGGGAAATATGGACCCGTCTAACCGTTTATGTTCCCATTCAAAACTGACAACTTCACCGGAAAATGCCATCTGGATGAATTGTGCAGCCCCCTCATTTGAATCGGTCCCATTCCTTTGTTTTTCAGGCGAGAGGATCGATGGAGGTTTGCCGATGATGTCCTCGACAGTATTGGCACGAAACATTGCATACGTAGCCGCATTACAATCAATGTAGACCCCTTCAGGTCCGATTATCTGGATTGAGGAAGAAGTCGCATCCAGGATATTCTGAAGTGAGGCGATGTCTGAGGTTCGAGTTTTTCCATTCATGATATTCCCATCCTGACCGATATCTGAAGATATAAATTTATAAGGGATATAGATATCGGTTCAGAACCACATGGGTTCGCATATAGAGTCCCGATAGAGTGCATGGACAGGCACGTACTATATTTCATTGAGGCGCAGGTTATTGATCATTTGAAATGGACAAATTTATCCAATGGGAATGGATAATTTAATCAATATTCAATACGAGTACTACTTATGATACTCAGGGATGACATTACAAAGATAGTCAAATCCCAGAGAAATTCAATAATTAATAGGAATCAAGGAGTTATCCGACACGACATTATAAAAATACATCCTCATCAGAATTTTGCGATCATCCTTTCAGGTATAAGGCGATGTGGGAAGAGTACACTTCTTGTGCAGATGATGAAAAAGGAGGAAAACTTCTATTATCTGAATTTTGAAGATCCACGACTAATCGATTTTACTATTCAGGATTATGAAGTGTTAGAGGAGGTATTTCATCAGGAGTATGGATTCCATGATCTGTATTTCTTTGACGAAATCCAAAACCTGTCCGGGTGGGAATATTATATCCGGCATCTCCTGGATTCTGAAAAGAAAGTCATTATCACCGGATCACATGCATCTTTACTGAGTCGTGAACTTGGGACCAAACTCACCGGCAGGAACCTGCGACTGGAATTATTCCCCTTCTCATATCAGGAATATCTCGAATATACTCATAAAGAGGATTCTGATACCTCATTCAATGACTACCTCTTCACAGGAGGCTTCCCGGAGTATATCCGAGTGGGCCTGGAAGAAGTATTACAAAACCTGCTTCTGGATATTATTGCAAGAGACATTATCTACCGTAACAATATTAAAAATCCTGCACTCATCACTGAAATTGCCGTGTACCTGCTTGGAAATATCGCCAGGGAGATGACACTATCACAATTACAAAAGATCTTTTCAGCGATAGGATCGGTCACAACCATTGCCTCCTATATCTCCCATCTGGAAGATGCCTACATCCTCTTTACTCTGCCACGTTTTAGTTATTCTCATAAGAGCAGACAGATCAATCCTAAAAAGGTATACGCTGTCGATAACGGACTTATATATGCCAACACCACAGGTTTTACTGAAGATTATGGAAGGCTTTTAGAGAACCTTGTATTTATCATGTTACGGAAAAAATACAGGGAGTTATTCTATTTCAGGGAAAAACATGAATGTGATTTTATTGTAAAGGAAAAGACCAAAGTCACCAGAGCAATTCAGGTCTGTTATGAAGTAACCAGCAGGAATAAAGACCGGGAAATAAGGGGTCTTCTTGAAGCGATGGAGATGTTTGATCTGAAAGAGGGGTATATCCTTACCGGGAAACAAGAGGATCTGCTCACCGTCGACGGGAGAACAATTATCTTAATGCCTGCTCGTTCCTTTGCAGGGTAACCTTTTTTATTTTAATGTATTGAGAGTGATACCATTCTGACAACCGGTGTGAGTCCTGGTGAGTTCAAACTCTATAAATGTAAAAATAACCTCTGGGATAGTGCAACACCAGTCATAGTTGGGGGCCATCATCTGGCTAATCTCTTTGTTGGTCAGTTTCTCTTTGATGATCAGCCTTTCGATAGAGAATTATTCCGAAAACAGGCAGAGAAATACGGTTTTGACATGGAAGCATATCTTGCTGCATTAGACGAGGTTCCCCGATGGAACCATGATCAGGTCACAAAGTCATGAAATTTTTCACCCGTCTTGCCGGATTAATTGCAGAACTGATTATGAATAATATCAGACTGGCACGAACCCTGGCAGAACACAAGAGGGACATTCCATAACGGCATCATTCTGATTACATGAGAAGATTTTATTGAAAAAATAGAAATTTGCCATCATTTTCTTTTTTGATAGACTAATGCCCCTTTTACCGGGCATACCTGTGTGCATCGCCCGCATAGGAAGCATTCCGACTTATTACTATCGGCATATGCTTCACCAACAGGACAAACCTTCTCACATTGTTTACAGGAGATGCAGGCATCGGTCCTGGTAAGCCTCATGAGTGAGAAATACGAAGCCAGAGTAAGAAATAACCCATATGGACAGATAAATCTGCAAAATGGACGATAGATAAAGAGCCCAAGGAGCATGATACCTGCAAACAGGTAAAATTTCACGGAGGTATATTCAAGGAAAAAGAAATATTTCATGCCAATACATTTGAACTGGAAATTCGGAAAAAACAGGGCAAACCAGACAAATAACACAAAAACAACAATATGGATGATAAGAACAGACCGTTTCCAGGGAATCGCTATCTTTGGAGTCGGGACTTTCGAAAGTAACTCCTGTATGGCCCCTATAGGACAGACTGCACTACAATATGCCCTCCCTCCAATTACAGTCAGCAGAATGAAGAGGAACAGGAAAAACAAGATGGCTTCTAAGGGCATTCCTAATTTCCGAATTTCACCAAAAAGAACCTGTTGAAACTGGTATGGTAAAACCGGAGCAAATATAAGAAACCCAAGCAAGGTTGACAGAACCAGCAGAACAATCTGAACCGCAGGTCTGAAAAGTCCTTTTTTATAGAGATAAAAGATGAGAGGGACTGCAATAAGAGCATATATAAGACCGAAAAATTGTGGGACAGATGAAAGAACCATAACAAGTATCATTCCCTGCAGGAATCTTAAGACTTTGGGAACCAAGTAATACCTGGAAATGGTTGGTTCATACAAAGCGTCAGAGAAAATTCAGAACATGTACGTTCGATTATGAAGTTCTATAAACGCTCTTCCTGCTCCAGCTTTGTGGCAAATTTATAAGCCATGACACGGAGCGATGCAGTTCCGGCCATCAGGGTGTTCGTATACAATCCCTAACCTTTGGAAAGAGGCCTGAAGGTTCCTTTCAGAACCGATACCCCGATAAGAATGACCGACTGCAGAGTATCAAAAACATCGGCAGAGTTATTCCCACGGGTTTCAGACTCATAAAATATTTTTGGATCAGCTACTCCGAGAGATCTGCCCGGATTCTTCAGTCATCCTCCGCATTGTGTGAGGGAGATCATCCATATCGTTCATAGTACCCGTCTGATCATGCATCTTTATAAAACCCGGATTTGACCCGCATCAGAAATCACCTGCCAGTATTACCTCACATATTTTTCCTGATTCATGGCCTGCACTTCAGGAGAATAATATATAATTATTTATATATTTGGATCTATTGGTAAGGAGGCGAATTCGGATGAATGATTCTGACCATCCTTACAAACGATTGTTCAGCCATCCTGAGATGATAGCAGACCTCATCAGGGGATTTCTAGATCCTAAACTGGTATCCGGCTGCGATCTTTCAACCCTGGAGCGATGTAATGGGAGTTATGTCACTGATGACCTCCGGGAACGGGAAGATGATATCATCTGGAGACTAGCCTATGGAGACCGGACACTCATTCTTTATCTCCTGATTGAGTTCCAGTCAAAACCTGATTACTCCATGCCAATCAGGATTATGTCATATATGGCCCTTTTATGGCAGGATCTGATACGATCAGGAGTGATCGTTCCATCGAGGATACCAGGTATTATTCCAATTGTCCTCTATAATGGAGAAATCCCATGGAAAGTACCCCATGATATCAGAGAGACGATTCAGATGCCAAAACCGGTGAGCAGATTCATCCCGTCGGTTCCTTATCTCCTGATTGATGAACTGAGACTTTCAGTGCATCATCTTATGGAGGTCAGAAACCTTGCTGCATGTTTATTCGGGCTGGAACAGTCATCAGGACCGTTGGAACTTTTTGAACTGGGAGCGAGACTGAACAGATGGATGCAGACAGATCCTAATTTGGATTCAATGAGAAGAGATTTTTCATTATTTTTCGAAAATACATTAAAGAGGGATGACGATATATCTATATCAAATCCATTTCAGGGAGGAACCATGTTAGCTGAAAGAGTCAATAAATGGATTGCCCAATACAAGGCGGAAGGGAGAAAAGAGGGCAAAGAAGAAGGAAAAAAAGAAGGATTACTGGAGGGAAGGGTAGAAGGAAAATTGGAAGGCAAACTGGAAGGAATGGCAACCATCCTTAAACGGATGAAAGAGAAGGGAATGTCAGTTACAGAAATCGCAACAATTACCGGGCTTCCAGAAGATGAAATCCAGCACCTGATCTGACCAGTTCCCCATTCATCTTTCAGCTTTTTTTTCTACGCTTCAATTCATATAAGGGACCATCCATCAGATCCAATCGATCTTACCCAGGAAACAAGCTATAGATCTCAACCGATATATAAATTTATCTATATCGATCCCCATTTTCCATCTTTTCTTTTTCACTCATATCCAAAATTTAAGTTGTGTGATTTTGGTATGAATATACGATTAAAAATTACTGACTGGCTGAATAATGCCACAATCGGAAAGAAAATTACCCTGATTTGCCTGATTCTTGTCATTATTCCCACATTGGCACTGGGATTTATCGCGTATAACTGTGCTGAAACAGCAATACAGGAGAGTCTTCATCTTAATCTGGATACCCAGAACGAGGATATCAGAGAGGCAACAAATACCGTGTATGGTCTTACTCAGGGAAAAGTAAACTCAGACCTGAATGTCCTCAAGGAACTCTTCTTTGCCAAAGGACAGCCGACCATTATCAATGGAAACATGATCCTTGGTTCATCATACAAAGTGAATGATAATTTTGAGATAGTTGATGAGGTTCAAGGACTTCTTGGTGGAGCTGCCACGATATTTCAGAAAAAAGGCGACCAGGCCATCCGAATATCTACCAATGTCATCGGTGAGGATGGAAAACGTGCCATAGGAACCCCTGTTGCTCAAAATGTATATGATGCAGTCATAAACAAAGGACAGACATATTATGGAACTGCAGTCGTGGTAGGGAAAAAATATATCACCGCATATGAACCCATCAGGGACCAGTCAAATGATATTATCGGTATCCTCTTTGTTGGAGTTGAAGAAAAATCCACCATAGGTCTGCTTGAAGACCAGATAAGGAACAAGAAGATCGGTCAAAACGGATACGTATTTGTGGTGGATAGTAAAGGAGACGCGATTATCCATCCGACTGAAGCTGGCAAGAGTATGAATAGTCTGCCATTTATTCAGGACATAATAGCACAAAAGGAAGGATATATCAGATATACATACCAGGGCAA